>JAKPGL010000051.1 GCA_029550925.1 Planctomycetota bacterium
CTGGTGCTTCATCAGTTTGACCTGACCTTTCGGATTCAAGCGGAAGGCCGAGAAATCGTTCTCACGCCGCTTCCCGAACGGATTGCCCTGGTGCGAAGTTATCCGGGAGGTGAAAATCTCCAACAGCGGACGCACCAGATGGCGCAGGCGGCGCCGACAGCCGAAATCCGAGTGAGCGGCGATAAAATATGGGTCCGGGGCCGAGTCGAAGACCACCACCGAATTGCCGCGGCTTTGGACCCGACCCGCAAATCCTCAGACCCTTTTGCAGAATTGGAAAGACTCCTGAAGGCTCCTGCCCCATCTCCAACCAAACCCGCCGCGTCTTCTACATCCAAGCCGGGCGCTATCGACCAAATCCGTGTGGATAGTCTTCGGATTCGGAATAAACCGCTGGGCGAGGTGCTGGACTTCCTGAGCCGTCGGCTTGGGTTGGAATTCCGAATCGACGAGGCGACGCTTCGGAAGGCTGGGGTGAGTCTGGATCGGCAGATTTCTCTGGAAGTGCAGCAAGCCAGCGTGGATGAACTTCTGGAGAAGATTTTCCAGCCGCTGGGGCTGCGATTTCAACGTCGTCGGCACGTGGTGGAAGTCCGTCCCTGATGCGCCGTTCCTACTCCCCGAACTCCGATCGCCTGCGCAAAGGGCCAAAAATAAAGAGGGCGACCGAGAGGCCGCCCTCCTAGACGATCCGTTTCGTCGTCCCGTCTTCACCATCGGACCCGCCGCATCTCGGACGCGGGCAGACGGCGGTTTGGGAACAAAAGTCCTTCCTTAGCAGCCGTGCTTTTCCAGTTTCTCCCGCAGGACATCGGCCGTAAAAGGTTTGACCAGATAGTCGGACACCCCGGCCTGAATGGCCTGCATGACCCGTCCCTTTTCGGCTTCGGTAGTAACCATGATGATGGGAACTTTGGGGTCTTGCGCCCGGATGGCCTGAACGACTTCGATGCCGCTTTTGCCCGGCATGTTCCAATCTGTTAGCACCAGGTTGAATACGCCGGGTTGGAATAGGGCGACGGCTTCATTGCCATCGGCGGCCTCCACGGCATCTTTGACCCCGACCGCCTCAAGCGAACGCAAGATGATCTTGCGCATGGTGCTGGAATCGTCAGCAACAAGAACCTTCGTCATATCGAGACCCTTTCTCAGAAAAGATCCGAAATGCCAATAAGAAAAGACATGGAAAAACCAGGAAAAGTAGTACCAATTCAGCCGGTTGAAGGGAGAACGCCTATTTTATGTCCTCCGGGGGGCGGTTTTGTTCTTGCCGCGAAAATGGGGCAACCCGCCTTTGTTCCCGCATAGGCGGCAGTCCAGAAATTTCTCGCTCCTCAGAAACGTGGAGAAGACCTAGGACGAGAAAACCGGTCTGCAGCGTGTGCAGGAACGCGAAACTTCTCCATTCGACTGAATGGTTACGAAAAGTGTTTAAGAAAGCTTAGAATACCCTCTGGCCGGATGCAACTGTTCGGATTCTTTTTTACACAAGAGAGGGTAAAAAACGCCTTTTTATTGGGCGCTATTGGGCGGCCTTTCCCCCCAGTCTGGCTGCGAAACGTCCTCCGAAAGGGAAAAATCGGTACATCTCCTTTTTTCGGTCCGGAGTGCGTCTTTCACCCCGTCCGGGCCGGCCAAGCCTTGGACGGGGTTTCTTGCGGGTTCTAAAAATATCGACCGTGGCAACAGGAGAGGAAATGCAGAAAATGCCGGTCGTTCACTTATCCAACATCCGCCTCTAAGCATTAGAAATACCTCTTTTAAGCCGCATTCAGGAATATTCCAACCTATACACCTATAGAAACAGAAAGTGTATGCGGAGCATATTCAAAAATACAGCTTCCGCTGCGTCAGGACGTCATCTCCCAAGAGAGAAATTATCTGGTGTGCTACTGAAAATAGTTCCTTTTTCGAGAGAGGTGCGACCATGGCTACCTCGCTTCAAGAATCTGTTGTTTTAGAAGGTCGGCATCAAGAGAGCGTCGGTTCGTTGCAACTGGTTAGCTTTCGATTGGGGCAGGAGGAATATGGGATCGAAATTACCAAAGTGCAGGAGATCATCCTGATGGGTGAGATCACCCATCTGCCCCAAACGCCGCCGTATATCAAGGGTTTGATCAATCTGCGGAGCACCGTGATTCCGATTGTGGATTTGCGTTTGCGGTTTGGTCTGCCGCCGCAGGACCCCACCGAAGACACCCGGATTATGGTGATCAATGTTCGCGGAAAGATCATCGGCGTTATTGTGGATGCGGTGAGCGAGGTATTGCGGATTTCCAAGGAGCAGATCGCCCCTCCACCGCCCACGGCGGCAGGGAAGGGACGGGAATATCTGACCGGCTTGGTCAAACTGGAAAACCGTCTGTTGATCCTGCTGGACATCGAAAAACTTTTTACCGCGGAGGAAACCAACATCGGATAACCGTCCGGGAAAAGGACCTTTTTCCGGCCTCATCCTCAAGGGATGTAAGGGAAAAAAGATGAAGGAAGCTCACAGTTCGATTCTTCCGATCCCGACGTTTGGAAACCTGGAACAGGTCAGCGACGCCCAACTGACCCGTTATGCGGAACTGATTTACCAAAAAACGGGGATCCGGATTTCGCCGCAGAAGAAGATGTTGCTTTCGAACCGGCTGCGTCGTCGGCTTCGGGATACGGGGATTGCGGATTTCGAGGCTTATTATCAGCACTTGAAGAAGCTTCCTTCGGGCGATCCTGAATGGAACGCCTTTTTGCAAGAGATTACGACCCATGAAACCTATCTGTTTCGGGATGAGGTCCAGTGGCGGTGGTTTCGGCGGGAGTATTTGGCGCAGATAGCGTCCGACGCCCAAGCCGGCCGACGGCAACGGAGTTTGCGTATCTGGTCAGCCGCCTGCAGCACCGGCGACGAGGTTTATACGATTGCCTGCTGCATTGCCGGGGGGCTGCTGAACTATCAGCAATGGAACATCACCATTCTAGGCACGGATATCGGAGCGGGCGCCGTGGAGCAGGCTCGGGCCGGGGTGTTCGGCGAGCGTGCGATGCGGCTTGTGCCGGAAGAAGACCGTCGGCGATTTTTCGTCAAGGCGAAGGATGCGGCCGTTTGGCAGGCCGGTCCAGCGCTGAAGGGGATGGTTTCCTTTCGGCAACACAACTTGCTGGAGCCGCTTCGATTGCCGCCGTTTGACATGGTCTTTTTGAAAAACGTATTGATCTATTTCGACGCCGCTTCGAAGAAGCGGGTTTTGGAAAATGTTCGGGCCGCGATCAAGCCAGGCGGTATGCTGATTACCGGAGCAGCCGAAGGGGTCTCGGAGTTCCTGCGGGATTTTGAGCGGCTCAGTCCCTGGCTGTATCGTCGTCCCGCGACGCAACGATCGACGGAGGTTCGTCGATGAGTCCTTCAGAAACGCCCGTGCGTGATGAATTTTACGAAAGTCTTCTGGGCGATTTTTTGGACGAATCCGCCCAACTGCTAGATCGCCTGAACGAAAACCTGTTGAAGCTGGACGAGTGGGTTCAGGCCTATGAGGGGCAAACGCCGCCTCGATGCGACGAAGAGCTTTTGCACGAGATGTTCCGGGCCGCCCATAGCCTGAAGGGCCTTTCGGCGATGCTTGGCCTTCAGGACATCAACCAACTGACCCACAAGGTGGAGAACGTCTTCGACGCCGCTCGGAAAGACCAACTTCCTATCACCCGGGATGTGGTGAATCTGATTTTCGAGGCGGTGGATCGGCTGGGGGCGTTGGTGGCCGCCCTGAAAGATCCCAACGCCGAACCCGTGGCGTATGAAGAGGTTTTGGAAAAAATCCATCAACTCCTTAGCGCCTGCGGGGCGGAACGAGGCGCATCCACCCAGGCCGACGCCGAACGGGCCTTGGCCGCCCTCGAACAAGGAGTTCAAGCCCTGGGTGATGCAATGGGCGCTCCATCTGGACCGGCCGACGCCTCTCCATCTGGCGAATCCTCTTCTGCGCAGACGCCGATCGCTGCTTCTGCCGGGCCGGAAAGCGGCGCGGAAATCGGCGAACAACCAACTCCTGCGCCAATGGCCCCTCCTCCCTCCTCCGCAGCGGAAGAAACCGGGGAGATCGTCGATCCCCTGCAAGGCATCGAAGACGAACCGAACTTGCCCACAAAATATGTAGGCATCTTCATCGACGAAGCCGATCAAACCCTGGACCAACTGACCGAAATCCTCTTGGCTACGGAAGGCGCCGGCCAACGAGAAACCATCGAGAAGCTGTTAGTCCTGTCGCACCAATTGAAGGGGTCGGCGGCTTCGATTGGTTTGCACCGGGCGGCCAAATTGTCGCATCTGATGGAAGATGGTCTGCAAGATCTGTTGGCCAATAATCTCCTTCTGAATCCTCCTTTGACCGATGCCTTGCTTCGATGTACCGACGCCCTCCGACAGTTTATCCAAACTCTTCGGGAAGGGCGTCCTAGGACAGAACATTTCGGGCAGGCGGTTCGAGAACTCTTGGCGGCCCAGCAGGCGGCGCATCCTGGCGGCGCTAATAGCTCGGGCGGCGGCGGGGAAAGTTCTCGGCAAATGGGAGGAAGTTCTGGTTCTTCTCCCTCGGCGTCCGGATCGGCCTCTGCGGGCGCGCCTGCTCAAGGGGGGAGTTCTCCTCGGCCTGCTTCCCGCGCCTCCCAGCACGCTGCGCCGTCCGGAGGACCTTCGACGGATTCTGTCAGTCCAGCGTGGCGGAAGCAGGTAACGGCAAAAATTCCCGAGGGCGTTCGGGCGATTATCGGCGAAGTGTATTTTGAAGCCCATCTGCCTTTAGTGGGGCTGAAAGGCAGACTTATCTACGAAAAACTCATCCGGCAGGGAGAGGTTTGCCAATTCGATCCGTCGCCGGAAACTCTCGACGAAGCGGAAGAATTAGAGAAGGTCTCTTTTGCCCTACTGACCGAGCAACCGATTTCAGCGATCCAGACTCAGTTACAGATTGCCGGGGTGGATCGGATGGCGATGGAAACCTGGCCGCCTCAGACGGAAACGCCGACCAGCGCTCCTATTGCTCCAAACTCCACAAAGTCCGCCGAAACCGCTCGGCCTGTATCCAGGGCGTCCGCGGGAGCGTCGGCGGGGTCATCGGTTGCCGGCAAATCATCTGGTGGTCCGGCGTCCGCCCCAAGTTCATCGGAACCGTCCAGCGCCGAGGCGGCGAAACCGACCGAAACATTACGGGTGGATATAGAACGGCTCGATCAGTTGATGAACTTGGCAGGCCAATTGGTCATCAACAAGGCCCGTTTCAGCCGACTGAACGACGCCCTAAAAGGCGTGCTTTCCGGCAAGAATCCGTTGCAGGTGTTGGAGAGGATATCGGTGGCTTTGGAGGCGCTGGGGCAGGCCAATGGGGCGGAAACGCTCGACGCCCATATCCAGGTGGAAGGATTCCGAGCGGCGGTGCGTCGGCTCCTACCTGACTTGGAAGACCTCCACAAAGAACTCCAGATACTTCCTCGGGTCCGACAGGCCGTCTATGAACTTCAGGAGGCCGTCCATCAGCTCGACCGGGTTACCGACGGTTTGCAGCAAACCGTCATGCAGACCCGCATGGTGCCGATCGGCCCGCTGTTCACCCGATTCAAACGAGTGGTGCGGGACATAACACGCCTGAGCGGCAAAAGCGCCCAACTGGTGATCCTGGGTGAAAAAACCGAATTGGACAAGCGGATGATCGACGAATTGGGCGATCCGCTGATCCATTTGGTTCGCAACGCGGTGGATCACGGCATCGAACCGCCCGAGGTGCGAGAGTCGTTGGGCAAACCCCGCCAAGGTACGGTTACTTTGGAAGCCTTCCATCGGGGCAATAACATCGTGATCCGGATATCGGACGACGGTCGAGGTTTGGACGCCGATAAAATCCTCCGCAAAGCGATCGAAAAAGGAATGGTCACCCCGGCCGATGCGGAAAAGATGACCCGACAACAGATTTACCAACTCATTTGGCAGCCCGGATTGAGCACCGCCGAAAAGGTAACCGAGGTTTCCGGACGCGGCATGGGGATGGATATTGTGTTGTCGAAGATCTCGGACCTGAACGGGACGGTGGAGATCGATAGTACGCCCGGCGTGGGCACGACGATGACCATTAAATTGCCGCTCACCTTAGCCATCCTGCCCAGCCTGATGATCCAAATCGACGGCGATACGTTCGCCCTGCCTATCGAAGCGGTGGTAGAAATCGTTCATTTGGATAAGTCTAATATGTACACTATCCAGGGAGAATGGACCGCTCGAGTCCGCGACGCCGTGATTTCGGTGGTCCATCTAAGCGATGTGTTCACCTGGAACCAAGCCGCCGCCGCTCCCACGGAAAAGTCCGACCAAACGACGTTAGTGATCCTGGGCGATGCAGGTCGGCAAATCGGGTTGGCGGTGGACCACGTGTTGGGCGAAGAAGACGTGGTCATCAAGTCGATTTCGGAAAATTACCGTAACGTGCCGGGAATCGCCGGCGCCAGCATTTTGGGCGACGGCCGGGTGGCTTTGATTTTGGATGTCATCGCGCTGGTGGAGATGGCGTCCGGCCGACACAGCGTCAGTTCTTGTTAGGGAGTCGCTTATGAATTCTCTGTCCACACAGTCGGAAAAGGTACAGGTCCTTCACGAACTGTTGGCCGCCGCAACCCATGAGGCGTCGGCCTCCATGTCTCGTTGGACCAATGGTCTGATCAACTTGTCCCTGGACGAAGTCCGGGAATTACCGTTGGATGAAGTGGTCGCCGATCTGGACCTGGATGACCGATTGCTCACAATGGTGGTGCTCAGCCTGGAAGGGCTGTTAGGCGGGGCGATGATTTTGACCTTCGACGAACAGAACGCCCGCCTATTGGCCGCCGCACTCCTGAATCAGCCGGTCAACCAGCAACCCGAATGGACGGACCTGGAAAAATCCGCTCTCACGGAAACAGGCAATATCTTGGCCTGCGCCTATATGAGCGCCTTGTCCCGCCTGATCGGAGAAGATTTGATCCCCACGGCCCCTTATTTCCTCCAGGACTACGGCGCCAGCGTGCTTCAGCAGGCCCTCCTGCCGCAGGCAATGTCCGGAGATCAAATCTTGGTGTGCCGAACCGGCTTTCACCGGCACGGCGAAAACCTCAACTGGCGGGTGTTGTTTGTGCCGAACCATAACCTACGCGAGGCGATGGAAAAGGCCATCCGCACCGCCGTTTGATGCGGCCAATCGCATGGAGAACAATTTCCTCGTTTGCAATTCCCAACCTTCCCCTAAGGAAAATCCATGAACGCCCTGGCAACGGAAGAGGAAATTCAAACTGCGACCGTTGGAATGGGACAAATTGTTGCCGCTCGGAAGCCTGCCCGACTTTCTTCGGTGTTGGGTTCCTGCGTTGGAGTGGCGATTTATCACCCCCGACTTGGCGTGGGTGGGTTGGCGCACGTGGTGTTGCCGCACGCCAACGGACGATCGGACAATCCAGGCAAGTTCGCCGATACCGCCGTGCCAGCCCTTATCCAGGAATTATCGAAGCTGGGAGTTCCGCTGGCGGGGCTAGTGGCCAAAATTGCCGGCGGCGCCTGTATGTTTCAGATGCGCGGCCCATTGCAAATCGGAGATGCCAATATCGAAGCCGTCCGACAGGCCCTTGCGAAGGCCAACATCCGACTGGCGGCGCAACATGTCGGCGGAACTGCGGGGCGGCGAATCGTTTTTGATTGCGCCGACGGAACTCTCCGCGTCGAAATCGCCGGACGACACGTCGAAACCGTTTGATGAATATGCCAAAATCGGACCTTCAAAAAAATGAGAATGAGATAGTCCCTCATGGATAACATTCGGAAGGAGATGGCCATGCCCAGGACTTTATTGGTGGTCGATGACGCCCTGATCATCCGCCACATGATCAAAGAGACCGTCGAACCAGCGGGTTGGACCGTCGTGGGCGAGGCGGCCAATGGGCAGATGGCCGTTCAACAATATGAAGTGCTTCGTCCCCAGGCGGTTACCCTCGATCTGGTCATGCCAGAGTACGACGGTCTGTACGCCCTGCGGGGAATCCTCGCTATAGACCCCTCGGCCAAAGTGTTGGTCGTCAGCGCCCTGGACCAGAGAAGCGTCTTGAGAGAATCCTTCAAACTGGGCGCTTTTGACTTCTTGGTCAAACCCTTCGACAAAACCCTGCTGCTCAAATCGCTCGATAATATGGTCCCGGCGGAAGAAAAAGTCTCTGTCTAACTTTCCGCCCTTCAGGGAACTCTATGGAGAAGTTGGCTTAAACGGCGCCGGCGGTGGGGGGGCTTCTGAAGCAGCCGGACATTGGGCCTGAAACTCCAGCAACGCCCAAGCCGATCTCTCCAGGTCCATCGGCCCTCGTTTCACTTCAATCCGAACCCCGTAGGGATAAAGATGGGTGGTTTTCACCCGGACCAAAGGCCCGCCCGTCTGTTCCAGATGCAGCGAGGGTTGATGGGCGAAAGGTGGACAAAAGGCGATGTGGACAATGGCTGTCCGTTGACCGGGCAAAAAATCCACCCGCACCCAGCCGCTCCGCACCTCGACTCCGTCGGGCGTCCGGGTCCGGATCAGTTGTTCCAAGAGTCCTTCGGGCCAATGTTCCAAGTCCGGTTGGGGAAGATTCGACCTACGGAGCGTCGCCCCTGGGAACCCCGCAACAGGAGGAGCTTCGTTGGGGGAGAACATAAACATTCTTTTATGTTTCGGCAAACCTGGGTGGAGTCGGCCTCGGAGCCAGCCTTCGACCGCCCATCCCCCTAGCACCGTCCCCCACAAACCGAACAGACCGACGGCAGAAGCGCCGGGAACAGTTAAACAAAGAGCTATCCCTACGAGGCATCCCTTCGTCAGCCAATTTAGCCGACCGCTGGGGCTGGTTTGTCCTTCCGTCTGTCGGCCAATCCTCTGATCCCCGAACCGAGCCGACGGGCCGTCTTCCTCCTGGCCCCCGCCGCTCTTCCATAGAGATAAGAGCGGGTCTGCGGAGAACAACTGCCAACTCCATCTGGCCAGGAAAGCCAGCAGCCAGGCGCCCAAACCCACGGCGGCTAGCCAGGGGGGTTCCAACGGCTGAACCAGCGCCCCTGCCAGGCGTCGGTACGCTAAAAGCCCCGTCCCGAAACATAAACTGCCCAAAAGCCCCCAACCGATCAGTCGGCCAACGAGGAAGTGGACTTCGGGGAAAACAGAAGCCGGCCTTGTCCAGGTTGCCGTCGTCTGAACCGAACTCATAAGTTCCTTCCCGGAGAGGAGGCAGGATGCATCCTACTCCAGCCGCTGGTCTCTGAGAGACCCTCTTAGGACGCAGCCATCCGGGCCGAAGCGGGCCGAAGGCCGAACGCCTCCGCCAACTGGGCCGCCCGATGCGTCCGTTCCCAGGTGAATTCCGGCTCACTGCGTCCGAAGTGGCCGCCGGTCGCCGTCTTCCGATAGATCGGACGCCGCAAATCCAGGTCCTCGATGATCCCGCCCGGCGTCAAAGGAAACATCTCCCGAACCAGTTCGCACAGCCGATCCTCTTCCACAACGCTTGTGCCTTTGGTATCGATCAACAGACTGACCGGCTCGGAAATGCCGATGGCATAGGCCAACTGCACCTGACATTCCTCGGCCAACCCGGCGGCGACGATGTTTTTGGCCACATGACGGGCCATGTAGGCGGCACTGCGATCCACCTTGGTGGGGTCTTTGCCGCTGAATGCGCCTCCGCCGTGCGGCGCCCAACCGCCGTAGGTATCCACCATGATCTTCCGACCGGTTACGCCCGTATCGCCGTGCGGCCCGCCGGTTACAAACCGCCCGGTGGGATTCACATGATAGACAATTTTTCCTTCCACCAACGACTTGGGCAACACCGGCTTGACGACTTCCTCGATCACAAATTCCCGAATTTCCTTCTGCTTGACCGAGGCGGCATGTTGCGTAGAAACCACCACCGTATCGATCCGAATGGGTCGTTGGCCTTCATACTCGATGGTTACCTGGCTTTTGCTGTCCGGCCGGAGCCAATCGACTTTGCCTTTCTGCCGCAATTGGGTAAGACGATTGAGAATCCGATGGGCCAGGGCGATCGGCAAGGGCATCAACTCCTTGGTTTGCCGACACGCATACCCGAACATCATCCCCTGATCCCCCGCGCCCAGGCCCTTTCCTTTGGCCGTATTCTCGTCCACACCCTGAGCAATGTCCGGACTTTGCCGACGCAGACTCACCAACACGGCGCATGTGTCCGCGTTATAGCCCATCTCGTCGCTGGTATAACCCACCTCCCGGATCACCTGCCGAGCTACTTCCGCATAGTCGATCTTGGCTTGGGTCGTGATTTCGCCCGCCACCATCGCCAAGCCGGTAGCCACCAACGTCTCGCAGGCCACCCGACTGTTCGGGTCCTGGCCGATCAAGGCGTCCAGGATGCCGTCGGAGATTTGGTCGGCCAATTTGTCCGGATGTCCCATACTCACTGCTTCGCTGGTAAACAGATATCGCCGCTTTGCCACTGCAAACACCTCCGTTAGGTCTAGATTTTCCGGAATATCTCTACGGATGGTAGAAACAATACTTCTGTTCTTCTGCACCTAGGAATAGAAACCAACCTTGTCCTTCCTAAGGACCGGCGGGGCCTTTGGGCATAGCTGTCCCTTTTTCTTCCCACCCAATGGCATCCATGCTTCCGATCCAGAAATTCCTCAATCCGAATCCGCCATTATAAAATCCCACGCCAGCCTCTTCAATCGAAGGGGGGAGTTTTTCCCGGGCCAATTCTCCGATTCTTTTTCCCTGCCATCTTCTCAGGTTGGCAGGAATGGGGCGGAGCATTTCCTTTCGCCTACCCCTTTAGAATATGGCCAATCCCCCCGAATGCACACGCCTTGTTTCTTTCTCCCAGCAGACCGTACAATAATGAATCTTGAAAGTTCCTCCAATGGATCGGAGAAGGAATGGCGGTTAGTCAGTTCATCATCCGAGGCGCCCGGGAGCATAATCTCCAGAACCTCTATCTAGAGCTTCCGCGGAATCGGCTGATCTGTTTTACCGGCGTCAGCGGCAGCGGCAAAAGTTCCCTGGCCTTCGACACCCTCTATGCCGAAGGCCAGCGCCGCTACGTGGAGAGTCTCTCCACCTACGCCCGCCAATTCTTGGGCCAAATGCCCAAGCCGGACGTGGATAGCATTTCCGGCCTCAGCCCGGCCATTTCCATCTCTCAAAAAACCGGAGCGGTCAATCCCCGGAGCACCGTCGGCACGATTACCGAAATCTATGACTATCTCCGGGTGCTTTTTGCCCGAGTGGGGCGGGGCCACTGTCCCCAGTGCGGCCGACCCATCACCGCCCAAAACCGGGAAACCATTTTACAGGAAATCGCTTCCTTACCTGCTGGCAGCCGACTGTTGATTTTAGCCCCCCTGGTTCGGGGCCAAAAGGGCCACTATCAAGACCTCTTCGAAGACCTCCGCCGACAGGGATTTATTCGGGCGAGGGTCGATGGCCGGGTCGTCTCCCTGGAGGAAGACATCCAACTGCAAAAGACCGTCCGGCACTGGATCGAGGTGGTGATCGACCGGCTCACGCTGAGCGGCGACTTTCGGCCCCGATTGGCCGAGGCGGTCGAACTGGCCCTCCGGGTCGGCGAAGGCGCCCTGATTGCCGCGGTGGAACAGAGCAGGGGGGCCTCCTCGGGAAATGGCAAGTCAGGCTCAGAGGCGGAGAAGTCGGCCTGGCGGGACATTTTGTTTTCCGCCGCCTATGCCTGCACCCATTGCCGACGCAGTTTCGAGCCGCCCAGCCCCCAACTTTTCAGTTTCAACAGTCCCCAGGGAATGTGCCCGGCCTGCGAAGGGTTAGGACAGATATACACCTTCGACCCCGCTCTGCTCATCCCCAATCCGAGCCGATCCTTCCAGCAAGGCTGCATTGAGCCGATCGGCCGGTGGCAAGACCTCGGTCGATGGCGACGCCATATCTACCGCGGGGTGGCCGAAACCCTAGAGCGCAAATACGACCTTCCCCCCGGTACCATCCTGGAAACCGCCTGGGAAGAACTGGACCGAAAGTTCCAAGACGCCCTGCTGTGGGGCACCGGCGAGGAACATATCACCTTCACCTGGCGGGCCGGTCCCAGCGGCTACAAATGGGGCGGTACCTTCGAGGGAATCATTCCAGAACTCCTCTCCCAATACAAAAGCACTTCCAGCCGAATACACCGCCGGGCTTTGGAAAAATACATGCGAATCATGCCCTGTGCGGTCTGCGGCGGTCAACGACTGAACGAGCAAGCCCGCTCCGTAAAACTCGCCTCCGCAGCGGCCCGGTTCGCCGACGCCCCCTGGAAATCGCTGCCCGAACTCTGTGCGCTCTCGATTGCCGAGGCCGACGAATTCTTCCAACACATTCAGCTCGATCCGATCGGCCTGAAAATTGCCGAGGAATTGCTCAAAGAAATCCGCACCCGATTGCAATTCTTGCGGAACGTGGGCCTGGAGTATTTGACGTTGGATCGTTCCGCCCCCACCTTGGCCGGCGGCGAACTGCAACGGATTCGACTGGCCAGCCAGATCGGCGCCGGCCTGGTCGGCGTCCTTTACATTCTGGACGAACCGTCCATCGGCCTCCACGCCCGTGATAACCGCCGATTGCTGGACACATTGGCCGCCCTGCGCGACCAAGGCAATACAGTCGTAGTCGTAGAACACGACGAAGAAACAATCCGCTCGGCCGACTGGATTGTGGACTTTGGCCCAGGTCCAGGCGTTCGCGGCGGCCAAATCGTCGCCCAAGGCGCCCTGGAAGACATCCTCCAAGAGCCGGAAAGTCTGACCGCTCAGTATCTCACCGGTCGGCGGACCATTCCGGTGCCCGGCCAGCGTCGGCCGGTGCCGGATAGTTTCCCCTCGAAAACGCCGGATAGTTTTGGCTGGCAAGAGTCCGAAAGTTCCCCCCCTCCCCCAGCGAGAGGACCTTCCTCTGTCCCCTCTCCCCTGGCGGGAGGACCTTCCTCTGTCCCCTCTCCCCTGGCGGGAGGACCTTCCTCTGTCCCCTCTCCCCTGGCGGGAGAGGGTAGGGTGAGGGGGCCCGGTAGCAAAGGCTGCCAGCCCAGGGAAGATATTGAGGCAGATACCCCGGCAGCGACCCCTTCACCCCGCCCCCTTTCCCACGGTAGGCAGAGGGAAGAAGGGCCCCCCTCACCCGGCGAGCTTCACACGCCGGCTTCTCCCGCGGAGGGGAAAGGCAAACTGCGGCAACCGGCTGCCATATCACCGACCCCTTCGGACGGTCTGCCCGGCTGGTTGGTGGTGCGAGGGGCCGCCCATAACAATCTAAAAAACATCGACGTTCCTATTCCGCTTGGCCGGTTTGTCTGTGTTACCGGCGTGAGCGGTTCGGGCAAAAGCTCGCTTGTTAGCGACATCTTGATCGAGGCCCTCCATCGGGACCTCAACGGCGGCCAGGGCAACCCCGGCGCCTACCGAGCCATCGAAGGGCTTGAGCATTTGGACAAAATGATCGCCATCGATCAGTCGCCCATTGGGCGAACGCCCCGCTCCAATCCGGCCACCTATATCAAATTGGCCGACGACATCCGGGACCTCTTCGCCCAGTTGCCCGAGGCCAAGATGCGAGGCTTTGGGCCGGGGCGGTTCAGTTTCAATGTGCGCGGCGGCCGATGCGAAGCCTGCGAAGGCCACGGGGCCGCCAAATTGGAAATGGACTTTTTGGCCGACATCTGGGTTCCCTGTCCCGTGTGCGAAGGCCGGCGATTCAACCGGGAAACCTTGCAGGTCTGCTTCAAAGGCAAATCCATCGCCGATGTGCTCGACATGGATGTTCAGGAGGCCCTCCAACTTTTCGAAAACCAACCCAAAATCCGCCATAAACTGCAAACCCTGCACGATGTGGGCCTGGACTATCTGAAATTGGGTCAGCCGTCGCCCACGCTTTCCGGCGGCGAAGCGCAACGGATCAAGCTGGCCCGAGAACTGGTCCGACCCAGCACCGGTCGAACCCTCTACATCCTAGATGAACCGACCACCGGACTCCACTTTGCCGACATCGAACTGCTGCTCCGAGTCCTGCAAGGTTTTGTCGATTCAGGCAATACCGTCTTGGTGGTCGAACACAACATGGAGGTGATCAAGACGGCCGATTGGATCATCGATCTGGGTTTGGAAGGCGGCGATGCAGGCGGGCGGATCGTCTGCATGGGGCCGCCGGAAAAGGTCGCCCAATGTGCGGAGTCCTATACGGGCCAAGCGCTCCGGGGCTATTTGCCCGCCTTTCAGGGACAAAAAACTGCCGGGCGCAGCCTCGTGCGAATCAGCCGGTCTGGGCAGACAGGGAAATCGGCAGGTTCGCCTCCGGCCCCGGCCGCCGCTTCCGCCTCGAAACCGGGCCGAAAAAACTCCCCCGGCAACGGCCAGGTCAAACAGGCCATCCGGCTGCGTGGCGCCCGCCAAAATAACCTCAAAGGCATTGATGTCCTGGTGCCGCACGAGCGGATTACCGTCTGCTGCGGGCCAAGCGGATCGGGCAAAACCTCCCTGGCAATGGAAACCCTTTACGCCGAAGGTCAGCGACGGTACGTCGAAAGCCTCAGCCCCTACGCCCGGCAGTTCGTCAGCCAAATGCCCAAGCCGAAGTTCGAGCATATCGAGGGCCTATTGCCCGCCGTGGCGATTGAGCAGAAGCACCTCGGCCATACGCCCCGTTCGACGGTGGGCACGGTAACCGAGATCTACGATTATCTTCGGGTGTTGATGGCTCGACTTGGCCAGCCCTATTGCCCCGAGTGCGATCTCCCCGTAGGGACCCAGACCGCGGATCAGATCACTGCGAAACTGATGAGTTTGCCGTCGGGGACCCGGCTGTATCTGGCCGCCCCGGTCGATCTGGAACAGGGAGAAACCTATGAGGCGTTTTGGTGTCGGCTGCGAGCGGAAGGCTATGTGCGGGTGCGAATCGACGGCGTAACCTATCCCCTGGAGCAGATTCCTGACCTGGAACGGCGTCGAAAACACACGGTGGAAGTGGTGATTGATCGGATCACAATTCGGCCGGACCAACGGCGTCGGATTGCCGGCAGTGTGGAGAACGCCCTGGCGATGGGGAAGGGGGTGTTGCGGGTCGTGTACGTTGTGGAAGGATTTCCGGAGCCGTTCTGGCGCACCGAGGTCCATAGCCAGCATTTGGCCTGCCCCCGGTGCGGCCGAAGTTTCGAGCCGCTCACCCCGCACCATTTTTCGTTCAATAGTTCGATGGGGTGGTGCCCGGCCTGCCAGGGATTGGGCGTGCAGATCGGCGCGGATCCTTCCGCCTTGATGCGGGATACGAAACGTTCGCTTGCCCAAGGGGCCTTGCTCGTCTGGCCCGCGCCGGAGCATCCGCTCTTTGCGCCCATGCTAGAGGCATTCGCTCAGGCGATCGGCATCCCTACCGATCAACCGGTCGAGCAGTTCAACGCCCGCCATCGGCGTCTCCTTCTGCAAGGGACCGGCGAGCAATGGTTCGAGACGACGGCGGAATCGGCCGCCGCGGCGATTTCGGGACAAGACCAGAGCCATGTTTCCGGGCTCTTCCCGAAGGGCGGTGCGCCGTGGCTTTTCCGTTTCCAATACAAGGGGCTGGTCCGCGCCTTGGAGGAGGCCAGCCGGGTCGCCCCGACGCTCCGGAGCCGACTGGACCATCTGGTGGCTGAGGTGGAATGCTCTGTCTGCGCCGGAAGCCGACTCCGGGACGATGCGGCCGCTGTGCGTCTGCGAGGCCGAACCATCGACGAAATCTGCCGATTGCCTCTGGGCCGATTGCTGGAGGAAATCCGGCAGTGGTCGCTTACCGACAGAGAACAAAAAATCGCCGGCGAACTGCTGGAAGAAATCCGGGGCCGGTTGCAATTTCTGGTCGATGTGGGCTTGGAGTATCTCAACTTGGCCCGGCCAGCAGCAGAACTCTCCGGCGGCGAGGCGCAGCGAATCCGGTTGGCCGGCCAGTTGGGCCGGGCCTTGTGCGGCATCCTCTATGTCCTGGACGAGCCGACCATCGGCCTCCATCCCCGCGACAACCATCGACTGCTCCGGGCCTTGGCCAAGCTGCGGGACCTGGGAAATACCCTGGTGGTGGTCGAACACGATCGGGAGGTGATCCGGCAGGCCGATCTGCTTTTGGATTTTGGTCCAGGAGCAGGTCAATACGGCGGGCAGATCGTGGCGCAGGGATCGCCGGCGGTGGTAGCCCGACGGCGTGGTTCGGTAACCGGACCGTACTTGTCCGGCCGAAAAGCCATCCCGATTCCGCTGAACCGCCGGATGCCGTCTCAGGCGGTCGATTCGCCAGCCGATCCAACCTCCCCGCAGACAACTTCCAGAAATCTTCGCAATCGAAAGGCCTCTTCAGCCAAGAAGAAGGTTGTCCCGTCGGACAAAGGCCAACCAGAGGTCGGCTGGCTGGAGATCGTCGGCGCCCGGCATCACAATTTGAAAAACATTACCGTCCGGGTTCCCCTGGGCGTATTGACGGTAGTAACCGGGCCGAGCGGCAGCGGTAAAAGCTCCCTGGTAGAAGAGATATTGTATCGGGCCTTGGTCCGCCAGCTCCACCATGCCAGCACCATGCCCGGCGCCCATGACACAATCCGGGGCGTGGACCAGATCAACAAGGTCATCTGGGTGGATCAGCAGCCGATCGGACAGACGCCCGCTTCCAACCCAGCCACTTTCACCGGACTGTTTGATCTCATCCGGGAGCTTTTCGCCCAATTGCCGGACGCCAAACTGCGCGGCTATGCGCCGCGGCGATTCAGCTTCAATGTGCCGGGCGGACGATGCGAGAAGTGCGAAGGCATGGGACAAATCAAGGTCGAAATGCATTTTTTGCCGGATGTGTGGGTTACCTGCGACCAGTGCCAGGGCCGCCGGTACAATGCCGAGACGTTGGCCGTCCGTTACCACGGCAAATCCATCGCCGATGTGCTGGAGATGTCTTGCGGCCAGGCGTTGAAACTGTTTGAGAACCTGCCGAAAATCCGGCGGATTTTGCAGACGTTGTGCGATGTGGGGTTGGATTATCTGGCGTTGGGCCAACCGGCCAATACGCTATCGGGCGGCGAATCGCAGCGAGTAAAATTGGCCGCCGAACTGGCCCGGCCAGAAACCGGTCGGACCCTCTACCTGCTGGATGAACCGACTACCGGGTTGCATTTCGAGGACATGAAAAAGCTGCTGGATGTGCTCCAGCGTCTGGTCGATCTGGGTAATACGGTGGTGGTGATCGAACACAATCTGGATGTGATCAAGTGCGCCGATTGGGTCATCGACCTAGGCCCGGAGGCCGGCGAGCAGGGCGGTTATGTCGTCGCCGCCGGCACGCCGGAAGACCTGGCCGACTACGCCCGAAAGTACCGGGCGGCCATGCAGCAATCGACGGATGGTCGCCCGACCAGAGGCCTCGGCAAGGTGGATGGCAATGGCGCCGGAATGTTCCGATCCTACACCGCCGAGTATCTGGCGCCGGTTTTGGAGGCCGGGCCTTATGAAAGGCGGTCTCTCTATGATCCAGCCGCCCTGCACCAACCCCGACCCAATGATATGGACCTGGAAGATGTGGGCCGGGCGGTGCGGATGCCTTGGGAAGTCGATGGTCCCCGGTGGCACTGCCAGGATCGGGTCGGGCGGAACGGTCGGCCTTGCCGATGGGATGGACGCATCTTGGCCGAGGTCGTCCAACGAATCGAAAACTCCCGCCATTTCGGCCCCACGAACTGGAACTCCCGGAGTGTGGTGGAAATTTGCGGCCGACGGAAAACCGACGGCTGGTTCTTCCATGCAATCACCGGCGAAGAATGGCTGCTGAAGATGAAATTCCGTACCGCCCGCCGCACGTTCCAACGGGAAGATTTGATCGCCCGTCTGGACCTAAAGCCCCTGAACGATATGCCGGAGTTGCCCATCTACGGCACGGAACCTCGAGTCCGGTGTCGGAACCTGACCGGCCCCTGGCAGGAGATCGAACTCCGGGTGCATAGTTATCAGGAGATCGACCGCCCGGAGTTTTGGCAATTTTTGGACCAAGCCATCGAAGGCTTTCAGCGGGTGGTGCAACGGGTTGATCAAAAGCCGGAAGACCTCCGTCCCTGGAAGGCGTTGGGGCGGGCCTGGCACCTGGCCCGACGAGGTTTCCGCCGCGGCGCCGCCCCCCAATGGGAACCGGCGGTCCTGGAGAAAATCTTGGACCTGCTCGCCCAGGCCGCCCCAAAGGCAACATTCGCGTGGACCAATAAACAAATGGTCCCCGTGAGTCTGCCGGGACGAACTTCCCCCTGGGCGATCGTCTATACCAAAAAACCCGAGGCGGTCTATCTGGAATTGATCGGGCCGGCTGGCCGATTCGCCCTCGGAGAAGCAACCGGCTTGGCATACAAAGCTCAAATGCGTCCCCGTCAGGCCGACGGCGACCATCTGCGACTAGCCTTCCGCACTCTGGCTGACATCCCCGTCGAAGCCTTGCTTCAGTTCCTCGGAGAACACCAGGCGGCCGTCAGCTCGGAATAATTTTCTGGCGGCGGCGTCTTGCAGGAAGGTCGGTAGGTATTCTGCATCGGATTCCTTTGCGCCTGGGATACAGAACCAACGTCTGAACCCGCCGGACAGAAGGAATAGAGTAAGGTCAGTGCTGGGAAGGAGGGTCGCTTTGCTGGGCTAGATAATCCCGCAGGCGCAGGACATTTTCCGGCGGGGTCTCGTAGGGCAAGGCGCCGGTGCCCATCGAGACGTTCGGTCGGCCCTGAACCAACCGAAGGATGCGATCCGCCTCGGCCTGGATTTGCGGCCATGTACCGTGGGCGATGATGAAGGCATCGGTATTGATGCGAACATGGACATCTGTTCTGTCCCATATTTTGCGCATAAACGCCGCTTGATCCGTCTCATAGGGGGCGACCACGTAGGAAGTGCCGGTTTCGAGGATCGCATCCAGGATCGGAGTGGTATCGCCGCCGATGATGCAAGGGACGGGATGTCCCAGGACCTCGGCCATTCCTTGCAAAATGGCCTT
The DNA here is from genome assembly GCA_029550925.1 of Planctomycetota bacterium. GTDB lineage: Bacteria > Planctomycetota > Planctomycetia > Pirellulales > Thermoguttaceae > JANXAQ01. Next base: position 19,029 of record JAKPGL010000051.1, read on the forward strand.
TAGCGCCGGTAGTTCCACCCGGCGGAAATTGGCCGGCGAAAGCATGGGCGGACAGGCAGCCGACTCGAAAAACGCCACATCCAAGCCAAGTTGTCGAACGGCTTTGGCCAGCGCAATTTGGCCGGGCGCAAGGTGCAAGAGGGCCTGGGCGACCTCGTCGGGCCGACTGGCCACATCCAGCAGTATGTTTTCAAATCCGACCAGATTGCAGGCGATGGAAAACGGCCCACTGACCGGCGCCCGCACCAGCGCCTCGGGAAAGGCGTCTTGCAATCGGCGTGCGACGCGCAGAGCCATAGGCAGTCGGCCGTCGCTGGCCGGGTCCAGAGGCCGGAGGTGAAAAAGGCCAGCAATCGAATCGAACAGCGGCTTTTTGATAGCGGGAATGCCGACGCCGGTGGGCGGTTCGACCCGGGCGCCATACGCCTCGGCTTCCAGATTATAGATGTCGATGCCGGGCATGATGGGCCGCTGCCGATACAACCGATAAGCCGCCGCATGGGCCTCGAAGATCAATTGTTCATCTCTGGAGACTTCCCAAGGCGTTCGGCCAATCAGCGCCGCCGCATGTTCATAAACGGAAGGCGAAAGTTCCATCATGGTTTTCCCTTCCCCAGAAATGGGCGCCCTTGGCAAAGGATAACACGTTACGCCTATAGCAGAAGACCTTCTCAGCAGGAGCGGAGTCGGCACTGTTTTTGGTCGAGCATCCGATCCTCCGGACAGAGTTGCAGCAGAACGCTTTCCGCCCCCGTGCTGGGAATGGTGTAGGTCTTCAGCTTCCGCAGTGCCAGGCCGTGGGCCAGGCCGTAATGCCGAGCTTCGCCTCGTTCCTGCACCCAACCGGGGCCTTTGAGGACCAGCATCCGGTCGAACTGAGGCCAATAAGGCTTGAACCACTTGAGCAATTCCTTCAGAGGTGCGACCGCCCGAATGGTCAGCGTATTGAATTGTTCTTTGGCCAGGATTTGTTCCGCCCGCCCGTGAAACACCGATGCCTTCAACCCGAGCTTTTGGATGATTTCCTCGGCGACGCGGGCCTTTTTCCCGATCGACTCGGAAAGGCAAACCCGCAAATCCGGCCGAAGAATGGCAAGCAGAGCGCCCGGCACGCCGCCGCCCGAACCGACATCCAGCACCTTTTCGCCCTGCTGTAAAAACTCGGCAAAAACCAGTGCGTCGAGAACGTCCCGGCCGACGAACTTTTCGTAGTCGGTATGCCGGGTGAGGTTCACCTTTTGGTTCCAGTCCCAAAGCAATTGGGCAAACCGGTCCAGAAGGGCCGACTGGTCGGCGGGAAGCTGGATACCGTATCGGACCAACGCCGCCGCGAAACTGTCCCCTGAAATTGGCGCGGTCGGACTGGGGGAGGAACAGTCCGTAGGCAACGTCTTGTCTGGATTGCAGAAAGGATCAGGTTCCATTAGCATAGAAAGAAATAAAAGGGCGCATGAAAACAGTGGTTCCGGAGGAATCGGCAGATTTTTCCGTATTCTCTGGAGTGCTCGGTCATTATAGGTTATTCTACTGAATTCCTGCGTGCGCGGGAATGATGTCCACAAGAATACCGCCGGCGAAAGAATACCACCCGAAAAAATGCCTCGTTGATACGCCCATGACAAAAGGGGCGAACCACTTGCCTGCCCGCTTGATGTAGCGTTGTTTCCTTCCCCAACATTTCCTTTTCTTTCTGGAGGTTGCAATCATGCGTCGAACGATTTCGCGGCGAACATTGCTGAAGACGGCGAGTGTAGCCGGAGTAGGGGCTTTGTTGAACCCGGCTCGGGTATGGCCGATGGGCCAGTCGCCCAATGAGCGGCTTCGGTGTATCGGCATTGGGGTGGGAGGCCGAGGAGCGGCCAATGTGAATGACTGCGCCGCCGCCGGCGCCGAGTTTGTGGCCCTGTGCGATGTCGATGACCGGCGGGCCGGTGAAACCTTCAAACGGTTCCCCAACGCCAAAATCTACAAGGACTTCCGTAAAGCCTTGGAGGAACTGGAGCAACGCTGCGACGCCGTGGTCGTTAGCACGCCCGATCATACCCATGCCCCGGCGGCGGCCATGGCCCTCCGCATGAAAAAACACGTCTATTGCGAAAAGCCGCTCACCCATAATGTCTATGAAGCCCGCCTGCTGACCGAACTAGCCGAGAAAAACAAACTGGTTACCCAGATCGGCACGCAAATTCACGCCGGCGACAACTACCGTCGGGTGGTCGAATGGATTCAGGCTGGGCTGATCGGCCCGGTGGAAGAGGTGCACGTCTGGCATCCGGTGCGATATAGTCCCGGCGATCGGCCGAAAGACACGCCGCCCTGTCCGCCAGGGCTGGATTGGGACCTGTGGCTGGGGCCTGCGCCGGAGCGGCCCTATCACCCGGCTTATGTGCCGGGCAGTTGGCGAGGCTGGTGGGATTTCGGCAACGGCGGCATCGGCGATTTCTTCTGCCATTATGTCGATTTGGCCTTTTGGGCCTTGGACCTGAAGTATCCAACCCATGTAGCTACCGAAGGCCACCAGCCGGTCCATCCGGAAAGCTGCGCCCAATGGCTGACCGTTCGGTATCAGTTTCCCGCCCGGGGCAAGTTGCCGGCGGTACGACTGACCTGGTACGACGGCGGCAAACAGCCCGCCTGGGAGGAGTTGGACCGTCGGCTGGCCGAGATGACCGGCATCCAAGAACAGATACCCCGCCAAGGAGCCGGGGTCCTATTTGTCGGGAAAACCGGCATGGCCCTGGCCGACTACGGCGCCCGGCATCTACTGCCCAAAAAGAAGTTCGCCGACATGAAACTGCCCGCGCCGACCATCCCGAGGTCCATCGGTCATCATCGGGAATGGGTCGAGGCGTGCAAAACGGGCGGCAAAACGACCTGCCATTTCGGCTATTCCGGCCCGCTCACCGAGTCGGCCCTGTTGGGCAATGTTTCGTACCGGGTCGGCTCGCCGCTGGAGTGGGACGCCGCTGCGATGAAAGCCTCCAATTGTCCCCAAGCCGACCGCTTCCTCCGCCGAGAGTATCGCCGGGGGTGGACGTTGTAAGTAGGACTGAGCCTCGGACGTTGGTCCGAGAGTGAAAAGGGTTAAAAGGAGCTTCGGACATTGGTCCGAAGGTTAAAAGGGTTAAAAGGCTGCGCTGAAGGTGAAAGAGCCGCTCCCGTTAGGAAGCGGCCTGCGATAAGCGACCAGCCACCGATGCGCACCGATTCGACATATCCTGGAGGATCGATACTCCATGCCGCTCCTGGAGCCTGAAGAATACATTGAACAGGCCTATTTCTTCCGCGCCCTGCGGGAACGCATGCACATGGGCGTTTCTACGCAAGAGCTGCTAGCCATTTTACGGCATGAGGTGTTGGGCATTACCAAGCTGCCGATGGCCATTGATTTCATGGCTACGGAACTTCGACACACCGGCGGGTTTGCCGGTGCGATGCGTCGGCTCAACCACTACTTCACGCCGTTCCAAACTTTCGTCATGGCCGAGGCCGAACGACCGGAAGGAAAATTCGACTTCCGAATCGGCCTGGAAATCCTCGAAAAAGAAGCAGAGTACCGGGCCAAAGGCGTCACGCCCCAAGGTCTGTTTCTGTATCAATTCGAGGCGTTGTGCCGAAATCGTCTCGGATACGACGAAGGCTTGGACGCTATGGCACAAGACCCCATGTACGACGACGCCTGGCGGGAATGGATCCATACGGTTCGTCGGCAAATCGGCCTGGTCGATCTGGCCGACATGATCTACGTGCGCAGCGAAGAATACCTGAAAACGCACGACCATCCAGGTAAACCGATCCTGTTTGGCGAAAAAGAAGGCCGCATTGCCCTGGCCAACCGGAAACGAGACCCGCTGTATCTATTTTCGGCCCTGTCCCGGCAGTTGGGCTATCCGAGCGTGCCCCGGCCGCGCCCCGAAGACGCCGCTCCACAGCTTATTCCGCAGCTTATGCGGCGAATGGAACGCGTCGAAACCCGGCTGAAACTGCTGGAAGAAGAACTCCGCGGCGGCATCGACATTAGCCGATTCTTCGGCCCGCCAAAACCGGAAGGGGAAGGGTGAAACCATGTAGCACCGGGCGGAAACTCCACACCCCGGCAGAGCCGGCAGACCCAGGGCTTTTGGCCGATCTTGGAGAAATCGTCGAGAAAAATTGGCCTTGGATTCGCCGAAAGACGCTACAAAAGAACATCCTCTTGTCGCATCCGGTTCGATAAGCTTCCCACTTCTTCATGCCAACGGCCTGCCAGAGTTGGTCCATTGTTTCCCCCCTCTTTTTAACAAGAATTGGATGGGAAAAGGCTTATGTATTTATGCATTTTACTCGTCTCCTTCCGTCGTGCAATACAGCGGATATATTTTTTGCTAGATGGAAAGGAAAATAACTATTTAGAGGGGGGGCTTCCCCGTAATTTTGGCGATCCTTAAAAAAGAAAACCGTTTGGCGTGGGACAATAGAATAGAGAAGGTTTTCCGCATAAATGTATGGCCGGAAAACTACCCTTCGGTCTCCCGGCAAGCTATACTAGGAAAACTAGCCTTCGTGAGGATAAAGAGGATAAAGAGGATCAAACAGATTATGCCGAAAGTAACGGTCGAAGAGGTACGGCAGGCCGGGGTGGTCGGCGCCGGTGGGGCAGGGTTTCCGACCCATGTGAAGCTGACGGCCCAAGCCGATACGGTGCTGCTGAACGCCGCCGAGTGTGAGCCGCTCCTGCACAAAGATAAGGAATTGCTCCGGCACGAGACCGACGCGGTGCTTGCCGGATTGGCCGCCGCCATGGAGTTGGTCGGCGCTCGGCGGGCGGTGATCGGCATTAAAGAGAAATACCATGAGGTAATCGACTGCTTGCGTGCTCGGCTTGGCAAGGGGATGGAGTTGGCCCCGCTGCGGGACAGCTACCCGGCAGGCGATGAGATGATCCTGGTATATGATGTGTTGGGTCGGGTCGTGCCGCCGGGCGGCTTGCCCCTGCACGTGGGGGTGGTGGTTACCAATGTCGAGACGGCCTTCAATATCGCTCGATCTAGCCAGGAGCCGGTTACGGAAAAATACCTTACCGTCGGCGGAGCGGTCCGAGAACCAATCACCCTCCGGACGCCGATAGGCGTTACGATCGGCCAGTGTGTCGAGGCTGCCGGCGGCCCCACGGTACCCAATCCCTACTACATGATCGGTGGGGTGATGATGGGCCGACTGGAAACCAATCCGCAAACCCTGGTCGATAAAACCACCGGCGGGATCATCGTGCTGCCGGAAGACCATCCGGTCATCCAACGGCGATTACAAAATTGGGCGCAAATCGCCCGGATCGGACGTTCCGCTTGTGATCAGTGCAGTTTCTGCACCGAACTTTGCCCCCGTTGGCTCCTGGGCCATCCGATCGAGCCGCATCGGGCCATGCGAAGCCTGGGCTTCAACCTGGTCGGCCAGGCCAATGTGCAGGGAACGCTCTTTTGCTGCGAGTGCAACCTGTGCAGTTTGTATTCCTGTCCGGAAGGTTTGGACCCGAAAAACGTCTGTGCAGAAAATAAACGTCGGCTCCTGGCGGATAAACAACGCTGGACCGATCCGCCGTTTGTACCGGATCGGCCCCGGCTGCACATGGCCAACCGCAAAGCGCCGATGGCTCGCCTGATACATAAACTGGCCCTGACCGGCTTCCGAAACGAAGGCCCATTACAAAGCGAACTTTTAACCACCCGCCGGGTGGGAATTTTGTTAAAACAGCATGTCGGAGCGCCTTGTACGCCGGTGGTTCAGCCCGGCGACCGGGTCCGCAAAGGACAATTGGTAGGCCAGCCGCCAGAACAAAACGGCAAACCCGCCCTTGGCGCCCCGGTCCACGCCTCGTTGGACGGCCGGGTAACCGCGGTGGAGGAAAAAGTCGTTTGGATTGAAGCAGACTAACCAGCAGGAAGAGTGGACACCATTGGCTCAGGCTGGACAGCCTAAGCTACGTAACCCCGTAACGCCGCCTGTTTAGGCGGCGACGTACCGCCCGCTGTTTAGCGGGCGCCAGGAGCACCATACCAACTCCCTCACACGGCAAAAATCAATTAAAGTAGAAGGTCCGTAGTTCAGTGAGTAAACCCATGTCCGTACCTAAATCCATTGGAGCAGTGGAACTATCCAGCATCGGCCTGGGCTACCAGGTCGAAGACACGATGCTCAAAGCGGGCAAGGTAGAACTGGTGATTGCCCGGACGATTTGTTCGGGCAAATACCTGATCGTAGTTGCCGGCTCCGTGAGCGACGTGGAAGCTGCGGTGCGCGCGGGCGTTCAGGAGGCCCGCGACGCCCTGATCGACTCGTTGATCTTGCCGAATGTGCATGAATCGGTCTTCCCGGCGCTTGGCCAATCGGTGGCTTTGCCGCACGATCACCAGGGCGCCTTGGGGGTGGTGGAGACGTTTGGCGGGGTGAGCGTTCTGGCGGCGGCGGATGCGGCGGCCAAGGCGGCCAATGTAACGCTGTTCCGGATTCATGTGGCGATGGCCTTGGGCGGCAAGGGGTTTTTGCTCCTCACGGGCACGGTGGCGGATGTTCGGGCCGGGGTGCAGGCCGCAGCCGAAGAGGCCCGACGCCGCGGCCTGTTGGTCTCCGAAGTGGTGATCCCACGCCCCCGAAAAGAACTATTGGCCGAATACCTCTAATTCCTTTTCCTATTCTTTCTATTTTTTCTATTTTCTCAATTCTATCCGGCAATAAAGGGACGCCCTCTGGCCTTGAAAAGCATTTCTTGGCGTCCACATCTTGTACTAGTCTGTCGTCAGACACAATATATTGTGCCTTTTTTGTGTTTTAATGTGTAAGATACTCCTCTAATGGAGGAAAAGGGTCGGAGAGTTTTTGAGTTTTTTTTCAAAATTTTGAGAAACTTTCCAAACCCTTCTGGGTTAGATTGCTCAGTGGTTGTTGGGATTTTTCGTGTGGTCCTTATGATGAGAAGGAGTGGAAGATGCGTAACGTCGTCTGTGGATTGTTGGTGGCTGGATTGGCATTGGCGATGGGCGGGTTGCTTCTGGCTGCTGAGGGGAAAAAACCCAAGCCGCCTCGGCCCGAAGGAGCACCAGAATTCGGTCGGATGGATCCGTTCGCCTTGCTTAGCCGGTTGAATCTCTCCGAGGAACAAAAACAAAAAATCGAAAACCTCCGCAAAGAGTACGAGCCGAAATTGGCCGAACTCCGTGCGAAGCTCGAGGGCATCCTCACCGAGGAGCAAAAGAAAGCTCGCGAAGAAGCCATCAAAAAGGCCAAAGAATCCGGCAAAAAAGGCCGGGAACTCTTCGAGGCGATCCGCAACGCCTTCCAACTGACCGAAGAGCAACAGAAACAGATGCAAGAAGTCAGAACTCAAATGACCCAACTGATGCAAGAAATTCGGGGCAAAGTCGAGGAAATCCTTACCGAGGAACAAAAAGCCCAACTTCGGCGGTTCGGCTTCGGCCCAGGCCGTCCGAAAGGCAAACCCGGCGTGAAACAAGAAAAACAATAACCTCCCACATTTTGTGAAACAGGGTTGAGGCCGAGGTATTCGGCCGACTCGGAAAATCCAGGAATGCCCCACGAAAAGGTTCGGTTGGTTTTCTCCTCATGCGAGAAATGAACCGCTAAACTGTTTCGGGAGGGCTGCTTTCTGGAGCTCCGTGCAACTCAAGGCAGAGCCGTCCGCAGGTTCCCGCCAGCGGACGGCTTTTTGTTTTTCCACCGGAGGATATACTAAAAGCCGGGGGGTTTTCCTAGGAATAACTCCTTCGGATTCCACCTTTCGGAGCATCCACGGAGCGCATCCAAAAGGCGATTGCATGACAGCGGCGGGATGGCAATGGGTAGTGCTGGCGTTTTTGGCCGCGGTGGGCGGGGTGATCGGCAGTTTCTTGAATGTGGTCGTTTATCGGCTGCCGGCTGGCCGGAGCATTGTTTGGCCTGGTTCACATTGTCCCGGCTGTGGGCGTCCGATCCGCTGGTATGACAATCTGCCGGTACTGAGCTGGTTTTTGCTTCGGGGACGGTGTCGGGACTGCGGGGGGGCGATTTCCTGGCGCTATCCGGCTGTGGAAGCGGCGACCATGGGGCTATTTCTCCTCTTAGGATGGTGGGAACTGATGGGCGGCGGTGGACATTTGCCGGAACGACCGCTCCGGCTTGGTTCGACCATCCTATGGACGCCCTACACGGTGCGGGAATTGGCAGCCCTGTATGTGTATCATCTGATGCTTTGTTGCACTCTGTTGGCTGCCGCCCTGATCGAGCATGACCATCCGAAGGCGGGCGGTTCGGTATGGGTTCGGCTTTTTTTGCCGGGTGGAGTGTGGGGAATCGCGGCGGCTTTTGTTTGGCCCACCGTGCATCCTGTGCCAGCGGTCGGCCCCGGGCCGGTGGGTTGGATGGGCGGACTGGTAGGAGTCGTGGACGGCCTGGTGGGACTGGCTGCGGCGGCAGGACTCGGTCTGCTTTGGGGATTGCTGTCCGCTCTGCTGAGAATTTCCTCCCGGAAAAAACTGGGAACGACAGGATTTTGGACGCCGGTGGCGGGGGCAACCGGTTTAGTCGGCTTATATCTGGGTTGGCAGGCCGGCTTGGCCGTGGGGCTGATAAGCGGCCTTTTCTGGATGCTCAGCGGTGTGGCAGCCCGATACGTCTTCCCCCCTCGAACCGACCCTGGCCAACCCCGTCGAGCCTTTCCGATTCCATTTTCCGCCTGGCTTGCCGGGGGAAGTCTGCTGTGGGTCCTTTTTTGGAACCAGTGGATCGCTTGGGGCAAAGCTTTTGTTTAACTGGAGTTTTGCAAACTTGAGATTTCCACCGATCTTGTACACTATCGACCCTCAAAAATCTCGGGATTTTTGACGGACCTGTTCCGTGTACGAACACCTGAACAAGCCCATATTGCAAAACTCCAGTTTGGTTTAAAATACATCTGCCTCCCGGGTCTTCCCTTTGGCCCTCTGTTCTCTTGTTGCGAAGCGCCTTTTTATCCCACCAGTAGCCCCACTAGGAAAAGGAGACCGAACGATGCGGCGCCCCCAATTGGCCTTTTCGCAAGGAAAGAAGTGTTGGACGGCGGCGGTTTGGTTGCTAGCCGTCGGGCTGTTTTGTCAGGTAAGCCAATCGGCAGACGACCCGGCCGAATCGTTCGACTATTTCCGAAATTCCTGGAATGTGGTTGGCCTGAAGGATTATCAATATGGAGCTCGAATTACGCCGGACAACGCCATCCTGCTTGCCGACGGCGGCAGAGTGGAGTTTTGGTTCGGCGCGCAGCAAGAGCCGCTCTCCAGGAAACAAACCAAACGCTGTCTGGAAGGCTGGTTGCCGGTCATTCTGCTTCAGGCCCAGGAAGGCCAGGTGCGCTATGAGTTCTGTTATTGGGCCGCCCCGCTGCCAACGGTCCAGGACTGGCAAAAGGCGTTCTATTGGCCCACCGAAGGGGAAAACTTCTTGGTCTGGGCCAAGGTAACCGCCACGAACCAGGGCGACCGATTGGCCGAGGCGAAGGTCCGGGTCCGCATTGGACGGCCGAAAACCGGCCAGCAAACCGAGGAGCAATTCGGCTGGGCGCTACCGGGCGGGGCGTCGCAAACGGCCGTCGTTCGGGTCCCTTTCTTCCCGGAACCTAAGCCGGAGCGGTTTGCCAAGGAGGCCCCGAACCTCTGGCTGGATCGCACGGTGCAGTTTTGGAAGGGGCTTTTGCAGAACGAGCAGGCGGCCCGGATCCAGGTACCGTGTCGAAAGGCCGCCGAAGCCCTTCTGGCCGCTCATGTGTGCCAGATGTTGGTAAGCGATCACGGTCGGCTCCACGGCGGCGAAGGATTTTACGACGAGTTCTACATCCGGGACGGCGCCTATCAGATCATGGAGTTGGAAGAGGCGGGGCTTTGGGACCCGGCGGCCAAGGCCATCGAGTTTTACCTGAAAGCCCAGCGTCCGGACGGCCGATTCGAGACGCAGCGCAACCAGTTCGACGCCAACGGCCAGGCGGTCTGGACGCTGTGGCAGTACTGGAAGATCACCGGCAACAAAAGTTTTCTGCAGCGGGCCTATCCGGCGATGGTGCGGGCGATGGAGTGGACCAAGAAGGCCCGGCGGGAGGCACCGGCCAATAGCCCATTTGCCGGCCTTCTGCCTCCGGCACCGGCCGACGGCGAATACCTCTGGGACGGCAAACATCATATTGTCGGCTACGACTTTTGGAACCTTCGGGCAATGGAGCTGGCAGCGGATGCGGCTCAAGTCCTGGGCCGGGCCGAGGAAGCCAAGCAATGGGCCGACGAGGCGGCTCAATACCGGCAAGCTATCGAGGCGGCATGGCGGCGGACCGGCCTGGCCTACTTCCCGCCCAGTTGGGAAAAAGAGGGTACCCACTGGGGCAATACGGAAACCCTTTGGCCAACGCCGATTTGGCCAGCGGAGGATTCCCGGGCCTCTGCCCTGATCCAGCATGTGCGCGGGGAGCATGGGGGCGGCTATTGCGAGGGGATCATTCGCTGGTTAGGCGCCGCCGGAGCCATTCATCCGTACATGAGCGCTTACACCACCATGGCCGATCTGGTCCGAGGTCGAGATGAACAGGTGGTCGAAGATTTCTATTGGTATTTGCTCCATAGCACAGCCACCCATGCGTTTCCGGAAGGTATCTTCTACAGGCGGCGGTTTGCCTGGAGCGATACGATTCCGCATCCGACCGGGGCGGCCAACTATGCCCTGATGCTTCGGCACATGCTGGTACATGAACAAGGCCAAGAGCTGCACCTGCTTCGGGCGGCGCCGGACTGGTGGCTTGGGCCGGGACAAAAAATCCTGGTCCAGCGGGCGCCCACGCATTTTGGGCTGGTGTCGATGGTGGTGGAAGGGCTGCCTGACGGGGTGAAAGTCTCCCTCCAAGGGCCGGACCGGGAAAAACCTCGCCGGATGCTGCTGTTTTTGCCAGAAAACCGACGGCTGCTAGAGCCGATCCCGGGTTGCCAGGTGGTTTATCGGACGGCGCAAAAACAGCGGTGGGATTTTCCCACCGTGGTGCGGAAGTATGAGGCAGTGGCGCCGCCGGCCAAGCAGGCGATTGCCTGTCTGGTGGCTCTGCCGCTGGGGCAGCCGATTCGGGCGGATAAGTGCGTGTTTCTGGACCTCTCGAAGGCGGCCAATACGGACCCGTTTACCGGGCCGTTCGGGGTACTCAATCCGGGCGAAGACCTGCTGATGAAAGGGTTGCCGGTAGGCCGAACCACGGCGGACGGCGTGCCGTTTGAAATCCTCGACCCGGCCAAAAACGAGGGCCGGGCGTTGGTGGTCCTGCATTCGCCGCGGGCGCCGAAACCAGAGCGGTTCCCCAAGGAGGTGGAAATCCTGGTGGGGTGCCAGGGCCGACGGCTCTTCCTGCTGGGCAATGTCCACGGGTGGGACCCCCAGGACGGCGGCGCCGAACCCACCGGGGCAGTGGCCGAGTATGTCCTCTGCTATGCGGACGGCCAAAAGCAAACCATCCCGCTTATTACCGGACAGACGATCGACGATTGGGCCAGCCCGCCGGACGCCACGGATGTTCGGACTGTACTGCGCGGCAAAAGGTGGCACCTGAACCTGCTGGCAGTGCAACTCCGGCCGGTCAAGGTGGAAAAGCTGATTTTCCGGGATTTAGGCACCCCGGCTGCCCCTCTGCTTGCCGCCGCCACTGTCGAACAAGAATAAGTCCGGTTCTTCTGTGGGCCATTGGGACCGGTAAGGTCGTTGACGCTTCGGGGCTCTTCCTTTAAATTATCTTTTTCTGGTTTCTACGCGGAAATTCTACCGGAGCAACCACTTGGATATAGATTCCATCCTGAAAAGATACTACTGCCAGTGAACGGAGGATCCATGAATCGAGCAGCAAGCGTTGAACAATTGGCTATCAATACGATCCGCACTTTGTCGATGGATGCCGTGGAAGCGGCCCGCAGTGGGCATCCCGGCACGCCCATGGCCTTAGCGCCGGTCGCTTATGTGCTGTTTCGGGAACGGCTCCAGTACGATCCGGAGCGGCCCCATTGGCCGAATCGGGATCGGTTTGTGTTAAGCTGCGGCCATGCGTCGATGCTTTTGTATGCGGCGTTGCACTTGGCGGGCGTCAAACAGCTTGGGCCGGACGGGCAGCCGACTGGCGAACTAGCGGTTCCTTTGGAAGCCATTCGGCAATTCCGGCAACTGGGCAGCCGATGCCCTGGCCATCCGGAGTATGGCCACACCAGCGGCGTGGAAACCACGACCGGGCCGTTGGGCCAGGGGGTGGCCAACAGCGTCGGTATGGCCATTGCCGCCAAATGGTTGGCCGGCTATTTCAATCGGCCCGGTTTCGAGCTGTTTAACTTCCGGGTTTATGCCCTTTGCAGCGATGGCGACCTGATGGAGGGCATCGGCTCGGAGGCCGCCTCCCTGGCCGGCCATCTGCAACTGGATAATCTCTGCTGGATCTATGACGATAACCGGATCACGATCGAAGGCCCCACTTCGCTCGCCTTCAGCGAAGATGTTGGGATGCGGTTTGCCAGCTATGGCTGGAATGTGCTGCGGGTGGCCGACGTGAATGAACTGGGCTGTTTGCGGAACGCATTGGCGGGGTTTGATCGAGAAAGCCAACGGCCTACCTTGATCATCGTCCGAAGCACGATCGCCTGGGGCGCCCCGACGAAACAAAATCATCATGAATCCCACGGAGCGCCGCTGGGCGATCAGGAGGTCCGGGGAGCGAAAGCCTTCTACGGTTGGCCGGAAAACGAACAGTTTTGGGTCCCGTCTGAAGTCCTGGAGCATTTCCGAGCGGCGAACTTGGCCACTTCCCATGAACAAGCCGACCAGTGGTATGCCCTGCTGGCCGAGTATCGCAAGGCGTATCCTGACCTGGGCGCGGAGCTTCAGTGTCTGCAAGAAGGCCGATTGCCCGACGGTTGGGACGCTCAGTGGCCCGCCTTTCCGGCAGATCCGAAGGGAATGGCCACCCGGGTGGCTTCCGGCAAGGTGCTCAATCATGCGGCCCGGCGGGTTCCGTGGCTTTTGGGTGGCTCGGCCGATCTGGGACCGTCCAATCGCACCGAACTTGCCTTCCCCGAAGCCCACGGCGATTTTTCCGTTACCAACCCATCGGGGCGGAATTTCCATTTCGGCGTGCGGGAACATGCGATGGCCGGCGTGTGCAACGGGATGGCCCTGTGTGGGCTTCGTCCGTATGCGGCGACGTTTTTTGTGTTTACCGATTACATGCGGCCGTCGATGCGGCTTGCGGCGATGATGGGCCTGCCAGTGCTTTACATCCTGACGCACGATTCCATTGGGGTAGGCGAGGATGGACCGACACATCAGCCGGTCGAACACCTGGCCGCCCTGCGGGCCATCCCCAATATGATGGTCATTCGGCCAGCCGACGCCAATGAAACCGCCGAGGCGTATCGGGTAGCATTGCAACGGCGGGACGGACCGACCGCCCTGGTGCTAACCCGGCAGAACTTGCCGGTGCTGGACCGAGCGAAATTGGCTCCGGCTTCTGGGTTGGCAAGGGGGGCATATATTTTGTCCGAGGCGGCTGGCGGAAAGCCGGAGGTACTGTTGATCGGCACGGGGAGCGAAGTCTCCCTTTGTCTGGCCGCCCAGGAAAAACTTCAGGCCGATGGCGTCCCGGCACGGGTGATCAGTATGCCCAGTTGGGAGCTATTCGAGGCGCAGCCGGCGGAATATCGGAAAGAGGTATTGCCGCCCGGCTGCCTGGCCCGGGTGGCGGTGGAAGCAGGGATTCGGCAAGGTTGGGAACGTTACCTTGGTCCCCAGGGCCGGTTCGTGGGTATGGAGAGCTTCGGCGTTTCGGCCCCGGAAAAGGTGCTGTACAAGCATTTCGGCATTACGCCGGAAGCGATTGTCGCCTGCGTCCGAGAGGCCCTGCACGCCCTTCGGCAGTAATGGCGCCAGGTCTGCGGCAATCCCAAAGGATTTGGCGTGGATTCGGCTATTTCACTGGACCGGTTGGCCGGCGCGGAAAGTGCGTTCGGAAAGTTTTCGGCCTTGCTCGTCCCAGGTGATGGCTTTGCCGTCGGGTCGGCCTTGCTTGTAATGGACTTGGGTCTTCATTTGGCCGTTAGGATGCCATTCGGTAACCGGTCCGTCAAGCTGGTTTTGGACGTAAGTTTCTTCGCGTAGTTTTTGGCCCTGCTCGTTCCAGTAGATCCATTTGCCGTGGCGTTGGCCTGCCTGGTATTCTTCCTGGCGGATGGGTTTATCCGGTTGACCTGGCCTCCAATAGGTCCACACGCCGTCCAATTGGCCGTCCTTGTAGGTCCCCATTTTCGCTTTGGCGCCGTCTTCGTAGTAATAGACCCATTCGCCGACTCGTCGGCCGTCTTCATATTTGCCTTCGCAGAACTTTTGGCCGTTCGGATGCCATTCGGTGTAGAGACCGTGGTTGACGGTAGAGGCGTCGCTGAAGTATTTGACCGTCCTTTCGATCCGCACTTTCCCGTTGGGAAATGTGTCCCGTAGGGTCCGGACATCCACCAGTTTCGGCGGCGGGATGGAGGGGTCTGCCTTGGGTTTCGGCGTCAAAAGGTTTTTCAGATCGACCTCCGGCCCAGCGGCGGTGGGAGACGTTGTCGTTTTTTCTTTTTCCTGTTCCTGACGTTCTTGCTCGGCGAAGAACTCCTCGGCCCGATCTTTGCCGCACCCGCTGAGGAACAAACACAACAGAACCGCCAGAAAACCCAAAGGCAGTAGGCTCGTTTTCATGGTCGATGTTTCTCCTCGAACGAGAGCTTCGGAAAATCCTTTCGGGTAACATTTCAGCCGAATGCAAAGGAGGCTTATTTTAAGGCGGAATTTACCCGGGATTGTCACTGCCGCTCTAGCGGCAGTCCAGAACACTCTTCAAACACCTGGATTCCCGCTTGCGCGGCAGTGACAAGGTACTGCATTCGGCTAAAATGTTCCCCTTTCGGGAGGCAACCCAAGGCACACCTCTCTTTTGAATTGTTGCATATAGAGAAGCTTCCGTCTATGGAACGGAAAGGGCTTCCTCCCCCAATCTAGGGCCGAGACATGTTCGGTTCTAGGAGAACATCCCCTCCTTGTGGGGGGGCACAGAAATAAGAGGCTCTAACAAAACGGCCTTTCCTACTCACTTCCTCCAGCGAGGAAAATAGGTCGGCATCGTTTTGTTAGAGCTTCTAAATGCCAACCGTAATCCGGTGGTATCCCCCCCTGGGAAAGAACGTGCCCGGGGCATCCCCCCTCGGTAGCTAGGGATCCGTCCATTTGGCGACAACCGAGGGAAAGCTCAGGGACGCCGTTTGCCTGGAAATGAGACGGCAGATTTTCTTCTCCTCAACAGAGATGGCGTGCTGCCAAACCGATGGGTGTTCTTTTAACGCACTCAATAGAAAAGGGGGCCTCAGAGGCCCCCCTGAAAATAGTCATGCCGAGAGTCTGGAGATACGCCGGAAGCCCCCTCTGAATTGAGCCGGTTGCGTTGTGGGACGTCAACCACTATAGCTTTGGAAGCCTAGCGTCATGATTCCTATCGCAAGCGGTTGTAGGTCGGAAGCGACAACGCAACCGGCTCCGCTGAATTGGCAGAGAGGCAGGATTGGGAGAGAGAATCCTGTTCGGAACCCCCTCCTACCGGCTTTTGCCTCGGCCAAGCCGAAAGGGATGGATGTCAAAATCCTTTTAGACTCCAAGCGCAAAAATCCCCGCCGCCCCTTACAGAACAAGAGGGGAGCGAAGAAACGCGTGGAAGCCTTTTCCGGCTAGGTCCCGCTATTTCACCATATCTTTCAGGGCCTTTAACGGCCGAACACGCACACGAACCGTAGCCGGTTTGGCCGGGATGTCCCGAATCTCGCCCGTGAGGGGGTTTCGGACGCCTTTGCGGGCCTTTTGGGCGGGAATTTTCTTCTTGACGATCTTGACCAAACCTGGGATGGCGAACACGCCAGGGCCTTTGAGGGCCTTTTTGATCTGGTCGGCCAACGCATCCAACACAGCAGCTACCTGTTTGCGAGTCAGTTGGGTAGCTTCGGCAATGTTACCGACGATCTGACTCTTCGAGGGCGCCTTCGCAGTACCGGCTGCTTTTGCCATAGTTGCAAGTCCTCCTTGGAAAAAAGACTACAAAAAAACAGAATCGACGTACCGAATTGCCCCATTTTTTGAAAAACTAGGTTCCCTGCGGGGAACACTCCCGCAAAATAATCGCCTTGTGGGGACCCAGTTTGACCGGCTCGTTCGTCTAAAAGCCGGGTTCTCGGAATAATTCAATCTTACCTTTATTCGACAAAATGGATGGATGTAAAAAAACCTCGGCCCATTTTCAGAGCGGCGTCATGCGGCAACTTTGTGGTGATTTATGGCATTTTTTTCAAAAATTGCAAGAGGCTGAAGCCAAAAATTCTTAAAATTTCCTGGATCAGAACGGAAAAAACGACGTGGGGCCAAGACCGATCTTTCTAAAAACCATCGTGAGTTTTGCCGAAATCTATGGGGATACCGCTGTAGAACGCTTGTGCGCCGTCCGAGCTGTTGTTGTCTTAACTGCTTGTTATTTAAGCACTTGCAGATTATAATTCCCGTCCGGGTAGCGGCAACCCTCTATCAACAGAAAACCGCGACTATGTTGCAATCCAGGCTGTCTAGCCTGGCCTGTCCGCCGGCTGGACAGCCGGTGTTCCCTACAAGCAGAATCCCTTCTGGAGAGGACCAATAGGCGTGAAGAAATTGCCTACGGCAGAAGTTTCGTCGAGGTGTCGGAGTTATTTGGTCATTCCGGCCCGATTGGCTTCGACTCGGCTTCCGCGGAAGATGCTCCTGCGGGAGACCGGCAAACCATTGATTCAACACACCTATGAGTCGGCGATCCAAGCTGAACACCCTCTAGGGGTATGCGTAGCCACCGATTCGGAGGAGATTTTCGACGCCGTCCGGGCCTTTGGAGGTCAAGTGCGGATGACCGACCCGGCTGCCGCCAGTGGCACCGACCGGGTGGCCGAGATCGCCCGCTCCATGACCGAGATCGACCTGTTCGTCAATCTCCAGGGCGATGAACCGGAACTAGGCGGCAAGGCCATCGATCTAGCCATCCGCCTGTTAGAACAGAATCCCCAGGCAAGCATGTCCACCTTAGCGACCCCGATCCGCTCCCGCCGGCAGTGGGAAGACCCCGCCTGTGTAAAGGTGGTTTTCGACGCCCAGGGCCGGGCCATGTATTTCAGCCGAAGCCCCATTCCTTACCCCCGCCAGTGGGAGGATAGCCTCCTGGAGGCCGATCCGCCGATTTTTTACCAGCATATCGGCCTGTACGTGTATCGCCGGGAAGTATTGTTGGATTTGGCCCGCCGACCTCCTTGCCGATTGGAACAGGTCGAACGCCTTGAACAACTCCGAGCTTTGGACGCAGGTTACACCATCCTAGTGGGGGTCATCGACTACCACGGTTCGGGAATTGATACGCCAGAAGACTACCGGGCCTTTGTCGAACGTTGCCGAACCGGCTAGAATGTCTCTTTTTGGAACAGACTGATCCGTAACGTCGGCTGTTAGCCGGCGGCCGTAACGCCCGCTGTTTAGCCGGGCGCTGGCTCAGCCTAGACAGGCTAAGCTACGTAACGTCGGCTGTTTAGCCGGCGAGCGTAACGTCGGCTGTTAGCCGGCGACGTAACGCCCGCTGTTTAGCGGGCGTATTGGCTCAGCCTAGACAGGCTAAGCTACGTAACGTCGGCTGTTAGCCGGCGGCCGTAACGCCCGCTGTTTAGCGGGCGCTGGCTCAGGCTAGATAGCCTAAGTTACGTGGCGGATCAGCTTTGAGGGTCGCCTCTCCTTTCCGACTGACGAACTTTCGATGACCAAGCACATTTTTGTTACCGGCGGTGTGGTCAGCTCCCTGGGCAAGGGACTGACAAGTGCGTCGATCGGCCTGCTGCTGGAAAGCCGGGGACTCGTCGTCCGGATGCAAAAGCTCGATCCCTATCTCAATGTCGATCCCGGCACGATGAGTCCTTATCAGCATGGGGAGGTGTATGTCCTGGACGACGGCAGCGAAACCGACCTGGACCTGGGCCATTATGAGCGGTTTACCAGCAGCCCGTTGACCCGAGACAGCAACTACACCACCGGGCAGATTTATCTGTCGGTCATCAACAAAGAGCGGCGGGGCGAGTTTTTGGGCCAAACCGTCCAGGTCATTCCGCACATTACCAACGAGATCAAGTCGGCCATTTGCACGTTCGACGGCCCCGGCGTCGATGTGGTGATCACCGAGATCGGCGGCACCGTGGGCGATATTGAAAGTCTGCCTTTTCTGGAAGCCATCCGACAATTATCGCTCGACCTAGGCCGGGAAAATTGCCTCTATATCCATCTGACCCTGGTTCCGTATCTCAAAGCCGCCGGCGAACTGAAGACCAAACCTACCCAACATTCGGTAGGCCAATTGCGCCAGATCGGCGTCCAGCCCGACATCCTCATCTGCCGAACGGAACGGTCGTTGACCAGAGACGAACGGGCCAAGATCGCCCTGTTCTGCAATGTGCCGCTGGAGGCCGTGATCGAAGAAAAAGACAAAGAGTTCTCCGTCTATGAAGTGCCCATCAGTCTGATGGAAAACGGCCTGGACGATCTGATCGTCCGCAAACTAGGCCTGAAAGCGGGCGAACCGAAACTGGACCATTGGCGAGCGCTTTTGGATCGGCTGCGAAACCCCAAACACGAAGTGTCCATTGCCGTGGTCGGCAAATACGCCGAGCACCGAGACGCCTATAAGTCGATCTACGAGGCCCTGCATCACGGCGGCCTGGCCCATTCCGCTTCGGTCCGCATCCAACGCGTCCACAGCGAAGCCGTCCAGCGAGAAGGCGCCGAGCAGCTTTTGGCCGGGGTGGACGGCGTTCTGGTGCCCGGCGGTTTCGGCGAACGAGGCATCGAAGGCAAAATCCAAGCCATCCACTACGCACGCACCCGCCGGATTCCCTTCTTCGGCATCTGTCTGGGAATGCAGTGCGCCGTAACGGAGTTTGCCCGGCATGTGTGCGGACTGGCACAGGCCAATTCCACCGAGTTCGACAGCCAGACGCCCTATCCGGTGATCTGCCTGCTGGACGAACAGAAAAAAATCACCGATAAAGGCGGCACCATGCGGCGGGGCGCCTACCCGGCGGTGCTTACGCCCAATACTCGGACAGCGGCTGCCTACGGCGCCCTAGAAATCTCCGAACGCCATCGCCATCGCTTCGAATTCAATAATGAGTACCGCCAGTTGCTTACCGCCCACGGCTTGCAGATTGTCGGCGTCAGTCCCGACGGCAGTCTGGTAGAAATCATCGAACTGCCGGACCATCCTTGGTTTGTGGGGGTGCAGTTTCATCCGGAGTTCAAATCGCAGCCGATTCGGCCGCACCCACTTTTTGCCGCCTTTATCGGAGCGGCCTTAGCATACCGGAACACCTCCCCAGGCCCTCCCGCCGCTCCCAAGTCGCTGCCTTGTCCGTAACTCCGGCTGCCCGTAACGCCCGGTGTCTAGTGGGCGACCTGTAACGCCCGGTGTCTAGCGGGCGTATTTGCTCAGCCTAGACAGCCTAAGCTACGTAACGCCCACTGTCTAGTGGGCGTATTTACTCAGGCTAGACAGCCTAAGTTACGTAACGCCCACTGTCTAGTGGGCGTATTTGCTCAGGCTGGACAGCCTAAGCTACGTAACGTCGGCTGTTAGCCGGCGGAGAGCTCAGGCTAGACAGGCTAAGCTACGGCTGCTAGACAGCCTAAGCTACGGCCTCCAGACGGTCCGAAATGTTACCGAGAGGCCTTTTCCGATCGACTCGAACGCCGCCGCAGCAGGGCAATCACCATCACCAGCCCCCCGCCGGCAACAAGCAGCCAAACACTGGTCGGCTCCGGAATCACTATCGGCGGCCCCAAGAGCCCGGCGACCGTGGCTAAATACCCCACCACCCCACGGGTCATCTGCGTCGCATACGCATAGTCAATATAAAGATAAGGATTGCCCTGGTAGGTCCAGGTTTGCGCTTGGCCCAGGCTGTTCACGGTATAATCGGTGAGTTGGTGATAGTAGGGATTGGCATAGGCGCTCATGGCATATTCGATCAACAGGGCCGAGCCTTGGCCAAAACCAGCAAACGGCACATGGTCGCTATAGCCCATCACGCCGGTGATCGGGGTAATCGTGGAGTAGGTGCTCAGGGCGTTGGCCAAGGCGTTTTGGGTGCCGTCGGGCGAGCCTGTATTGGCCCGGGTAATCCAGGCTTTGTTCTGATACGTCGGCGAGACATGATTGAAGGCGATCATATCCAGAGAGAGCATCCCCCGGATATTGTCCCCGGCGTGGGCGCCGGCATATCCGTAGCTGCCGATCAGGCCGTCTTCCTCCCGGTCAAAAGCAATAAAGAGAATCGTGCGCTCGAATTGGTATTGGGACAGGATCCGAGCCGCCTCCAGCACCGCCGCCACCCCGCTGGCGTTATCGTCCGCTCCAGGGCAATCGACCGAGTCATAATGGGCGCCAACAATGTAAATTTGCTGCGGATATACCTGTCCGGGAAGCGTCGCCACAACGTTCGAATAGGCAGCCCCTCCATAAGTTCCATTATCATACCCGGTCGAAAGCCCAAAGCCGCTTAACGTGTTGTAAATGAATGTCTTGGCCGAGTCATGATCCGGTTTGCCGTCGTTGCGGTTATTGCCCTGATGGGTGTAAAGCCCATTTTGCAGATAGTTGGTGTAATAGGTTTCGCTTACTTGGTTGACAAGGGCCTGGATCGGATCGGCCAATCCAGGAGCGACGGCCCCCAGGAGCAGGCCCATTGCAAGAAACATTCGGAAAAGCACGTTCTTCATGGTCTATAGTCTCCCCGAACCTGGCCCCCTTCTATTATCCTTTGCCGCCAGGGGGAAGGAAAGCCCCCAAATGAGATAAATAGAGGCGGTCGATAATTGGTGGTCAGGGGGTTTAGCCCAGCAGGGGCGGGAGAAAGACCGGCTTACACGCGGCGGATGATGAGGCTGATGTTTTGGCCGCCGAAGCCGAAACTGTTGCTCATGGCCGCCTCGCAGCGGGCCTGCCGGGCGGTGTTGGGAACGTAGTCCAGGTCGCAATCTGGGTCGGGTTCTTGGTAGTTGATCGTAGGCGGCAGGACCTGGTCCCGCAGGGCGAGAAGACAAATAATCAGTTCCACCGCCCCCGACGCTGCGATCAGATGGCCCGTCATGCTCTTGGTGCTCGACATGGGAATTCGGTAGGCGTCTTGGCCGAACACCTGTTTGATCGTGAAGGTTTCGATCCGGTCGTTGAGCTGTGTGCTGGTGCCGTGGGCGTTGATGTAGTCGATCCGGTCCACGGGAGCGGCGTCGGCCAAGGCCATGCGCACGCAGGCCGCTGCGCCCCGACCTTCGGGATGGGCGTCGGTAACTCGGTAGGCGTCCGCCGTGGAGCCGTACCCGCACACTTCACCGTAAATCCGAGCGCCGCGCCGACGGGCCTGTTCATACTCCTCCAGCACCACAAACCCGGCGCCCTCGCCCATGACAAAGCCGTCTCGGGTCCGGTCGAACGGTCGGGAAGCCCGTTGCGGCTCGTCATTGCGGGTGCTCAGGGCCGTCAGCAGGGCAAAGCCGCTCACCCCGAACACATGGATCATCGTATGCGTCCCGCCGGCCAGCATCGCATCTGCATGGCCGCGGCGGATCAGTTCCACGGCTTCGCCGATGGCCTGGCTGCTGGCCGCACAGGCGGTGATGCAGTTGTAATTGGGGCCTTCGGCGCCGAACAGCCCGGCCAAACAGGCGCCCAGCACTTCGGGCGTCTGTTTGGTCTCTTGGTCGGGATCGAGAAGCGTAAGTCCTCGGCGGGCAAAGGCGGCAATGTCTAAACCGCCTTCCGGTCGGAGGGCGGCGGCCATCATTTCTGTAAACGGTTCAAAGGCCCGGTGGCCTTCGCCGCTGCCGGTATAGACGCCGAAACGGTCCGGCCGAATACGGGCGTCCAGGATGCCGGAATCTTCCACGGCCTTTTTGGCCGCTCCTAGAGCAAAACTAACATGCCGTCCATACGGCGCCCACTCGACCGGGTCCAAGCCCACCTGCCGAAGGTCCCAGTCTTTCACTTCGGCGGCAATTCGGACCGGGAAATGGCTGGCGTCGAACTGGGTGATCCAGCCGACCCCCGACTCGCCGCGCAACAGCCGCGTCCAGACCGTCTCTATCTCCGCTCCCAGAGGCGTTACCCACCCGATTCCGGTTACTACAACCCGTCGTTTCATTCCAAAATGGTTTTATTCAAAGACGTTTCAGAAGTAGAAATCCGAAGGAAACCTAAGTGCGTCCATCGGCCCTCCTCCATCGCCCTTCGCGTACCACTTCTCCTAGGGCGTCAGAAGGCGACTCCTTTGGACAGGGATTTAAAGGCCTCGAACAAAATGACCTTTTCCCCAACCTGCGCCGGGTGGGGGCGTGCTTTCGGTTCTTTGGCGGCTTCATTTTGTTAGAGGGTCTGTAACCTTTTAGCCGAATGCAGTACCTTGTCACTGCCGCTCTAGCGGGAATTCAGGTCAGGGTTCTTTGAGGCGGCTACATTGTTATTCTTCGTTATTTCCTCCCAAGTAGCGGCTGCAAGAAGCCTAGATGGGGCGCTAGAGCCACAGTGACAATCCTGGGCAAATTTCGCCCTAAAATAAATCTCCTATGCAATCGGCTAAAATGTTACGAGGCTCTTAATCCAGCCAATCCCGATCTCGAAGTCGTTTGGGCGTATATTCTTCGGTAACGTAGCTGATGTCCTTGGAAATAAGGGCTTCCACCTCGAGTTTGAAGCCGTTGTCCAGCAGTTGTTTGATCTCTTTTTGCCACTCTTTTTTGTGTTCAAACCAGGGATATTTGGCGATCTGTTTGGCCCGGCGCCGATCGGTTTCGTTCAGGGTGATCCGCACGCTGGGCGACAGGCCGCACTCCTCGAAGTCTTTGGCTCGCAGTCCCAGGAAACGGGCGGCCGGGATGGCCATCCGCTGCGACTCATAGGCCAGATTGATCGAACCTTGTTTGATGACGCTGTAAATGTAATATCCCCAAGGATCGTTATCCAGCAGGCAATAGACGGGCAGTTTCAGTTCGTGGTGCATTCGGTAGAGTAAGCGTCGGACGCCGCGCGGCGGCTGGCCGCCGCCGTGCGTCAGGATGCAGTGGTGTTTCTTCCAGAATTTATCTTCGTTGAACCGCCGCCAGACCGTATCTTTTTCGACATGAAGAATAAATCGAGCGTTGCACTTTCGGAATTGGATCACCTCCGGCTCCACGATGGACGGGATGCTGTAGCCGCCCGACCCCATGCGGGAACAGTCGATCACATCGCCGCTATCGACCAAGACAAGTTCGCCGACCATCGCACCGGCGTTTTTGGCGTAGAGGTGCAATTCTTCCCGCAGGGCGTTGAGCAGCACTTCGAGGTCTTCGATGGCGCCGTCGGATTCTTCCTGATCGTCGAAGGTTTCCTCTCGGGCGCCTTCGATGGTGTGTTTCAGCAGATAGTACATACCACGAAGGCTCGTGGTTTTTCCTTGGCCGATCAGCCGGACCGCCCCGCTGGCTACCAAAAGCGTCTGCATGAACGATCGGGCCTGATTCAGATTGAATAGACGCCGACGGTTGGCGGCCGACCCCATCTCGATAAAGCCCTTTCGGGCGTTATAGCGAACATTAGAAAGCGTTCTGGCCGGCACGTCCAACGCCGGGTCCCGCCCCGCCTCGGCCGCCGCCACCACCTTCTCGGCCAGCCGCTGCAACCGCTCGAATGTCTTCCGATCCTGGGGCGGAAGCCGGGATGGATCGATCGCCGTCTTTTCCACTTCGGTTTGCGAACTACGCTTGGCCATGACTTTCCACTCAATAGGTCAGGAATTTCGTTGTCTTTTCTCCCAAGGAGAGTTTCTCTAGGATACCTCCAACCGATTTAGGCGGACGTTTCGGCCTGCTCCGCCGCCGGGTCCGATCCGGGAAACGATAGGTTGCCGTCCGGATCGACCACCAACACCCCGCCGCCGTAATCTTCGGCGCTAAGCTCCTGGGGAGTTACGGGGCGTCCATGCTCGTCCAACTCCACGTCGGCCTCAGCGGTCTTCCGCTTGGCCACGCTCACCAACTTCTCATAGAGTTTTTCTCGGTCCACGGGGGTGATGACGCTGACGGCCGTGGCCACCTCGCCCAAATACCGTAAGAACAGGTTCCGGCGTTGGCCTTCGTGCTGGGCCCGCTGGCGACGGCGCAAATACATCCCCAATTTTCGGCCCACCGCCTGCAGGGCCAATCGCAACTCCTTCTGGATTTCCGGATACGCGGCGATGGCCTCCTTGGATTCGCTGGTAAACGGGACCCACACGCTGGCAATATGGACCATCACCGTTACCGGCCCGGTGGGCAAGGAACCCCGCGTCTGTTGCAACCCATAGGTCCGCCAATTCGTCTGCATGATCGTTTGCGTGATCGCACAGGCGCCGGCCTGGAAAAGCAGCGGCACCCGGTTGGCGTACCGCAGCACGGTCATCGTTTGCCCCTCGAACAGGTTGACGTTCCGCATAGCCTCATAGAGCCGGTTGCGCTGATCTTCATTCAAGTTGTCCGGCATGATCCGACGCGGAAGCTGGGCCTCCTGGAGGATTTTGTCGGCCGCCGACGCCCCCATGCCGTCGAACGTGCTGGCCAAAAACTGCCGAAGCGTCCGGGCGTCGGTCTCGGCGATGATTTCTTCAAACGCCTCTCGGCTGATCCGCTGGATGGGCGGGGCGCCGCCGTAGGCCAATCCGACCTCGATAATAAACGGATTGCCCCGATACACCGCCGGCGGGCGGGTGGCCGCCGCATAAAACTCCGCCGGCACCATCTGATGAAGCGCACGCAGCAGCAGTTCTTCACCGATCGGCCAAACACAGTCCGTGGCGGGCGGCGGAATCCGGGTCTGTTGGATCGCCTGATAAAGGGCTTCGACCTCCTGACGGCCGAGTCGGCGGGGATTGGCCCGGCTGCTCAGCTTGGCCGCCTCGCAAATCCGTCGGGCGCCGCCGGCGCTAACACGCGAAAACGAATCCGTCAAAAACTGCGATAACGTCTTCACGCCGCTTTCCCGAACCATCGACGCCAACACCCCCAATTCCACGCCGTAAGGGTGCGGCTTGATTTCTTTCGGCTCCGGCGGCAATTGCTCGGTCAGGCGCGGATACGTCGTCTCTTGACCTTCCGGGTCCTGGTAGTGGATCGTTACGTGCGGATTGGCCAAGGCCGTCAGCTCCAGATATTCATCCACACTGCCCCGGCCCCGTTGGTACCGGGCCTCCAGCTCGATGGTTACCCGGGTCCCATGATCCACCTCGATCCAGGCGATCCCCCGTTTTTCCATATATTGCCGACCGGCGTCGTTGGGCGGAATGTCTTCGCCTTCGCCTCGGCCGTTGAGAATTTCGGGCACGTTCCGCTTGGTGTCGATCTGGATTTCGTAATAATGGGCCGGTTTCGTGCGGGCGATTTTAGAAACGATTTTTACCGGTTTGCCCGTGGTCAATAACCCGTACATCCCGGCCGCCGAAATCCCGATCCCCTGCTGCCCGCGACTCATCCGAAGCCGATGAAACTTCGATCCATACAAAAGTTTACCAAAAATGAGCGGAATCTGCTTTTTGACAATCCCCGGACCGTTGTCCTGGACATCGACCCGAAAGCGATTTTCGCCGGTCGGCTGGATCTGGACCCAGACCTCCGGCAGGATGCCGGCCTCTTCGCAGGCATCCAGGGCGTTATCGACGGCTTCTTTGACGGTGGTGAGTAGTGCTTTTCGGGGGTTGTCGAACCCCAAAAGGTGGCGATTTTTGGCAAAAAATTCGCTGACCGAGATTTCCCGCTGCTTGGCTGCCAGGGCCTGAGCCGTGGTCCGAGCATTTCCTGTCGAAGAGGCGTTTCTGGTGTCCCCATTAGAGGGGATTTTGGCTGCCTGAATCGCGCCCTCCTGCGGGTCTCCTTCTTTTTTTTCCGAAATGACAATCCCTTTGCGTTCCATAAGCAATCATCGCTCAATTAGGAAGAAGAAACCGACTTCCCTTATAAAGTTTATCGATTATAACGATTGGAGAGGCAGGTGCCCAGGGATGTTTGACGCCCAAACGCTAAGAAAAATAAACCTTGCCATAAAGATTTACTCCCTCTCACCTATAGAACCGACATAGGTTATGGGAAGCCCACAGTTGGGGCAACGTGGGGAAGGTGTGTCCCCGTTCCCGTAGATTGGTCAAAAACAACCCGAACCTTTTTGGTCTCTTCAGGAGGATCATTCATGAGGCAAAAAATTGCGGCGGGGATGGTCGGTTTGGCGGTGTTGGTCGGTCTGGCAGTCGGCGCCGCCTGGGCGGACGGTACCCATGTAACTTTCCAAAACGGTTATGGATACTATCTCCAACCGGGGCCTGCCCCGTTGGGGGCCCAACTGTATCCGTGTCCTCGGCCTGTGCCGCCGGTGGTGGGGTACACCTATATTACCTACCAACCGCTGGCCCCCCATGAGTTCCTTTATAAACACCATCGAAAATACAAAGTGTATCATTCGGAGGACCGCCCCACACGCGTGTTTGTCTGGTGGCATTGATTCCCCATAGGCCGTAAAAAAAGAGGGCAACCGTATCCCGTGGACTGTGTTGGGACCCAGTCGGTTCGACGGGTGGCTTTGTCTCGGAACGTCGGAAACCAAAACCTAGCGAATAGAAGGACCAGACGCCATGAAACGGTGGATTCTTGGAGCAGTCGGAATCGGTGTGTTGGCTTTGGCCGCCGATCTCTGGGCGGGCGATCCTTGTCAGACGTGCTCTCCCAACGGCGGCATTGTGCGGGGAGATCATTCCCGGTTGCACCAGACCATGATGGGCGCACTAGCCCAGCGACGGGCGCAAAACACTTCCTGGCACGACTACTATTACGACCCTGCCTGGGGGATGCCCGTTGCTGTGGTAGTGCCGCCTCAGGCCAAGGCACAAACCAATTGGGGTTGGGGCGTCGGCAATACACGGGTAACCGGCATCCCGCATCAATACCAGCCCGGATATCCAGCCGAAGGCATATACGATCGGCGTCTTTTCCGGCCCACCCCTCCTTGGCCAAGCGACACCACCCAATTCGGCTACTATTACATTCGAGGACCGTGGTAAGTCGCCCGCCCCACTCTGATCGGCAGGCTGCGGCAGGTTCCAAAGCAAGCGGGGGGAGTCTCTTTCCAAACAGAAGCTCCCCTGCAGTGCGGAGGGTTGGCCCGTACGAGGTCCTTTTGCTGGGCCTGGTCAACCAGGGGGCCAACCTCGGGTAAACGCCCATCGAGCGAACGGCCTCCCATGGACCTATTCCACCGGAGGAGTAAACAGTTGGCCTCCGGACAGATGCCCCGGGGAGACGTATTTCAGGCCCTGGCGGCGGCACTGGGCGCGGACGGCGGCTGCGGCGGCTCGTTGGCCCATCCGCTCCCATCGCATGTCCCAAAAGGCCCCGGCTAAACTCAACAGGGCCAGTCCGGCGGCGGTCCAGCTCGCCGCCCGTAGAGGGATGGCAAACAGCAGCGCCCGGTCTTTGGCCCGTTGGAGTTGTCCTTCTTGTTCGTCGAAGATGCGATCCCGCCGGCGATCCGGATCAACCTGTTGGAGCTCTCTTCGCGGCGAGCTAGGCGGACGGGCAAGTTCCAACTGCTCCATCGCCTGTTGGGCCTCGGCAAAATCCTGCATGAATTTTTCCTGCCCTTTCCACGCCAGCACCGACAGGACCGCCAACAGCCCGATCCCCAAGCCCCACAGGACCGCCCGACGCCGCCGCATCTGCCGGACGCAACGGGCGCAAATCAGCGCTGACAGTTGCACCAATTGGTGATAGACCGTCCGACCTTGGAAGATTTTGGCGAACTCCCCAAGTTCCCATTTCCGAGGCAACTCTCCATAATGGGTCCGCCGGGCGTACGCATGATAGTCGAACGGTTCCAGGTTTTCCCTGGCCCCGCACCGGGCGCACACCTCTCGGCCGGAACTCTCTCCCGCCTGAACTGCTGCCATGAATCTCTCTATTCCTCTTGAAGCAGAAGGGAAAAAAGCATCTAGCCGACCCGCTCGCCTTTTCGGCTTCCTTCGGAGAATTCTTCTTTTATCGTAACCTACCTTGCAGAATCCTCCAATGAGAGGGACAATTTTTAGGATGCCCCTTTATGGAAGTCCCAAAGGTTGTCTTTGGCCCTATCCATAAGGCCCAGAAAAAAGGCGATTCCGACGCAACGACTTAACTTCTAGCGTAAAAACAAGTTATACTTCCTGCGGCGAAGCGAATTCCTTACTTTCCAACCCCAGCAGGGTTTCCGATGCGGCTAAAACTGATTGCTTGTGAAATTTTGTATCGAGAAGTTTGTGCGGCGGCGGCCCGGTCGATCAACCAGGTGGACCTGGAGTTTTTGCCCAAGGGGTTGCACGACATCGGCCCGACCGGTATGCGACAGCGGATTGCCGAGGCGATTGCCGCTGTGGATTCGGCCCGGTATGAAGCGATCCTCTTGGGGTATTGTCTATGTTCCAACGGCATTGTGGGACTTCGGGCGGGGGCCGTCCCGCTGGTGGTCCCCCGCGGCCATGACTGCATGACGCTTTTTTTCGGCTGCCTCCAGCGATACTTGGACTACTTCCATAAAAACCCAGGTACGTATTTCAAGACCATCGGCTGGATCGAACGGGGCGAACAGTTGGAGCAGCTTTCCTCCGCCGCCATTCAAAACCAGTTGGGCCTGAACCTTTCGTTCCAGGAACTGGCGGCCCGTTACGGCGAAGAGAACGCCCGCTTTCTGGCCGAGCAATTGGGCAACCTGACCCGCAACTATCGGCAAATCACCTATATCGAAATGGGTGTGGGGCCGGAGGCCCCGTTTGTCCAAAAGGCCCGCCGCGAGGCTGAAGAAAAAGGATGGCGGTTCGAGCACGTCCGCGGGGACATGAGTCTGTTGCAGGCGTTGGTCGATGGCCCATGGGACCAGGAGCGGTTTTTGGTGGCGCCGCCGGGGCATGAAATCGCTCCGTGTTTCGACGATCAACTGATCCAGGCCAAGCCGATCCACACGCCCAGCTCTGAACCCGCCCCTCCAAATCTAGCGGACCTCTCCCCATCTTCCCGGTAACGTCGAGGAACCGCCCATGGACATTTTGTATTCGATCGCCAGCTATCTGGTGGAACCTTATACATTGCTGCTTTTGTTTCTTTGGTGGGCCGTCTTGTGGATGGTGTGGCGAAGCGAGCCGATCCGCGGCAAAGGTCTGGTGTTTACCGCCGTGCTCTTGCTGACGATCGCCTCTATGCCCGTCAGCGGTCTGTTGGTCAGTTGGCCGTTGGAAAGTCGGTATCCCTATCAGACCACCCGGCCGGAAGGCGGAGAAGTGATCGTCGTCTTAGGCGGCGGCGTGCGCCTTTTGGACCCGAACCGGCAGAAGGTTTTCCCGGCGGAAGACACCGCCGAACGGTGCCTTCACGCCGCGGAACTGTACGCCGCCGGACCAGCGTGTCCGGTTCTCACGGCCGGCGGCAAAGTGACGCCGGTGGAGGAGAAAGGACCGCCGTTGGCCCAGGCCATGGCCGACTTCCTCCGACTGCTGGGCGTGCGCGAGCAAGACATCCTCTTGGAAGAGTATTCCACGAACACGTATGAAAATGCGGTCTTTGCCGTGGCAATCATGCGGCAGCGGGGCTGGCAGCGGGCCATCTTGGTTACCGACGCCCTCCACATGGAACGGGCGCGCCGGACGTTTGAACACCAAGGAATCGAGGTCCTACCCTCGCCCTGTCGGCCCACGACGGAAACGTTCGAGTGGTCGTGGGAGTATCTAGCGCCCAGCGTGGGCGGGCTGGTCATGCTGAAACAGGCCGCCCATGAATGGATCGGCCTGCTGTGGTACAAACTGAACGGCCGGATTTAGACGACCGGAGTGAGCGAACTGCCCGGCGTCCCGCCATGTTCCAGGCTCGGCGTCCCTCCGGCGCAAACCTCGCACCGGCTTTTCCAGCGTTTAGCCTTTCGCCTGCTGGCCGAACAGGGCTTCCAAACACAACTGCGACCAGGTTTCAAAGGCCCCGGCCTCTTGCAACAATTGGCTCACCGGCAGAAAGCCGCTCTGGCAGATGTCTTTTTCTCTTGGCCGGACTGCCGGTTGTTCCACCTCCGCCAGATAGACCAGCCCCAAATGGACCCGGCCAACCTCGGTCAGATCGTCGTTGATCAGCCCCGCACACCGTAGGCGATACGGCGTCTGGATGATCACTTCCTCGTCCAATTCCCGGCGCATGCCGTCGCCGAACGGGTCGCCGGAACCGTTGGCGGCGTCGGTAACCGAAATATGGCCGCCGACGCCCACGCTCCGCTTATGATGGAGGCGTCCTTCGCCTTGTCCGGCGCCGCGGGTGTATTGAAAAAGCATCTCCCCCTGGGCCGGGTCCCGATACAAAAAAATCACATACGGAATCAGTTGTTTCCAACCCGGGTCCTGTTCCACTTCCGCCCGAGGCCGATAACTCAGATAGTCCGGCTCTAGCAGTGCCGGCACATACCGCTCCACTTGCCGGGTGAACCCCTGAAAATACCCCAGTTCATGAAACCGCCGGGTCGGCGTAACCAACACCTGTTCCGAAAACGTTTCCGACACGTCCTGGTTCCTTTGCCAGTAGTTCCCCAAAAACTCTCTTCCTATCTTCTGCAAATCCCCTGCCGGAAGGAAGCCCCCCCGCGGTTTGTGCTTGAGAGAAGCCTACCGGCGTGTAAAAATAGGGGGAAATATCCCGGCGGCGGCTTGCAGACTCGAAACAAAGCTGCCCGATCCCTCGGCTGAAGTGTTACGTCGAGCGGTTTCCTTCTACCCAAAGGAGTCCTGAATGTTCGAACGTGTTTTTTGGCGATGCTTTTGGAGGCTTTCAGTGTGGATTGGGGGGCTAAGTGGGTTGGCAATCGCTGGGGCTGCGCTGGCGGCGGAGCAAGACGCCGGACGGCCCCAAACCGCCGCCGCCCGCTTCGATCTGCCAAGGTTTTTGCCCAATCATGGCAATTCGGTCTATGAGATTCGGGGCCTGTATCGGCAGTGGCCGGCCGAAGGGCCGAAGGAGCTTTGGCGTCGGCAGGTGGGCCACGGCAAATCGGCGGTCGTCGAGGCCAAGGGGCTGGCCTTTACCGCCGCCGAAACCGAAGAAAAACAATGGGCGTTGTGCCTGGACCCCAAGACCGGCCAAATACGCTGGAAACACCTTCTGTTGGCCAAACCGAATCGCCATTTTGAATGGGGGCCGGTTACCTCGCCGGTCGTGGATGGCGATCGGGTCTATTTTATCCCGTATCTGAACCATGAGGGCGATGTCTGGGAGTTGCGGGCGCCGGTCGTGTGCCTGAAGACCGACGGCACAGAACTTTGGCGTCGGGACCAGGAGGTCTGGGCCACCGAAGGCGCCACCCCCCTGGTGGTCGGCGATCTCCTCTATATCGGGGCGGACAATCCGGAGCGGGTGGTCTTGGCTGCCTTGGACAAATACACCGGCAAAATCCGCTGGACCGTTTCCGTCCCGCCAAAAGGCGACCGGGAACTCGGCGCCCCCGCTTCGCTCACCTATCAAGTCGTGGACGGCATCCCGCAGGTGATCGTAGCCACCTATGGCACGAAAGAAATCCTCGGCGTCCACGCCGAAAAAGGAGAAATCATGTGGCGCTATCCCTACCCGGCCGGCATTACCATCGGACTGATGAGTACGCCGGTTGCCGTCGGACCCTATCTTTTCGTCTGCGCCGGCGAGGGTAAAAATCGCAATTTCTCGGCGTGTCTGCGAATGAAAGCCGACAACGGCAAAATCGCCTATGAAGAACTCTACCGCAGCACCGAACTGCAAATCAATTACTACAACACGCCGGCCATTTATCAGGACGCGGTCTTCGGCTTTGGCGGGGCGCACCGGTCCGGCTTCCTCCATTGCACCAACCTGACCGATGGCAAATTGCTCTGGCGAAAGGATAGCCCCGATTGGACCAGCGATCGAAACCTGGTGATCGCCGACGGCCTGATCTTTGCCATCACCAAAAATGAAGAACTGGTCTTGGCCGAGGCAAGCCGAGAAGGTTACAAAGAACTCGGCCGCGTCAAACCGGGCATCGCCCTCGGCCGACCCCAACAACCCACCATCGCCAACGGCCGATTGTACCTGCGGGGCAACGAGTGGGTCGTCTGCTACCAGGTCGGCCCTCTGCCTGACGACAGCCCCTAGCCCCAAGCAGCCCCAGCGGGGAAGGCCCTCCGTAGCAACACCATCCTCCGTAACGTCGTCTGTCCAGACGGCGTCTCAGGCTGGACAGCCTAAGTTACGGAACGCCGTCTCCGTAATGTCGTCTGTGTAACGCCGTCTATGTAACGTCGTCTGTCCAGACGGCGTCTCAGGCTGGACAGCCTAAGTTACGGGGCGTTGGGTTACACGGCGGTCGGGGGGCCGATGGGGCCGTCCATGCCGCCGGCCGATTCAAACACCACCAGCGCCTGCCGCACCAAGGCCACATCATGCACTCGCAGGATTTGCA
Source organism: Planctomycetota bacterium (assembly GCA_029550925.1). Taxonomy (GTDB): domain Bacteria; phylum Planctomycetota; class Planctomycetia; order Pirellulales; family Thermoguttaceae; genus JANXAQ01. Next base: position 51,628 of record JAKPGL010000051.1, read on the forward strand.
CCCCTTGCCGGGCCAGGGCCAGGGCCGCTCCAATGGTGCCCCAACGGCGGTCCGCCTCCAGGTCGCCCAACACCTGACCGATGAACCGCTTGCGCGACGGCCCGACTAACACCGGGCAGGCCAAACCATGCAGCCGCCAGGCATTTTGCAACAGGGCCAAATTGTGCTCCAACTGTTTGCCGAACCCAATGCCCGGATCCACGGCGATCCGTTCCGGCTGGATTCCGGCGGCCAGGGCGGCGTCCCGACGCACCCGAAGAAAATCGTACACTTCCCCCACCACGTCCGCATAGTGCGGGTTGTCCTGCATGGTCTGCGGCGTACCTTGCATGTGCATAAGGCAAACCGCCGCTCCGGTTTCCACCGCTAGCGGCAACATAGCCGGGTCGCCGCGCAGGGCGGTTATGTCGTTCAGTATCTCTGCGCCGGCGCGGAGGGCCTCTCGGGCCACCGCCGCTTTGTACGTGTCGATGGAAATGGGAATGGAGAGCCGCCCGGCCAGTGCCTCCAAAACGGGCATCACCCGGCGAAGCTCCTCGTCGGCGGAGATCGGCTGGGCATAGGGCCGGGTGCTTTCGCCGCCAATATCCAGGATGTCGGCTCCCTCGGCCGCCAGCCGCCATGCATGATCCACAGCAGCCTGGGGTTCTAGAAACTTACCGCCGTCGGAAAAACTATCCGGCGTAACATTGAGCACCCCCATCAGCAGGGGCCGACGCCCAAACTCTAGCCGCCGGGTGCGAAGCTGCCAAAAGTCGGCCCGCACCGGCCCCCTGGAAACGTCTTGCAGAGGAAAATCTGATTCCGGCATGCCAGCGACGCTCCCCACTTCTTACAGAGTAGGCTTGACCGAGCAGGCGAACTCGTACATCGCCCGCACGTTCGCCTCCGGAGTGTCACGGGGTACTTCGCACCCGGCGGCCACGATGTACCGGTTGCCAGCCTCCTGGGAGCACTGGGCCAGGGCCTGCTGGATGGTGTCCGGCGTGCCGTTTCGGAGGGTGCGCACCGGGTCGATGTTGCCGTCCAAGACTTGTTCCAGGCCCATAACCTGCCGGGCCTTGGCCACCGGAACCATATAGTCCAGATCGACCAGATCGCATCCGAGCTGCCCCACCCCGGCCAAAATGCGGTTGATATTGCCGCAGATGTGCATCCGCACCTTGGCCCCCATCTGGTGCAGCGCATCGACCATTCGTTTTTCGTAGGGCCAGACGAACTCTTCGTAGATTTGAGGGCCGACCAGCGAGGCCGCCGCATCGCCCACGCCCATCAGATCAATGCCGGCTTCTATCTGGGCGCGAGCAAACCGGAGTTCCATCTCCAGGACAAATTCAAACAGGTCCCGGACAAACTGCGGATCGTCGTAGAAATCGAGCATCAGGCGGTTGATGCCGCGCAGGTCGGCCGCTTCGGCGCAGGGGCCTTCGATCCATCCTTCGATAAGCAATTGGCCGCCCACACGCTGGCGAAAAAGCGCCGCCGCCTGCACCCGATCGTGCATCCGTCCGCCGGCCAACGGGTCTGGCATTTTCAGGCCCAAAAGCTGCTTTTTGTCGGCCAACAGGGCGTTTTGTTCGTCGATGGCCGGCGGCTGATTGTCGAACCATTGGATCGTCGCCCCGCAGTCGGCCGCCTCCCGTGTGGGGTCCGAAATGCACGACACATAATCAAAACCGAACTTCTCGGCCGTCCGAATCTGCGCCTCGACCAGAATGCGATAGTCGGTTACATATTGCCGGTACGGCACGCCGAGCTGATCGCCGGCAAACATCATCGTAATCGGCATCAGCGGCAGCCGATCCACCGACCGACCTTCCAACATCGCCATGATCCGTTCGTAGCCGGTCATCGTCCGGGTCTCCTCGAAAGGTTCTCGGTAACGCTTCGGCCGAATCAAGAAAACTCCCCAGGCGGAAGTCTCACAGGGTCAGGAAGACTTCCGCCGACAGGCAGAAAGGTGTCTCCATTGGGCTGAAAGGTTACGGCCATTGTACTCAGGGTGCGTGGGTTTGAATAGATTGGCCCGGCGCAAGGGGAAGCCTCTTCGCTTTGACCGGACTGCCTCCTCACCCAACAGAAAACCTGGCAAAATGATAGCAAAGGTGATGAAGGCAAAGATCATGGTATTGGCGTTTCGGGACCGTTTGGAAGAAAGGAAGAAACGATGGACTTTTTCGAGTTGATCAAGCGGCGGCGTTCCATCCGCAAATACAAGCCGGATCGCGTCCCCGCCGAGGTGTTGGAAAAGATTTACGAAGCGATTCGGCTTGCACCGTCGGCCGGCAATTTGCAGGCGTATGAGGTGTTTTTGGTGGAGGACCGGGAGCGGCTTGGGCAATTGGCCGAGGCGGCGCTGGGGCAGGATTTTCTCCGGCAGGCGTCGGCGGCCTTGGTGTTTTGTGCGGCCCCGCGCCAGGCGGGCCGTGAGTATGGGCGTCGGGGAGAAACGCTGTACGCCCTGCAAGACGCCACGATTGCATGTACATACGCCCATCTTGCCGCCGCCGCCCTTGGACTAGGCAGCGTGTGGATCGGCGCCTTCGACGACGAGGCGGTTTGGCAAGTCATCGGGGCGCCGAAAGGACTGAAGCCGGTGGCTGTGTTGCCTGTGGGGTACCCGGCCGAAAATCCTCCGCCCACCCCTCGGCGAAACTGGAAAGATTTCGTCCATCCTGTATAGCCCCTTAGTGGTTGGACTGACCTATTATTCTGGGGGCCGAAGTTCCTGCTTCAGCCAGGCAAGATACTCCGGCAGACCGGCCAGGATCGGGACGGCTAAGACCTCCGGGGTTTGATAGCTGTGTACCTCTCGGATGGCCGACTCGACGGCCCTGTAAAGCTCCTGTCGGGTCTTGGCCAGACAGAGCCATTCCTGGCTTTGTTCCTGCTGGCCTTGCCACCAATAATGACTTTGGAGGGGACCGAGGATTTGCACACAGGCGGCCAGACGCTTCTCCAGTAGGGTTTTGGCAATGGCGGTCGCCTTTTCCGGGTTGTCGATGGTCGTCAGCACTTGGATAAATTCGGTGGTCATACGGTGGTCCCCCACGCCTTGAAAAAGAAGGCTTTTTCTCCAGAAATTCTCTAAGAGGCTCTAACAACACGAAGCTCCAAAAGATTCGACCTATTCTCCCTCTCTGGAGGAAATGAGTAGGAAAGGCCGTTTTGTTAGAGCTTCTAAGAGTTTCCTCTATGGGCAAATGGCAGCAATCGTCTATAATAGTAACATATCCTTCTATGTTT
>JAKPGL010000070.1 GCA_029550925.1 Planctomycetota bacterium
CCTTGAGTTTCAACCCGGCCAGCTTCTCCAGGCCCGCATCCGTGATCTGGGTCCCCAAAAGGTTCAGCCCCTGCAAGTTTTTCAGCCCGGCCAGCTTCTCCAAGCCCGCATCCGTGATCCGGGTTCCCACTAGGTCCAGCCGCTGCAAGTTTTTCAGCCCGGCTAGTTCCTCTAGCCCGGTATCGGTAATCCCGCTGGCAAATAGGACCAATCCAAAGGCTACCGTTGGCTCCGGAAGCTTCCGGATCAAGCCCTCCTGCCAAACGCGGAATCGAAACGCCGGGAGAAACTCCACCTCCTCCGGTTTCAAAAAGTCGGGTAGTTCTCGGAGCAGTTCTTCTTTGGTACTCCCGAACCCAAGCGGTCCGAACTTCGTCCTGCCCATCCAGCCCACCTCAGCCCCGGCCTTTTGCCAGGCCGAACGGATTTCTTCCGGGAGTTCGGGAGGACTCGTACCGACCTGGGCCCCGCCCTTTTGCTGGGCCGAACGGATTTCTTTCGGGAGTGTGCGAGGGCTCCTATGCATAGACAAGAAAATGGCCAAGAGGATGGTCAAAACGAAGCCCCCGATAATGAAGCTCCCTGCAATGATCCATGCCGGGTGCCGGTCCACCCCCTTGAAGAAAGGGGAAAATCTGGAACCCATTGGCGGCCCGGTCCTTAAAGGTGCTTGCCCCATCGGTTGGACATTCTGTAATGGAGGTGGGGTAATCGCCGTCTGCGCTGGGGGAACCACCGCCGATGTACCCGGTGGGGCTGGCGGAGGGGCAGAATACCTGGGCGGTGGAGGTAGAGGGGGGGGCTGCGGTTTGGGCCCGGCCTGGTGCGAGGGAAAACAGGCTTGATAGAGTTTCCGTACCCAGGCCACCGCGCCGGATTGGGGCCGAGCAGCCGGATCAGGCGAAAGCGCCTCCCGCACCAGGGCGGCTTCCTCGGGCCGAAGACCGTCCAAAATCGGTTGCCCGTTCTTCTGCCGTTCGAGGATTTCCATCGGACTGTCGCCGAACGGCTCCCGGCCGGTGCGGAGCCGGACATACGTGGCCGCCAGACTGTAAAGATCTACTGTTGGGCCGATTCGGCCCTGGTAGGCCTCCGGCGGCAGGTAGCCCCAGGTGCCCGCCCCCGTGTGCGAAGCGGTCGAAGCCCCCACAAACTTCGCAAGCCCCAAATCCCCCACCTTCACCCTGCCCCAAAACAACAAGAGATTCCCCGGCTTAATATCCCGATGCACAATCCCCTGGTTATTCAAAAAATCGATCCCCTGGGCCGCATCGTAGATATACCGAAACAATTCCTTGATCGGGATGCCCCGCTGGCCCTCGGCCTGATAGTACTGCAACAGGTCCTCCAACGAGCGGGCCTTTTCATCCGGAGCCAACTCCCAACGGGTAACCAAGTAGCCGCCGATCTGCCAGACATCCATCAGGCTTACCACATGGGGATGGCCGCCCAGACCTTTGAGAAGCTCCAGCGTTTGGAGTTCTTTTTGGATCTGCGCAGTTTCGCCATCCAGCGGCCGCAGCGAAACTTTCACCGCGCAAGGCACATCTTGGCTGGTTCGTGCTTCCCAGACCTCAGCAAACCCGCCGCCGCCAATCCGCCGAACCAGCTTCAGGCCATGCTCGGTTTCCAGCACCTGCTGCACGACGGCGTCCATTGGCCGAGCTCCGGAAAAAGCCGGGGAGAGTTTCACCATTGGCAGAGTAACTATAGTATATTAAACCCCATGGGCCTGCCTGTGGGAAGTGGTGGGTGCTGGCCCCCCCTCACCCGGCCTCGGCTTCGCCTCGGCCACCCTCTCCCGCGAAGGGGCGAGGGTAGGTGATCCCCCTCACCCGGCCTGCTAGCGCAGGCCACCCTCTCCCGCAAGGCGCGAGGGTGGGTGATCCCCCTCACCCGGCCTGCTAGCGCAGGCCACCCTCTCCCGCGAAGGGGCGAGGGTGAATATTTGCCTCTCCCTTGGCGGGAGAGGCCGGCTAGCCGTCAGGCTAGCCGGGTGAGGGGGAACAAGTGGGCAGCACAAGGGACCCTGGATTCCCGCTTGCGCGGGAATGACAGTAGGGGAGGTACGGGAATGACAATTCAGCAGATTCCTCCACTGCCGCCTGCGCGGGGATGACAATTCAGCGGGCGCCTGCACTGCCGGTTGTGCGGGGATCACAGTTCAGGAGACGCCCGCACTGCCGGTTGTGCGGCAATGATAATAAAGGTCCCCTCACCCGGCCTCGGCTTCGCCTCGGCCACCCTCTCCCGCAAGGGGCGAAGGTTTATTCGTCCTCACCCGGCCTGGCTTACGCCGCGTTTGTCGCCGTACTCCGAAAAGGACTCCCCGATGTTCCACGGAAGGCGAACGGAGTGTACCTGGCGATTGTCCTATTGCGGGAGAAGTTTTACAATAAAGGCCATGATCCTGAACATAGACCAGTTATTACGGATTCGTCGGCAGCCGGTCTTGGACCGAGGGACGCTCATTTTGGCGTTCAGCGGCTGGATGGACGGCGGGGATGTTTCCACCGGGACGGTGCTTCGGCTGGTGTATCTGCTGGAGGCGGAACCGGTCGCCGAGATCGATCCGGACCCTTTCTATATTTTCAACTTCCCCGGCACGATGGAGATAACGGCCCTGTTTCGACCGCCGGTAGAGATCGAAAACGGGTTGGTCAAGCGTCTGGAGATGCCGGAGAACCTCTTCTATGTGTGCGAAGCCCACCATCTGCTGCTTTTTGTAGGTAAAGAGCCGAACCTGTTCTGGGGAACCTTTGGCGATTGTCTGTTTGAATTTGCGCGGCGATCCGGGGTCGAGCGAATTTTATTTGTGGGGTCTTTTGGCGGGGCGGTGCCGCACACTCGACAACCACGCCTGTATGTAACCTGTTCGGATGCGGAGATTTTGGCGGAGATGGAAAAACTGGGGCTTCAGCGGCGAAGTTCTTACGAAGGCCCGGCTTCGTTCACCAGTTACTTAATGACCCGAGCCGGTAAAGAGGGGGTGCAGATGATTTCCCTGGCGGCGGAGATTCCCGGCTATTTGCAGGGGACCAACCCGATGAGCATCGAGGCGGTTACTCGGCGTCTGGCCGCCATGTTGAAACTCCCGCTAGACCTAGATACCCTTCGGGCAGCCAGCACCCAATGGGAACTGCAAGTCTCCACCGCTGTGGAACAAAACAAAGAATTGGCCCAACAGGTCCGGGAAATGGAAGAGGCCTATGATAACGAACTCTTAAGCCAGGAACCCGAGGAAGGCTAATCCCTCTGCACCGCCGGGGAACAAGGCGACCCGGCCGCCTTTCGGAACAGTTCCCTCCAAGCCGTTTGGCCACCCCTCAGCCCCGACTTTCCAACCGCCGACCGCTACTTCTCCGAGAACATGGCCTCTTCGCAGACCTGGGCGGCGCTTTGGATATGATCGGCCATAGCCTGGGCGGCCTTGTCCGGATCGCCGGAGATCAGGGCGTCGATAATACGGAGGTGTTCTTCGAGGGCCTTTTGCTGGAGGGCTGGCCTCGGGCCAATGATCTCCCGGATCGTCTCCACCAGGATGTCATATCGGCCGATTTCTTTGGCTAGTCGCATGCTTCCGCACACCTTGGCTATCATTTCGTGGAGTCGGCGATCGGCGGTTATGCCGCGCTGCGCCCAATTGGCTGCTTTTCGGTGCTCCCGGAGTTCATCGAGTTCTTTGCGAAGGGTTTCTAGTTGCGGCAAGGGGATTTTGCCGCACGCCGACCGGGCGGCCTCCGCCTCTAAGACTCGCCGGATTTGATAAATCTCTCGAAGCTCCTTCGGCCCAAATGGGGCCACCACGGCGCCCCGATTATGGATGAAATCCACCATGCCGATCCCGGCCAACTCGACCAAGGCCTCCCGAACTGGAGTAGAACTCGTGCCGAATCGGCTGGCTAGTTTCAGTATCGTAAGCCGGGTACCTGTAGGTAACTGTCGCTGGAAAATGGCCCGGAGGAGCCGTTGCATGATTTGATACCGGAGCGCCCCTTGTGGGGGAATCGCAAAACCCTCTAAAGAATCGATCGGGTCGCCAACTTGACCCACCGTTGCCGGAGAAAGAGAAGATTTCATCACGTAAGTCTCTCCGCTTGAAGAAAACACTTTGGGTCGTTGTAACATTTCAGCCGAATGCTGAGAAGGCTTATTTTACCAGATATTCTCATTCCTGCGGAAGCTCTCAATCCAGGGTCCTACGAGGCGGCTACATTGCTATTCCTTGTTATTCCTTCCAAGTAGCGGCTGCAAGAAGCCTAGATTGGGTGCTGGCGTAGCAGTGACAATCTGGGGGATTCTCCCTAAAAAGCAGAAACCTACTTCACTCGGCTGAAATGGTACGGGTCGTTCAAAAAATATATGTAACGGGAAAATAGATTAAACACATTCTATTATACATAGTACGCATTTTGTCGTGAAGCCCCCATGGGGGTTCGCCCTTCGACAGAGATGATTTCTCTTCTTTTGGCGGCTTTTTCCTGATTTGAGGTGGCCAGCCGCCATGATCCGTTAGGGGAGAAAAAAGGTTGCCGTCCAAGAAGTCGTATTTTGGCCGACTGGATACAATCCCACTAGAAAGCCGGGGGGGCGGGGTGGTCGAAACCGGGCAGCATGAGTTGGACCGGCGGATTTTGGCGATACTGGTAGCGGCGGCGGTAGCCTTCGGCCAGATAGAGGAGCATTTCCAAGGCCAGCAGATCGGCCCGGGTCATCACATGGCGGGTGCTCCGGCTCCCCAGGCCGTGGATCATTTCTTCGAGCACCTCCGAGTGAAGTTGTAGCAGTTCCCCGGCACTGACGCCGGCGGTGATCAATAGATCGGCCAAACGGAAGAGTTCTTTAGCCAGGTTGCCCGAACCCATAATCACATAGGTGCGCAAGAGGTCCCGATAATGTTGCACCAACTCGGCAGGTAAATCCAACGGGCAAAGCGACCCGTCGTCCGAGGGGAGGCGTTCCGACTTGGGAACTAAATACTGCTCTTGGGATTGCAGCCCCTGGAGGTCGCAGAGGATTTTTCGTTGTTGGGTCAACAGGTGCTCGGCTTCTTCGCGTTCTTGTTGGAGGCGGCGTCGTTCGGCTTGCCAAAGACGGCGATTTTCCCGGAAAAGCAGACATCGCTGGACCGCTCGGGCCACCATCCAGATCAAGGTGCGCACGGTGGTCGTATTGACGCATACATAGCCATCGGCCCCAGCTTCGTAGCAGAGGGCGGCCATTTCCTGTTCGCTTTGACTGCCCAACACGACGATGGGTTCTTCGGCCCCGCCGGTTCGATAGCCTTCGACAAGTTCTAGGGCGTCTAATTCGCCGGGCACATGACTGATAAGAATGGCGTCAAAGGCTTCATCTCGAAGGCGGGCCAGACCGGCAGCGCTCCCTTTGGCTTCTTCCAGTTCGACATGGCTGCCGCTGTCGGAGGCGAACGCCTCGGCCAACCAAGCCCCTGGACGTTTCGGAGTGGTGATGTATAAAACCCGAAGTCGCTCAGGCAGCCCCTGGAACATCGTGCGGGCTGGTCTGGTCTTTGTAGAATCGAGCACTTTGGGCATGGTGTTTTCCGTATACGCGTAACCCCTGGAGGAGAAAAACCCATGACAGGGGGGACTATACCGATTCAGCGGCAGGAGGTCAATCGAGAAAAGGGCTTCCTATTTTGTGTATTTTGTGTATTTTTGCGAGTTCTTTTCCAAAATACACGGGGCGCTCTCTCCCCCTTTGCCTTTTTACGAGGACTCCCCATCCACTCAACACCCCCTTTGGCCCTATCCAAACCAGCCTCGTAATCGGGGAAGAGAGGCTGCTGAAGGGGATTATGCGGTTATAGCAAGAAACTCTGCGCCACTTCCGGCGGCGCCGGGCCGTAGGCGCAAGGCTCCAGCGTGCAGGAGGCCCGGCCCTGGCTAAGCCCCCGCATGGCATTGGAATAGCCGAACAGATTCGCTAGCGGCGCACGGGCCTCGACGACCGTCATGTTTCGTCCGCGGGAATGGGTGCGGGTGATGACGGCCCGACGTTGCTGGAGATCGCTGACAATATCTCCCACATGTTCGTCCGGCACAGAGACTTCGATCCGCATGATCGGCTCCAGCAGTACGACGCCGGCTTGGTGGAGGGCCTTGTGGAACGCGTCGTTGGCCGCCATGCGAAAGGCCGTCACGTTGGAATCGCTCGCATGAACTTGTCCACCCAAGACCGTGATCCGTACATGGAGCAGGGGGAACCCCAGAGTTCCGCCGCCCAGGGCCTGTTCCTGAAGTTCTTCCAGGACAGCCCCCAGGAACTCCGGCGGCAAGACATCAGGTCCTCCGGGCAGGACCTCGACCTTGCCGGTCCCCTGACCAATCGGGGTAGGTTCCATACGGATTCGGACTTCGGCGAAGAGGTTCTGTCCGCCCCACTGCCGATGACACAGGCCGGTAACCTCCACGGCTTTTTCGATGGTTTCCCGATAGCTGACTTTGGGTTTGTGGACCCGCACGTTGAGCTTGAAGTCCCGGATGAGCCGGTGTTTGATGATCTCCAGGTGCAATTCCCCCATGCCGCTGATGAGCGTCTGGCCGGTTTCTTCGTTCTCCTGGGTGCGGAACGTGGGGTCTTGGCGTTTGAGCATTTCCAGGACTTGATTCAGTTTTTTCCGTTCGACGGCGTTTTCCGGCTCCACGGCCATGGAGATCACGGTTTCGGGAAATTGGATGGATTCCAGCAGAATGGGGTGTTTCGGATCGCAGAGGGTGTCGCCGGTCGTAGAATGGTGCAGGCCGATCAGTCCGATAATATCCCCCGCCTCGACCATCTGGGTTTGTTCTCTCTCCTCGGCTTGGATGCGCCAAAGCTGGGGGATGTTTTCTCGTTTATTTTTTCCGGGATTCAGCACCCGGCTATTGGCCTTCAATTGGCCGGAATAGACGCGAACCCAAAATATGTCTCCATGCCGATCGGCCACCACCTTAAAGACCAGGCCGCAAAAGGGTTCCTCGGGATCGGGTTTGCGGGTGAGTTTGCGGTCTTTTTTTTCTGGGTCCATGCCTTCGACCGGCGGCAGATCGGCCGGGCTCGGCAGATAATCGACCACGCCATCCATGACCGGCTGCACCCCAATCCCATCCAACGCCGACCCGCAAAATACCGGCGTCACCCGATGATGGATCGTCGCTTGCCGGAGCACTCGTCGGATCAGGTCCGGCGGCGGCGATTGGTCGGCCAGGAGCAGTTCGATGAGTTCGTCGCTATGATGCGAAAGCTGATCCAAAAGGTGCGACCGCCAGAATTGGGCCTCTTCCTGCAAGCCAGCGGGGATTTCCTCCTGGACGACCTGAGTTCCCTCGCCTTCCGGCAAGAAGCGAAGGGCTTTCATCTCCACCAGATCGATGATCCCTCGGAAGGCGTCCGGCATGTGGGGCGGCCCGCAACCGATCGGCAGGGTAACCGGGACTGGCTTGGCCTCGAGCCGATCTTCGATCTCCTTCACCACGGCGAAAAAGTCCGCCCCTTCGCGATCCATCTTGTTGATAAAGGCGATTCGGGGCACATGGTATTTGTCGGCCTGACGCCAGACGGTTTCGCTTTGCGCCTCGACGCCTTCGCGGGCGCTAAAGACCACCACCCCGCCGTCCAAGACCCGAAGACTTCGTTCCACCTCCGCGGTAAAATCGACGTGGCCGGGCGTGTCGATCAGATTGATCTGCATCTCCTTCCAGGAAAAGGTTACGCAGGCCGAGTAGATCGTAATGCCCCGCTCCCGTTCTTCCACGTCGAAGTCGGTTTCGGTCGTACCGTCATCGACCTGGCCCACCCGATGAATCCGACCGCTATAAAAGAGCATCCGTTCCGTTAGCGTCGTTTTGCCTGCGTCGATATGGGCAATAATGCCTATGTTCCGAAGCGTGTGAATGTCCCGAGGCATAGTCCATCCCAGCGGCAGGGAATCCCGGTTACTCTCTCAACGTCCCAACAATAAACACCTTGCAAACCTCCCAACCTATGTACACCCTGTCCTTTTGGCAGACTCCCTTGTTTTCCATCTCCCAAGGCGTTAGTTTCCTCTGGACTGCCGCCTTCGCCCATCGGACGGCGCAAGAGAACGCCGCACCAGGAAAAATCCCCGGTGCGGCGCTGGGGGAGGCAGAAAGAGGTTACCAAGCAAAATGGGCAAACGCCTTGTTGGCCTCGGCCATACGATGGACGTTTTCCCGTTTGGTCATTGCACTGCCTTCTCGGCGATAGGCGGCGATCAACTCCTCGGCCAATTTGGGCGCCATGGGGCGTCCCTTTTTCTCTCGGGCGGCCCCGATGATCCACCGAATCGCCAACGAAAGCTGGCGTTTTTTATTCACCGGCATCGGCACTTGATACGAGGCGCCGCCGACCCGTCGGCTCCGAACTTCCAATTCCGGTTTGACGTTTTCCACCGCCTGATGGAACACCTCGATCGGTTCTTTATCGGAAACCTTCTGACGGATGATGTCGAGCGCTTCGTAAAAAATCCGCTGCGCGGTCGTCTTTTTTCCGTTCCGCATGATACAGTTGATGAACTTGCTGGCCACCTTCGACCCATACAGAGGATCGGGCTTCAAGATTTTTTCACTGGCGGTCTTTTTTCCCATAGTGCTTGCCTGCTGAAAAACGTTCAAAAGAAAATACGGTTCTCCAAAAATCCCCGCGAAACCTCCGGGAAATCCCTTGCACGACTTGTCCAGAAAACCGACAGCAACCATCGGCTTTCTCCCGTCCGGAAGGAACATTTTTCTCCCCAGACGGGCCTCTCCAACCACCCAGGCAGGATGGAGGGGAGGAGCTAGGCGTTTTTCTTCGCCCCGTACCGACTCCGAGCTTGCTTGCGACCTTCCACCCCGGCGCAGTCCAGAGTCCCTCGAATCACTTGATACCGAACCCCCGGCAGGTCCCGGATACGACCTCCCCGCACCAGTACAATCGAGTGTTCCTGCAGGTTGTGGCCTTCGCCGGGGATATAGACGGTAACTTCTTTTCGATTCGAGAGTCGAACACGGGCGATTTTGCGCAATGCGGAGTTCGGCTTTTTAGGGGTCATGGTCCGAACCTGGAGACACACCCCCCTTTTCTGGGGGCAAGCATCCAAGGCCATCGACTTGCTCCGCCGACGCTGAACCACGCGTTTGCGCCGTACCAGTTGATTGATCGTAGGCATTCCTATTCCTCTTCCAGAGTTCAAACCAATAACAATTTCGTAAACCCTCTACCATAAAGAAAAAAACTCTCTTGTCAAGGGGAGCACTCACCCGGCAAACACGATTTCCCCGGCAACCACCGAAAAACACCCACCTCCAGATGGTTTCTGATAAGGAGGACAAGATCGGAAGGCACTTTTTAGAGGGGCAAAACTCCCCCCAAATGGTCTATTGGGCTAGTCCTGCTAGCCTTCCTCCTCCGCTCGTCCAATCTCACCTGTTGCCCGCCAAAGGGGTGGAACAAAAACCCCATCCTGTTGCCTAGCCCCCAGGGGCTGGGTATGATGAAAAGCGTAGAGAGTGTTTCTCGTTCCGATCTTCTTTGCGTCAACGAGCGGTTCGGAAACAGTCTCTAGGGTGCGCAGGGCGACACCCTGATTGTCTTGGGCCTGGGCGTGTGGTTTCCCTGTAGATGGGTGCGGAACGATGGAGGCCAAACTGGTCATTGTCAGCGGCAAAACCAATAAGAGCGATGTGAAGTTAAGGCTCCCGACCGTCATCGGCCGAAGTCGGGAGGCGGACTTAACGATCGCCCATCCGATGATCAGTCGCCGCCATTGCCAGCTTTTCGAAGCCGACGGCTTTGTGAAGATCAAGGATTTGGGGTCGCTAAACGGAACATTTGTGTATGGAAAACGCATCGACCAGGAGGTCCTCCTCCGACCCAACGACGAGTTCACCATCGGGCCGCTGACTTTCCGCGTCGAATACGAAGCGCCGTCAGGTCTGCCCGAACCGCCTCCTGGGGCTCCGGAAGAAACTCCCGAATACATCCCCTCCTTTTTCGCCTCCCCAACCGAACCTGAACCGGCCGGCTCGGAAGCTCCTGAACCGGCGGAAGCTCCTGCAGAGGAACCCGCCCCGGCAGAAGCCGCCGAACAGCCGCCGACCTCGCCGGAATCGCCCTCTCCCTGGGAGGACATAGACGCCCTGGAAAAAGAATTCGACTTCGATCTCGCCGAAGACCTCCAGACCGAACAACCGTCCGAAACTCAAGAAGGCGTCTCTGATTCGGAAAATTTAGCGGAAGCGGCTCCCTTCGACGAGGCGGAAGAATCTCTTCCTACCGAAGAGGAGGCAGCATCTGAAGTTTCTCCCCACGCCGAGGTCGAATCTTCCCCAAAATCGGAACCCACCGTGGCGGCAGCGCCTTCCGAAAAGTCACCGGCTCAGGCCGACGAAGGACCTTCTTCGACAGATCAACCACAGCCAGCTTCTGCCGCCGCGCCGTCGGAAGAAGAGCAGTCCCTGGACGACGACCTGGATGAAATCGAAGACGCCGCCCTTCGCGATTTTCTCAAGGGCCTCCACTGAACTTTCTGTAACTTAGGCTGTCAGCCTG
>JAKPGL010000090.1 GCA_029550925.1 Planctomycetota bacterium
ATTCGGAACGACCGGGCGCATTTCGGCTTCTATGGCAACGACACTGGCGGGAATCGGACGATTCCAACCAACCAATGGACCCACCTAGTCTGGCAGTTTGACAATGGCCAGCAGCGGATCATTGTGGACGGCCGGCTGGACGCCTCCACAGGCGGACATGCCAATTTCCAAAACACCTGGGATCCGGTCCTGATTGGCCGATGGGCATCGGACAACTATTTCGACGGACTTCTAGACGAAGTGGTCATTTATAACGAGGCCCTGGCGTCCAATCAGGTGATGTACCTGGCTGGCGGCGGAGATCCGACCAATTTGCCAGCAGCAAATCCTTTATCCTTTTATCCGGGCGAACCGACCGGGCCGGTGCTGCTTGGTCCGATGCTTCCCAACGGCAAGCGGAACGCCTATCAATTGGTAGTCCAGCCGGATGGACTTACCTGGGACCAGGCCCGGGTGGATGCCGCCCAGCATACCTATATGGGCGTGCCGGGGCACTTGGTGACCATCCACAACACCTCCGAAAATGCCTTCGTCCATGCCTTCGGATCGGACCAGCGGTGGATCGGCTTTACCGATAGCAATGCCACCAGCACCCTGGACGGCCAGACCATGCCCGGCGGCGGCAGCAGCACCAATCAATTCCGCTGGATCACTGGAGAACCAGTTACCTACGCCGCCTGGGCCAGCGGCGAACCAAATAATGCCGGCGGCGAAGATGCGGCCACCATCCGAGGGGATGGCCTCTGGAACGACATGCCCGCCGGCAGTACCCTCGGACAAGCCGATAGTAAATTGACTCAATATGTCATTGAATACGAAATCCAGGCTGACGGCGGCTGGCGGCTCCTGCCGAAGCTCGGTCCGGTCAAGCCGGACGGCACCCGGAACGCCTATGAAATGATCGTGAATCCTTCCACCTGGGTGGCCGCCAAGGTGGATGCCCAAAACCGCCAGTACATGGGCGTCCAGGGCCATCTGGTTACGCTCACCTCCGCGGAGGAAGATACGTTTGTGCGTACCTTTGGCAATGGCTGGATCGGGCTGACGGATGATCCGAATCATGCTCCCGGTGCGTTTGAAGGGGGCGATCAGAGCGGCTGGCCCAGCCCGCCCCAAGGCAGCACCCCCCAATATGGCGAAAAAGGCTACGGTTGGGCCTGGGTTACCGGAGAACCGCTCACCTACCATAACTGGAATAGCGCCGAGCCGAACAATGCGGGAGGTAAACATTATGCCGAGATGACCCCCGGCTGGAACGACCTGGGGGGGACTCAGACACGAAATTACGTGGTGGAATACGACATCAACTGGCAGGCCCAGCCTGCTTTCCAGGCCCGCATGGTGCAGATCGGCTCTGGCGGTGCGGATACCCAACTGAATAGCGCTGGCGAGGCCCTGAGCGTGGCCTTGGGCTTCGGCGTCGGCGCAGCGGCGGGCAATCGCTACCAGGTCATTACCGATGCCAGCCACCAGCCGCTGGAAATCAACTACGGCAGCGGCTCCGACGGCAACTTCCCATTCGATGGCACCTATCCGAACGGCCAGGTGGACCCGGGCGAAGATTTTACCGTTCGCGTTACCTCCAGGCTCTATATCCCCGAAGGCGAATGGACCATCGCCTTTGCCGGCGACGACGGCGGTTACCTCCACCTGGACGGCATCCAGTTCATCAATCAGCTCAATACCAATAACGACTGGAAGGCCAACGACGGCACCCTGATTTGGCAGGATCAGACAGCCCATGGGGTAACCATCGGGCATTTTGTGGTTCCGCCCGGCGGCATCACCACCACACTAGATGCAATGACTTTCGAGCGGGTTGGCGGCCAGCACTTTGAAATCTCGATCGCTCCCGGCCATTGGCCCGCCTATAACGCCCAGGCGTTTGGGCTTTTGGCCGACGGGCAGTACGGCTGGCGAGCCACGCCCATCCCGCCACAAAACGGCTTCAACGTGGTCATGCTCCAACTGGATCCCGCTAACCCGTCCGGCTTCGACAACGAAATCAACTCCACGCAGGAAGCTGTCCAATTGATTTCTAACGTTCGCGGGCCGGGCGATTACAATATCGGCGGCAGTGCCTATCGGGTCTCGAAGTTCATTGTTACCCAGTCGCCGTATGTCGATTTCGGCGGGGGCGGTTCCTTCAACGAACCGACCCTGCTCTATCCGGACGGCACGAGCGACGCCGGCGAAGACTTCCTGGTCGGGGTGCAGGGCTTCATCCGGATGCCGCCGGGTACCTGGACCATCGGCTTTGCTAGCGACGACGGCGGCGTGCTCCAACTGATCAACACCCACGGCTCGCCCATCCAGTTCTCTCAAGAGTTCAATACCGATGGGGACAGTGGCCTGGATGATACCCTGTTCTTTAATGCTCCTCGTGGTCATTCGGCCACCTGGGGCATCTTTACGCTTACCAGCGAGGCCTACCTGGAGCTGCAAGGGCTATTCTTCGAGCGGGGCGGCGGCGATTCGTTCGAAATCTTCCTAGCCAAAGGCGCCTTTACCGAGTTCAACACGACCGATTTCTTCATCTTGCGCAACGGGGTGTTTCCGGGCGTGTTGGTAGCGCCGGAGCTATTGGCCGTGGTGCCGGAGCCGAGCAGCCTGGCGCTTTTGGCCCTGGCCGGCCTGGGGCTTGTGGCGCTGGCTATCCGCCGGAGAAAGACCTCGTAGGGCCGGGGCACTGCCCCGGCCGAACGTAAGGCCAGCACCTCATCCTTGCCGGATTGCGGTGTTAGACTGGGGGGCTCTACCGTCCCGGATTGCCCATAAGGCGTAGGCCCCGCCTGCGCCGAAAATCCGGCCTGCGAAGCAGGAGGAGCTCTTGGTGGCATCCTCCGAAAGCAGTCCCTGTGGTTAACCTTGACTGTTTAGCCTGCAGTGGTTTAGCTGGGTTGGCACCGGCTGGATCCCCGGCCTTGCAAGGAAAAGGCCAAAGGTCTTTCTCCGGACCTTCGGAGAAAGCTTTTTGCTGGCAACTCTAGGGGTTTCCATTATAATAGAGATTAATCTACAATAGTGCCTGAACTTTCCTTGACGCAGGGATTCCCCATTTGGTCCTATTTTAGTAGTGCTTTTCTATAGGAGACCCAACGATGTCTCGAACACTGAAGCAGCTAGCGTTAGTGGGAACCATGGGGGTAGTGGGGCTGATCTGCAACAGTAGCGCCACCGCCGGGTTAATCCATCGGTATCTGATGGACGACGGCAGCGGTACGACGGTGAGCGATTCGGTCGGGACGGTCCCCGGTACGCTTACCGGCGGCGGCACATGGACCACCGGCCGATTCGGCGGCGCGGTGGACGCTACGGCAAGCGGCTGGATCGTCATCCCCAGCACTGGGCTTTCCACCACCGCCGGTTCCTTTGTCCAATGGGTGAAGGTGGCAACTGGGGCCAATAATTGGTCCGATACCCTGACCACGCATTTGCAGGATCCAGATTATACACCGTATCCGATGCGGTTGGAGGTAAGTAGTGACGGAACAGGCACGATTTATGGGGTGCCGAATGGCGGCGGCGGTTGGAACACGCTTTCTACGGGAAAACCGCTTCGAGATGGTCAATGGCATCAATGGGTGGTTACCTATGATGACGCCACGCACCAGATTGTGGCGTACTACGATGGATTGCCGGCGGGGAGTGCGTATTATTCTGCCACAGGAACCCTGACGGTAGCCAATTGGATTGTCGGCGCCCGGTCCACTTCTGGCAACGACCGATGTGCGGCTGTTTATGACAATACGGCCGTCTATGATCATGTCCTATCAGGGTGGGAAGTTTGGAAATTGTACAACATCGCTACAGATGGAGTGAGCTTGAATGCCATGCCTCCCCTGCCTCAAGGCCGGAGCCTTCAACATCTTTATGTGTTCGACCCAGCCAGCCATCCCAGGGTGGATTTACTCCTAGATGGTGTCTCTGGCTATCATGGCAAAATCAGCGGCGGCAGTTGGAGCGTGTCGAATCCGCCGCAGGATCGGGGCGCATGGACCAAGAGTCAAGATGCGGATGTGATTATGCTTCCGATTCCCGTCAACTTACAGGAAGGGACTTTTCTGGGGTGGTTTAAGTCGGAAACGACCTCCGGCGATTGGAGCGATCCTATATCCACTTCCGTTCGGGATATTTATGAAGCCCATGGCCCGGACGCCATGCGAATCGAAGTGACCGGCACGCACACATATATTTTTGACGCTCCTGGGGCCGGTACGGCCGATGCCGCTTTCGATACCACCGACGGCCAATGGCACCATTTGGCCTTGGTCTATAAAGCCGGTTCTAAGGTTCAACTGTACATTGATGGAATTCTGCGGGCCGAAACCGGCGGGATGTATAATCCGGCTCAGGCCTACGATCGCGGTTACACCATGTTAGGTACCCGGGGGATCAGTGGCACGGCTAGTTGGCGCGGCTCGGTGGGCACGTTGGCCTATTTCAACTATGCCCTTTCCGGCAGTGAAATCTATTTCTACTACAGCATGGGGTTGGTGCCGGAGCCGAGCAGCTTGGCGCTTTTGGCCCTGGGCGGCCTGGGACTGGTAGCGCTGGCTATCCGCCGGAGAAAGACCTAACCCGCTTGTAAGTAGCACCCGTCTGTTAGTCGCTGACTCAGGCTGGACAGCCTAAGCTACCGCCTGGACAGGCTGAGCTACGGAGCGACGTCTGTTTGGAGGGGATCTCACCCGGCCTGCGACCTTCGTCCTTGCGGGCGAAGTTCTTTATTCATCCAACCCTCGCCCTTGCAGGCGAGGCTCTCCCAAGGGACTGTTCCTATCGGCCAGGGCGTTGCTATAATTGTGGGACAGACGTTTTTTCACGGCCAATTGCTTGCGGCGATTGGCCCAACTCGATCCGGCGACGTAGCGGTCAGACATTTTCCCATGGAACCCAATTCTGTCCAGCCATCTCCGGCAGCCTCTAGCCCTAAGTTGATTCGGCAGATCATTCAATATCCACACCCGACGCTTCGCCATCGGTCCAAACCGCTGCGCCGGGTCGATGGAGAGCTTCGGCAGATGATAGCCGAGATGCTGGAACTCATGTATGCCCGGGATGGAGTGGGGCTGGCGGCCAATCAGGTGGATTTGCCTTATCGGATTTTTGTGATGAATCCGACGGGTGATCCGGCCCAAAAGGACCAGGAGTTTATTCTGATCAACCCGGAGATACTCTCTCGAAGGGGGGGGGTGGAGGAGAAGGAAGAGGGGTGCCTGAGCCTGCCGGGGATTTACGCCCCGGTCCGACGCTCGACCAAAATCGTGCTCATCGCCTACAATCTCCAGGGCCAGCAAGTGCAGTACGAATTGGAGGGGTTGGCCGCCCGGGCCGCCCAGCACGAAATCGACCATCTGGACGGCGTGTTATTCATAGATCGGCTCAGTGAAACCGCCTTGGCGGCGGTCCGGGAAAAGCTTTTAGAATTAGAACAGGAATTCCGAACCAACCGTCGGCTGGGCCTGGTCCCGGACGATCGGCAGATCGCCGCCCGGTGGGCTTCTCTGGAAGGTCTCCGGACGTAAAATAAAGAATACCAGCTTTTTTCTTGATCCGGATTCGTTTGTTAATCCTGAAAACTGATTTTTTATGTACATGAGCAGAAAATTATCCGTCTTGTGTATTTTGTGTGTATTGACATTTTTCTCCCTTGGCGGCCCCCTTTTCGCCCAAATCCCCGAAGACCTCAGACAGACGGCCCTTCGTTTGGGCAAACTCTTGGGGCCTAAACCCTATGCTAAGCCACCCAGTTGGGCCAATGCAGATACCCCGCCGCTTTTTTCTTTCGCCTGGCTAAGCGACATGCATCTGGATGGGGCCAACCAAAAACGAATGGAAGAGACCTTCTCATGGATCGACCAGCACCTGAAACCTACCTTTCTTCTGTTGACCGGGGATAACAGCGCCATTACGCCGCCGGGACCCGATGGGACCGATCCGGCCGTGCAAAACTTGCGCCGTCAACAGTATTTCCAGAGGTGGCTGGCCGAGCATTGCAAACGCCCCTATGCGATTATCCCCGGGGACAATTGGCCGGCCGAGTTCGATCGGGTCTTTGGTCCCCGGCAATACCGGGTCCAGTGCGGCGGTTTGCATTTAGTGCTTTTGGCCCCGGACGCCATCCATCATGGACCGGGCATGGAAGGACTTTCCACCTTTGACCCGGAAACGCTCGATTGGCTGCGGAAGGACTTGGAGAAATATCGGGAGTATCCTACGTTGGTGGCCATCCATGAGCCGATCTATCCGCCCACATTTTTAGATGCGCCGGCGATTCGGAAGATCATCAAAGAGTTTCCCCAGGTCATTGGTATCTTGCAGGGGCATTTGCACATCGACATGGAGCTTCGGGATGGAAAACAAACGTATTTGGTCGCTCCGGCAGTGGGACCAGGTCAGCCGCCGTCCTTCAAACAGGTGTTGGTCTATCGCCGCACCCTGATCTTCCGGACGGCGGAAATGGACTCACAGGGCGGCCAATGGCGTTTGGTGGAAAAATGGCAGAAGATCGACATTCCCGCGCCGTTGCAGAAATCGCTCCAGCCGGTCGGTGGGGAGAGCAACCAGTCCGCCGACCCGTCCGCCAATGGAACCAGTTGGCCGGGGCGGGAAAATCCGTTACAGATGGTCTCTTACCGGCCCCCTCGTCCGGTGCGGGACGAACCGGCCCTAGCACGCCGTGCGGGACAATTGATGGAGATGGCCCGGCAATTCCTTTTGAAAGAGTCGCCCCGACTTCTGATGCCGAACAGAGGAGAACAAAAAAATCTTCCTATGTTGCTCCTCCCTCATTAGTATGCCCACCTTTCGTAGGATCACCCTGACGGTCCAGCCGGGCAAAGAGGTTGAAGCTCGCACGGACTACCTTATCTCTATCGAGCTTCTAGTTACAACCTGAACCCAGCCCCCTCCAGAATCCCGTAAAAATCCGGATACCGCGATTTATCTCTTGGTAAGAAAAAGCACTCTTGGTAGTATCTTTTCCCGCGCTGGATAAAAGGAGGGATACTCCGAATAATGGGGCAATGGAGAATCTCGCATGGATGCGAGTCTTGGAGGAAATAGGAATTTTGAAGAAATCGGGAGGTTTGGGAGTTCTGGTAAAACATGGACTCCCAAAACGACCTTTTTGGTCGGTATCCTTCTGGTTTTGGCGTCCGGAGCAGCCTTGGCAGTAGATAGGCCGTTGGCCCGCTGGTTCCATCCCCAGACGGTTTCCCCGATCTCCGAGAGGGAGGCGGCAGGCCCTTCGGACCGGGTACCCGAAACTCCCCGCTCCAGAATTCCCGGAGACCTGAAACGGTTGCTTACCTGGTCGGAGGGGTTCGGCCATGCGGTGGGTGTGGTGCTGATGGGGTTAGTTATTTATCAATTAGACCCGGCCAATCGGCGGCGGTTGGTACGGGCTTTTTGTATGGCCCTGGGAAGTGGGCTTGTGGCCGACGGAATGAAACTGCTGGTCGAACGGACCCGGCCCAGGGCGTTTGACCTGGGACAGCCGATTTGGGAGAGTTTTACCGGGTTTTTGCCGGGCTTGGTTGGCGGCAGTGCGGGACAGTCGTTTCCCTCGGCCCATGCAGCGACAGCGGCCGGATGGGCGTTGGCGTTGGGGTGGCTTTATCCCCGGGGGAGATGGACTTTTGTTTTTCTAGCGTTTTTGGTCTTGTGTCAACGGGTAGAATCCAACGTCCATTTTCTGAGCGACGTGTTGGCCGGCGCAGCCGTCGGCTGTCTGGTAAGCAGTTTGTTTTTACCGGGCGGCTGGCTGAGCGGCGTCTTTGAGGGCTGGGAAAACGCCGCCATCCGTACCCCTTCTGCCGCCCCTTCTTTCCAGCCGTCGTCCCAATAGAACCACCTCTTTGCAGAGTTTTTCCTATGACGATGAGCAGTCCGACCGAATCTCTTCTGTCCGGCCCACCCAGAGCGGTTGTTTCACGAAGCAGCGATCGGCCTTGTCAGGAGGTTGAAAGAAAATCAGTTTCTGTGCCGACAGTTTCCCGTTGGGTGGATTGGGGGCGTTGGATGTTTCGGCATCGGGGTTGGATATTTGCTCCTCTGGGGGGGATTTTGGTTTTTCAGGCCCTGGCAAAATACTCTCAGACGGTGTGGGAGATTGGGAACGGCATTTCCGGGTTCTATCTGGCAGCGGTTGGTTTTTTGGCGTTGGGGATATGTATTCGGTTGCATGTGGCGGGCCGGGCCCGGCCTGGGACTTCGAGTCGGGGGGTTACCTTCGAGGCCGGGCAACTGATCACCACCGGCATGTACGCCTATGTGCGAAACCCGCTGTATTTGGCCAATTTGACGATCTGGGCTGGCCTGGCCTTGCTGGTGGGCCCTACGTGGTGGGCCGGACTTTTGGTAGGTTTGGCCGCTTTCTTCTATCACACCATCGTCCTGGCCGAGGAAGAGTATCTAGCAGGCCGATACCCAAGCCAATACGCCGACTACTGCCGGCAAGTCCCCCGCTGGATTCCCAATCTCGTTCGGGTGTTCCAGATCGGAGAGGCAAAAAATCCGCTTCCCTTTCCGGCCGATGAAGGCATTGTCGATCGGGCGCTTATTTTACCGGAATCTTTCGTGTCGGATATTGCCAGGGGGTGTGGGGAACAGCCGCCATTCCGGACGGCAGAGAAAGTCGCTCTTCTAGGCTCACCCTCTCCCCCGTGCAGGAAAACCTTCACTTGGCGGCGGGCGCTGTTCCGAGAAGCCGACAGTATCATGCTGGTTTTGATGGCCGGTTGGGTGCTGGCGGGATTGGGCGTCGGACGGCTCCCCTGGGAATTGCCTCCGGGAAGGTTAGGGACGATTGGGCTGGGGGCCCTAGCAGCCGCGGCGGTGGGCTGGGGGTGGATCAAATGGCTCAAAAAACGTTCTTGGCCGATGGGCGTTCCCAATCCTGCTCCGGGGGCGTCGAAAGGAGTTGCTTCTTTTTGCGCCTCGGGAAGTGTCGTTGCCTCGGCCGGGGATTAAAATAGACTGTTTCAAGGGGCTTTTTCAGGAGGCAGATGCGATTCCCATCGGCCGGTAAGGAATCGTCCAATGGTCCGGTAAGGGATTGGGGAGGTTGTTGGAGTGGCGGGTCCGCGGCGCATAGCCCTGTGTATTACTGAGCTTCGGATGGGCGGGGCGGAACGCTGTTTGGCCCAATTGGCGGCCCGATTGGACCGAAACCAGTTTGAACCGGTCGTGGTCAGTCTGAAGCCCGCGCCGTCGGCGGAAGACCTATCGTGCGTCCCGCTGCTCCAGGGCGCCGGCATTGAACCTTACTTTCTGAACGCCCGTCGATGGAGGGATTTGCCCCGGCTGCTCCGGCAACTGACAGACCTTTTCCGGCGGCATCCGATTGAACTAGTCCAGAGTTTTTTATTTCATGCGAATCTGGCGTCTCGATGGGCGGCTCGGCGGGCCAGCAGGGCGGTCGCCTGCCCAGGTACTACCTCCAGCGCCCGATGCAGAGTGGTTTCCGGCATCCGGGTGGCGGAACGGGCCTCCGGCTGGCATCTCTGGCTCGATCGGTGGACCCAGCGGTGGGTGGATCACTATGTGTGCGTCAGTCAGGCGGTGGCTGAGTTCACCGTCGTCGAGGCAGGCATCCGGCCGGAAAAGATTACGGTCATCCCCAACGGGATTGCCTGGGAGGACTATCCGGCCGCCAACCGGGCGGATTTAACCGAGTTAGGAGTTCGGCCTGGGCGAAAGGTGATCGTAGCGATCGGGCGGTTAGAGGAGCAGAAGGGATTCGGCTGGCTGATTTCGTCGGCTCGTGCATGGCTGGGAGGATTGGCGGATTGTGATCTGCTGGTGGTGGGCGATGGGCCGATGCGGGCCTGGCTACAACAGGAGGCAAGCCGCCAAGGGCTGGCCGACCGGATCCATTTTGCCGGCCTGCGCGGGGATGTACCGGAAATTTTGGCGGCCAGCAGCCTGCTAGTGCTTCCTTCCCAATGGGAGGGGATGCCCAACGTTGTCCTGGAGGCGATGGCGAGCGGATTGCCAGTGGTCGCTACCCGGGTCGAGGGAGTGGCAGAACTTTTAGGACCGGCGTTTGAGGAACAAACCGTCGCCTACGGGGATACGCCCGCACTGGCGGATCGGCTGGCTCGCTTGGTCGGGGATCGTGGGTTGGCGGATCGGCTGGGCCGGGAAAACCAGCGACGTGTCCGCGACCATTTCGGCTTAGACCGAATGGTCCAAGCCTATCAGCAGCTATGGACCCGGTTGTTAGACACGCCGTCCTGACGAGGCTGATATTGGTACGCGCTCCGAAGGGCGGCGGGATTTCCGTGGACTCCAGAATCAATTATGGAGGAAGGGAACAAGTTTCGTAACATTTCAGCCGAATGCAGTACCGTGTTACTGCCGCGCAAGCGCCCAATCTAGGCTTCTTGCAGCCTCTACTTGGGAGGAATAACAATGTAGCCGACTCATAGGACCCTGGACTGCCGTTAGAGCGGTAGTGGCCATCCTGGGCAAATTTCGTCCTAAAATAAGCCTCCTTTGCATTCGGGTTAACATGTTACCAAGTTTCATCTTTTTTCAAGGAGACGCAGACGTATGAAGATCATTCGTTATCTCGATCCGAACCAAGAGGAAAAATATGCGGCTTTACAACCGGATGGGGCTGCCGTGGAAATTGAAGGGGATATTTTTGGCAATTACGAGGTAACGGCCAAACCGGCCCGTGTGGTCAAACTGTTGGCGCCGGCGGCGCCGCCGGCCATCTACTGCATTGGCCTGAACTATCGGCAACATGCCGCCGAAAGCAACCTGCCCATTCCGGAGTTTCCGGTCGTTTTTATGAAGGCGCCTACGGCAGTGCAGAATCCGAACGATCCCATCTTGCTGCCCAGGCATTTGCGAAGCGATCAGGTCGATTATGAGGCGGAGTTGGCAGTGATCATCGGCAAAAAGGGGAAGAATATTCCCCGGCAGGAGGCCCTTCAGTATGTTCTGGGCTACACCTGCGCCAATGACGTGAGCGCCCGCGATTGGCAAATCCGCTGGGGCGGCACGCAATGGTGTCGCGGCAAGACCTTCGACACCTTCTGCCCGCTGGGGCCTTGCCTGGTTACGCCGGAGGATATCCCCAATCCGAACGAACTGGCGATTCGGCTGGAGATCAACGGCCAGGTGCTTCAGGATTGGAACACCAACGACATGATTTTCGATGTGGCCCAGCTGATCGAATTCTTGAGCGGCAGCACCACCTTACTGCCCGGCACGGTGATTTTAACGGGAACTCCGCACGGGGTAGGGTTTGCTCGCCGACCACCCCGTTGGCTTCAGCCAGGCGACCGGTGCAGCGTCGCCATCCCGCAGATTGGTACCCTGAGCAATCCGGTGGAAGAAGAACCGCTCGGCTGAACGCCGGGAGAAGGACGTTTCCGCTAGGAAGAAAAAATCGCCTTTTGGCCAGCTTGATTCCGCCCCGGAGATGCCATTTTCCCCTCGCAAGAGGGGGGGGCTTGTCGGGGCGTTCGTTTTTTTTGCCTTGGGTAGGGGGAGGTTTTTGGAAAATTTTGAAAAAACTTACGACGTAACGATTTTTTGTAACTCTGGAATAGGATTCTACCTAGGGTAATTCCGATTGCCCCAACTTATCTTACCGGCATGGGGTGTATTGACAGAGGAGGGTGAGTGGGTATCTTTGGGGCTAAATGGAGGTTTATGGGGATTTGTGGTAAAAGTGAGATGCTTCTTACAGGTAGCTTCTCAAGAGCGGTGGATGAAAAACTTCGGGTGGCCCTGCCCAAACGGTTTCGGTTGGCCATGGGTTGCCCGGATCGGGGATTATTATACTTGACGCCTGGATGGGATAAGTGCGTGGAAATCTACACCCAAGAGGCCCTAACCCGGTTGGCCCAACGATTGGCGGCCGGTTCCCCCAGCCATCCTCAAGTGCGAGATTTTGCCCGGCTCTTTTACGGGCAAACCCACCAGGTCGAACTAGACGCTCAGGGCCGGGTGCGAATCCCCAAGGAATTGGCCGATTGGGCCCAACTCCAAACCGATGTGATTTTGATCGGAGTCCAAGACCATGTGGAACTCTGGTCCAAACAACGGTGGGAAGTTTTTTTAGCAGAAAAGCAACCGCATTTTGATCAAATCGCCCAAAGGGCCTTTGATCCCCCTACTGCGGGGAATTGCCTACCACCCTCTGGGTGAAAAACGGAACGTCCCTCTTTGATTCTCACATTCTCAAAACAACCAGAAAGTAAAGAGAGGAATTAAGATTTTTAGATTTTTTCCAAGATGGTAAGGTATTTATTTCTCTGTGCGTTTCCCTTGCGGGGCACAGGCGACTCAGAGCACCGGCTTTCGGCCACCAGCCGGTGGTCATTCGGACGATAAAAAACCGAACCGGGGAGCTATGTGCTGGGGCCATCGGAGGGCAACCCACTGCAAGGGACTATGGGGCCTTGGCAGTCCCGCCTGCCGGGGATTCTCCAGGCACTCTACCCCGATGGCATGGATGCCGTCGGGGTAGGGTGCTTTTTTCCCTGCCGGGCAGTCCTTGCCAGAACGATTTCCCCGCCATCCATTTCTGACTATTATTCTGTTTAAGAAAGGGGCATTTTCTTTGTTAGGTCGTTTCTCCTTGGAAGCCAGTAAAAGGATGGCATGAGCGATTCCTCAGCCGAACATATCCCCGTTTTATTGACGGAAGTGCTCCACTGGTTGGATCCTCAGCCGGGACAGGTCGTTGTCGATGGAACGGTCGGAGGGGGCGGCCATGCCCGGCAGATCGCCCAACGGCTGGGGCCTACCGGAAAACTGATCGGCGTGGATTTGGACCCGGCAGCTTTAGAGTTCGCTGAAAAACGACTCGCTGGGCTACCGGTTCAGCTCATTCAAGGGAATTTTGCTGATTTGCCAGAGATTCTCCGACAACTAGGTATCCCCGCGGTCCATGGAATTTTACTGGATTTGGGGATGTCCAGCCTCCAACTGGCGGATGCGAACCGGGGGTTTAGTTTTTCCCAGGATGGACCACTGGATATGCGACTGGATCCGAGTCGGGGGGAACCTGCCTGGCGATTGGTGAATCGACTTTCCGCGACCCATCTGGCAGACTTGTTTCGGCGGTATGGTGAGGAACGCTGGAGCCGACGGATTGCCCAGGCGATTGTGGCCCACCGTCGGCAGGGACTGATCACCACGACCGGCCAATTGGCGGCAATTATCCATTCCTGTCTGCCCCGGCGTGCGGGAGACAGGATCGACCCGGCCACCCGCACCTTTCAAGCCCTTCGGATTGCCGTCAATCAGGAGTTAGACTCCCTACAAACCGCTCTTCGGCGGTTGCCCGATTGTTTGACGCCGGGAGGCCGGTTCGCGGTCATTAGTTTTCATTCGTTGGAGGATCGGCTGGTCAAACAGGCGTTTGCCGGGGACGAAAGGTTGCAGGTGCTGACCCGCCGTCCGATTCGGCCTAGCGAAACAGAGATTTCTCAAAATCCCCGGTCCCGAAGCGCTAAACTTCGAGTAGCCCAAGCTAAGCAGAGAGACGGCCTTTGCGGCTAGGGCAATTTCCCACGGCCCCCGATTGGCTTATTGGCATAGATGATAGAAGGGGGGGTAAGAGAGGGGTATTGTGCCCCCCGGATATTCTTGCCGAATCGCCTTGCACACTTTTCCAAAATTCTGTAAGGAATAGAGGCTAGAAATTGTAGAGCCGTTGCCCCAGTTCACTCCTCCCGGGGTTTTTTTCTCCGTCGTGGCTGAAAAACCGGCGGGGGCGTCTTGATCATCTTTTAAAAAGGACGGAACCGATGAGCAAACGGTATTTCAAGGATTACGAAGAGTCTGAGGATGCCGCTCCGCAGTTCGACGCTTCCGAAGAGCACTCCGAGGAAGAGTCTTTTCCGGAACCGGAGTTCGAAGAGATGCCGGAGGGGACGCCGCTTTTTACGCGGGAAACCAAGATCGGATTGGCTGTTGTCTTGGTGCTGTTGATTGTGTTGGCGGTAGTACTGGTGAAACGATTGAGCAGTTCCTCCAGTCCGGCAGAGAACAAACAAGCTACCGCCAAGGCCGAACCTCAAAAAACCGAGTCTTCCTCCTCCCAAAACAAAACCTCCTCGCCGGTCCCCAAGCCGACGGTAATCGCACCGCCGTCGGGTGTTTCTCGACATGCCCCTCCTTCGGAATCGCCGCCGTGGAATCCTTCCGGGGGAGGCAATATGTCTAAAGAGGGAAGCGGTTCCGGAGTGTGGGGCCGAACGGCATGGGATCGTCCTTCCTCGGCTTTTTCCCAGCCTTCTTCGGGAAGTTTAACCTCCGTACGTCCTTCGGAACCTGTGGGAAACGCATGGGCCGGAGGGCAGGGCGGGAACAATGCTTTGGGCGCTTCTTCCGTTCCTTCAGCGGCGGCGACGCCCCCCTCCGCAACTTCCCCACCCCGAGACCCCAGTCCCGGCACAACCAATCCCTTACGCCCAGTCAACGTATCCGAACCCGGGCAACCCTCGTTGCAGTCTGGAAATGCCCCTCCCCTCTCGAATCCTCCGGGTCCAAATCTCTCTAACAATTCCCACTGGGGACATCATAATCCACCCAGAGAGTGGGCAAATTACGAAAATAGAATTACCCCGCCCCATACGGGTTCTCCAGGAAGTTTTAATACTCCCTATACTCCTCCCGTATATAGTGGGGGAACACCGACCGTCGATGCTGGGGGAAACACCAGGAACCCCGGCCAAGGAACCTCTGGCTCGGAAAGATCGAGCGCAGGCTCTTCGAGCAGTGGTTGGCCAACCGTCGCATCCCAGGGGCCTACCAACTCCCAGACTCCCGGTTTAATTCCTCTGGCCAGTCCGTCCCAGCCGACAGCAGCTTCCACGGGCGCCCGGTCCTACGTGGTCCAATCAGGAGATAGCTACTGGACCATTGCAGAACGATTTTACGGTGCAGGAACCTACTATCAAGCTCTGGCGGAGTACAATCGTTCCCGCATTCCCCGGCCTGAACAACTTCGAGTCGGCGACCAATTGCAGATACCTTCTCGAGAGGAACTCCAACAGGCCTATCCGCAGTTATGCCCTCGGACTCCAGTCCGAACGGATGTCTCCAGCAGTCCGGCGGGGGGATCAGACGCCGGGTTCTCTTCGGTGGTTGGTCCTCCGAGTGCTAGGGAAAATTCCGGCTTTTCTAATCCTTTCGACCGAAAACCCCAGGAAGCCCCAACGACTACGTCTCCCAGGCAACTGCGTGTCTATATTGTCCAGGAAGGGGACAGTCTGTATGAAATCGCTCGGTATCTGTTGGGGAAACCCAGTCGATGGGTCGAAATCTATGAGCTCAATAAGGATATCCTGGGCGACGATCTTGAACATCTACGTCCAGGAACCCAATTAGCGATTCCACCTGCCGAGTCTGTCAGTTCTCCGGGGCCGATGTCGGCCATTCCTTCCAGGCCAAGGCCCCGCTAAGAATCTCTTTCCTCCGGAGAGACGCCATTTACGTAGCTTAGCCTGTCTAGGCTGTAGCTTAGGCTGTCCAGCCTGAGCCATCCCCGGCTAAACAGCCGGCGTTACAGCGCCCGCTAACAGCGGGCGTTACGTAGCTTAGCCTGTCTAGGCTGTAGCTTAGGCTGTCCAGCCTGAGCCAATCGCTGGCTAAACAGACGGCGTTACAGCGCCCGCTAACAACGGGCGTTACGTAGCTTAGGCTGTCCGGCCTGATGAGCTATCCACCGCCGATAAGAACCCACTTTCCTCCGGGGTGTCATAGCCTCCAGGATAAAAAGCCAAGTACGCCTTCTCCTTCAACCGTATGAGAAATAGGCGTTTTTGCGCCTGTCCGTCGGAAGGAAAAAGAGGTTTTGCCGACTTCATGGCGGTTGACGCTTCGGTCTTTTCAGCGGTAGAGCTGGTGGTCTTACCGCACCTGGGACATGGCCATCAAGTCGGCGGAGCGAAGTGCTTCTTCCAATTGGGCGACAATCTGATTGAGTTCCTCTCGACCCAGGTTCAATTCGGCAAAGATTTCTGGCGGCGGCAGCGGTACATTGGCAACGCCTAAGGAGGTAACGTCCTGCCGATGGCAGAGGAAATTGGCGACCGCCACGGCGCAGACCAAGGGGCGGTACGTGCCTTGGCACAATTCCGGCTGGTGATGGAAGCCGATGCTGGCCGTCAGATGGTTGGGCAGGTTCCATTGGGATGCCACCGTCTGGCCCAGTTCGGCATGGGTAAACCCGAGTACTTCCATTTCCACTTGGCAAGTCGGCCGATTGGGAGCAATGGTCTCGACGATCCGGCAGAAACCGGCATGGGCATATTGGTCCAGAAGGATCAGGCCCAGATCATGGAGCAGCCCGGCCAGATAGGCCTCATGGGGGGGTATTCGACCAGTTGTTTGGGCTACCATCCGGGCCACAATGCCAGTTGCCACCAAATGCCCCCACAACCCCCTTCGGGAGTAATGCTTATGCCCCTCACTAGTGCGAAATAATGAGGCCACATGGGCTGTCAGAGCTAAATTGCGAATTTCTCGGAACCCTAAAATGGCAATCGCCTGTTGGAGATCGGAGACCTTTTGTTCCAGGGCGTAATAGGGAGAATTCACGGTTCGCATGACCCGCATAGCCAGTGCGGGGTCGCTGCGAACCGCTTCGCTTAGCTCCGCCGCCCCGGTATCCGGGTCTTCCACGAGGGTCAGAATCCGGTAAACCACCTCTGGGAGGGTAGATATCTCCCCTATTCGGGCGGCCAATCGGGCCAAAGCCGGATTGGCTTTTACCGCCGGAAATTCCACAGGTTCGCTCGTCTTTTCCATGCCAGTCTCCCTCCTGCTCCCTCCAAATGGAGTATGCCCATTGTAAGTTTAGCTTATCTCTAGCCAAAATGGGCCAAAATGCCTAACCAGGCTTCGGATCGACGAAAAAGAAAGGATGCCTATTGGTTGAACTCAGGAGGGCTTCTAATTAAACTGAAAAGGGGCTTTCATAAACAGAGATGCAGGGCTTAATGAATATTTGGCTATTTCTTTCGGGAAAGGGGGAACGATGAACCGTTCAGCTTTTGGCCCATGCAGTAGCATAGCGGTTGCCCTATTGCTGTTGGTCTTCGCAGCCACCCAGGTTCAGGCCGGGATCATCTTCCAACGACCCGGCGATAATTACATCGCCTTGGAAGCCGAATGGCCCGACACCCTCAACTCCACCGGCAGCGATTGGCGTATCATCGACACCACCAACCCCTATCAACATCCCAACTGGGGGGTTCCCAATCGTTACCCCAAGACCCAATATCTATTGCCTACCAGCACCAATGCCTCCGGCAACGCCGCTGTTTTGGCGAATTTCGGACAAGTCCAAACCAGCATTGCTATCTATAAAATCTATTTCACCACCCCCGGTACTTATCGGTGGTACATCCGGGACGGTGCCTTTGAAGATGGGGTTGATCCTAGTGGTTATGGCAATGAAGATTCCTTGTTTCGGCCGACGGATTTTAATGTAGATCCTACCGAAGCCTATCACGGATTTTCTGGATTGACCGAGGGCCAGTATGGCTGGCGGAATAGTGGGTTTACCTATACTGTCTCAACCCCAGGTTTAGTCGAGTTTCGGATTCGGCCTCGGGAAAACGGGTTTTCGATCGACCGGATGGTCTTTAGTTTGGTCACCGGGCTGAGCGGCAGCCAACTGGACGCATTGGCCAATTCGGTGCTGGTTACTTCCGGTTCGCCGACGGTTACGGAATTTACCAACGGCGGCGGCGACGGCAAATGGGAAACCGCAGGCAATTGGACCGCCGGCGTTCCGACGGCTAGTTCGCTTGCGTACATCGGCAACAATCAGACGGTTAGCCTTTCCCAAGCAGGTGCAGCGGTCCTTTCGCTCTGGATCGGCCATAATACAGCCGGCACGACTTATCCGGGCAACGGAACGTTGCAGCAAACGGCCGGTGATTTGACCGTCGGCGCCGTGCTGGCCATCGGCCTGGACGGCGCCGTGGGTAGTTACACGGCTTCCGGCGGCAGTCGGCTGACGATTGGTTCGCCTACGGACCGGGCCAATTTCTACCTCGCCCGCTCCACCGCCCAGATTACCAACAATCCGCAAAGTACTTTCGATCTGAGCGGGGCCAGCGAGTTTACCGCCTACCTAGACCAGTGGATCATTGGCCAGCGGGTCGGCGGCACCGATCCGAACTACGGAAAGCCGTATGCCCAGGTTCTCCTTGCCCAACAAAATACGATCGATGCTCGCACGATCCTGATTTCTCAGTATGACATCTGGGGCGCTGAGGCCCTGCAAACCCAGCTCCGGTTGGGCCAGAGCAATACCATTAAGACAGACCTTCTTACCGTGGCTGGCAGCCGGGGCTACGCCCTGGTCGATTTTCAGGCTTCCGGAGGTGTTTTCAATCTCCAGGGTTCCACCGGCGCGTTGGCCGATCTGCAAATCGCCTACTGCACCCTCAGCACCGGTAACCAAACCCGGGCGACCCTGGACCTTACGGCTGGCACGTTTAACGCCCAATTGGACGAGCTGATCATCGGCTATCGGGTCGGTAGAAATGAATACACGACGACCAGCACCGGGGTCCTTTCGTTTAATGCCGGCACAGTAACAGCCAATAGCATCATCCTTGGCCAGGGCACGGTCGCCCCCGACAACAATCTGGGCAAAGGCGTTGGCACTCTGAATATGGGCGGCGGCAGCCTGACCGTGGCTGGCAATATCCAGATGGGCATCGGCACCACAGTAAGCGAGGGGACATTGAACCTTACCGGCGGTACGCTAACCGTCCAGGGCAGCATTCTGGGCGGCGTGGGTATCAGCACCCTGAATCTCGACGGCCCCGCCACCGTCAACGTCCAAGGCAACCTGGAAGTCCGAAACCTCTGGGTGGGAGGCAATGGGCGAACCGTTAATCCCACCGTGGATGTAACCGGTAATTTCACCCTGCTTGGCGGCGGCGTGCTCCGGGTCGGCTACCGAAATAGCACTAGCATCAATCCGAACGATTCTACATCCGGAACCCTGGATCTACGCAATCTGGCTTCGCCTTTGGTCAGTATTGCAGCCTCGGCTATCGAGGTGGGCGTCCTCAGCGTGGATCTGAACCAGCCGGTCGAAGGCGTGCTCTGGCTTCCCACGAACCAAATGGTGAACATTTCCGCCACGACGATTACCCTCGGCCATTCCACGGCTGGTTGGACGCCGACGGTCAAAGGCACGGTCCACCTGGGCAAGCAGACGGCCATCGAAACCAACACCCTGTATGTCGGCCGACAAAAGGCCCAAGGGGTTATGGATATTGCTTCCGGCGGGGTGTTTTCGCTTACCGGACCCAGCGGCGGAAAGGCGATCCTACGGGTCGGCTATGTGGATTCGAATACCGGAACGGATGTTTCCCGAGGCACCCTGAATTTAACCGGCGGGACGTTCAACGCCAACTTGAGCGAACTTACCATCGGATATCATCTGTATCCCTGGAGCGGCACGGCCGGAAAAGCCGAGGGCATAATGACCATGGAAGCCGGCACGGTAACAGCCGATACGGTAACCATCGGCTATGGCGAACCGCCTCAAGGCAGTGCGGTAGCCGGCGGAGGCGGCATCGGCACGCTGAATCTCAAAGGCGGCAACTTCCAGGCCCAGACCATCCGACTGAGCGTAGGCGGCTCCGACCGGGCCAAAGGCACCCTGAACTTCTCCGGCGGCGTGCTGTCGGCCGAGCAAATCCTCAAAGGGGCCGCAGGCACCGCTGCCTTCAACTGGACCGGCGGTACCTTGCATGTCGATACCTTTGGCACGTCCGACGTGGCCTTTGATCTTAACCAACAGGGCGGCGTCCTGGCCCCAGGCCGATCCATCGGGTCAACCACCATCTACGGCAATTACAACCAGGCACAGGCCGGCACGCTGGAAATCGAACTAGCTAGCCTCAGCAGCTACGATACGGTAACGGTGCACGGCCAGGCCAATCTTCAAGGCACTTTGCTGGTGAAGTTCCTGGACGGCTATGCACCGGGCCTGTGCGATACGTTCCATCTGGTCTATGCCTCTGGCGGAATCGATATGACGAATCTGGTTTTGGCCGGCGACGAGCCGCCCAATACCCGCTGGCTGCTGAATGTCATCCCCGGTGAAGGTCCGTGGGAGAATTGGCAGATTTTGCAGCTCCAGGCGGCGGTACCGGAACCGGCCAGTTGGTTGTTAGCCCTCCTGGCCCTGCTGACCTGGTTCGGCTATGCTGAGCTAAAACGGTTTCCGCTTGTGCGATAAACTCGTGGAGAGACCTCTCTAGGTTGGCTATTTGTGTGTGGGGTGGGCATCTGGAGACCGGCTAGGAAGCTGCCAGTCGGTGCGAAAATCTTCCGGTGGAAAGTCTCCGGGGTGGCTGAGGAAGCATGTCAGAGGTAGGATGTCGTTTGTTGATGGATCCGCCCCGGGAGGGGGCCTGGAATATGGCTCTGGATGAATGGCTGCTCGTTTGGGCCGAGCGGACGGGCCAACCGGTCTTCCGAATCTACCAATGGCGGCCGGCCACCTTGTCGTTGGGGTATTTTCAGCAGTGGCAGGATCGACGCCGGCACAGGGCCAGTTTAGACTGTCCGATGGTGCGTCGGCCAAGCGGCGGCGGGGCTATCGTGCATGATCGGGAACTGACCTACTCGCTGGCCCTGCCTTACTCTCTGTTGCCTCAGGGAGGGCCTTCTGCCCTCTATGGCCTGGTTCACGAAGCCCTGCTGGAGGTGTTTTCCCTCTGGGGATTGGCCGCTCGGCTATGGCAGTGCTCTTGCCCATCCACAGTCCCCTCCTCCGAGGAGCCCTTTTTGTGCTTCCAACGGCGGAGCCGATGGGATATAGTGGCCGACGGCCCCGACGGCAGAGAGGTAAAACTGGTCGGCAGCGCCCAGCGCCGAACCCGCACCGCGTTGCTTCAGCATGGCAGCATCCTTCTGGGTCGATCGCCGGCAGCTCCGGAACTGCCCGGAGTGAGCGAACTTCTGGGCCGACCGGTGCAGTCGGAGGAACTCTGGCAACCATGGCTTGCTCGGCTGAGCGAAAAACTCGGTTGGAACTGGATAACCGACTCTTTCACCGCCCCGGAGCTTTCAGAGGCGGAGCAGTTGGTTCGGAGTAAATATGGGGCAGAGTCTTGGACCCTTCGACGCTAGGGCGTAGGGCCGTGTCTCATACGGCAGCCTAGCCGACAGACTAGGTTACATAGCCTCATCGGTCAGACACAGTAGCGCCCACTGTCAAATACTCGTTGGCCCGTGAGGTAGAACCCAACCGTTGGTTTTTGGGCAAAATCGGGTTTGGGTTGGCAGACGATCTTCTGACGCTGAACAAGGGACGCTTTGGGCGGGCATCCACCCTATTTAGGTGTATGTTGTAATCCAAAGTGGGTATCCTCAATCGCTCTCAACCTGCGAAAATAATGGAAAGAACCTCAGAAACGGAAAGGGGTGTTTCGAGAACCTGACCGAACCTGACCTAAAGCAATAAAGGCACGGCCTTC
Organism: Planctomycetota bacterium; assembly: GCA_029550925.1. GTDB lineage: Bacteria > Planctomycetota > Planctomycetia > Pirellulales > Thermoguttaceae > JANXAQ01. Next base: position 21,492 of record JAKPGL010000090.1, read on the forward strand.
TTCGGGTTCAAGAAAGCCGTTTTACCTGATTGGGAAACTATGGACGAACAACAACCTGCCGGGCCGGTAGGTTTGACCGTGGACGAACTGGCCCAATACGATTACCATTTGCCGAAACGTCTGATCGCCCAGGCGCCCCTGCCGAACCGGGCCGACGCCCGGATGCTGGTGGTGCGACGGGCCGAGCAATCGCTAGAGCACTTGTATGTACGGGATTTGCCCGAACTGCTCCAGCCGGGCGATTGTCTGGTGCTGAATAATACGAAAGTGATCCCTGCCCGATTGGTGGGCTATCGGCAATCGACCGGCGGTCGGTGGGAGGGGTTGTTTTTAGAGGCTTGGCCGAACGGCTTTTGGAAGGTGTTGGCCCGTACCCGCGGCAAACCCAAACCGGATGAACCCATTGTGCTGATCAATCGGTTCGGGAAGGAAGACATTCGGCTTTTTGTGGGTACGAGGTTGCCGGAGGAAGGGGCGTGGATAGTTCGGCCGGAGAGCCAGGAGGATGCATTGAGTCTATTGGATCGGGTGGGTCGAGTGCCGTTGCCGCCGTACATCCGGCGGGGAGAGATGCGAGAGGCGGATCGGATACGGTATCAAACCGTTTACGCTGCTGCGCCCGGTTCGATTGCGGCCCCCACCGCCGGATTGCATTTCACCCAAGCGCTGTTGGATCGGTTGGGAGACGCCGGGATAGAAATCTGCCGGATCACTTTACACGTGGGCATAGGCACATTTCGACCGATTAAGACGGCCCGATTGGCCGATCATCAAATGCACAGCGAATGGGGCCGGATCACGGCCGAGACCGTGGAGCGGCTCTTATCGGCCCGGCAAAAGGGGCGCCGGATCGTGGCCGTCGGCACCACCTGCGTTCGGCTGTTGGAGACGGCGGCGGCGGACGGCCAGTTGACGCCGTTTTCCGGCCATACGAACCTTTTCATTCGGCCGCCGTATCAGTTTCGGGCGGTGGATGCACTGTTGACGAATTTTCATCTACCGCGTACCACACTTCTCGTTTTGGTGCGCACCTTCGGCGGCGATCAACTCATCCGAACGGCCTACGAAGAAGCCATCCGGCAAGAGTACCGGTTCTATAGCTACGGCGATTGTATGCTGATCCTATAGAGAGAGTCGGCGTCCATGAGACGACGGTTCTCATGGACGCCGACCAATGACTTTCGACGATTTTTTGGAAAGACCCTGTTGGGCCGTTCTGGGCGGATCAGCCTTCTTCAACCACCCGCAATTGCATGAGATCGGCCAGGTGGCGGGCGTTTTGCATGTGGTCGCCGTAGAAGACCACCCGATGCAAGAGGGTCATCATATCGCCCTCCAACACGCCGCCGCCCCAATTGCGAACCATCTTAGCCGCATCGCCAATCTCGGTAACGATCTGCGTTCGGCAGGCCCGGACCGATTTCTCCGGTACTTCGCGGATCGTGCCGGTGGAAATGAGCAGGTGCTCCAAGTTGACCAGTTTGGTGCGAGTGATCTTTTGGCCAATGCGGTATTGGATTTCCGGCACCACGCCGCCGCCGACTTCGGAATGGCTGCGCAAAAGATACGGGGCCGGTTCGCCGTTGGGGCCGTCCATCTTCAGCGGACCGACGCAATGGGCAGTCCACAGGGCGTTCTTGGCCGTATCGAACGTGGCGTTACCCTGGAAGCCGGGGATATTGGCCAGGTACCAGAAAAGCATCATCGTCAGTAGCGAATCCATGTCGCCCTCGCAGGAAGCCGGGATGCCTCGGTCCCGCAACCGGGTAAATCCCAAGCAGGGGAAGCCACGTGGGAGCCAGCCCATGCAGGTTCCGACGGCCAGCGCCTGGGCCTTTTCTTCCTCCATGAGTTTATCCAGAGCCAGGCTGACCCGGGCGGCTTTGAGCACATCCTCTTCCGTGGGTTCGATCATCTTTTTAGCGCCCTTGATCCAGGCTTCCGCCTCGGCTTTCGCCTTGGCCAGATCGATCGATTCCAAAACCTCATCGAACCGCTTCTGTGGGACGATGATCACAGTGGGACCGAGCCTCTCTTTGATCTTTTCCGGTTGGCAGGCCGGCGCAGTACCTTTCAAAGGGACAAAACCGACAATCCGGCTATGCCGCATCAGCGGGATGACCCGGAGCACACGGGCGGCCCGCTCCAATTCGATCCGGTCGCTGCTGGCCATCAGGGTAACCGGCTTGCCTTCCTGCCGCCACCGGAACGGATACATCCAGTCATGGCCGCTGGCCGGGGCGGAATAGACCGCCATGGGCCGACCGGCATCCACAATCGGTTTGGTAGCCCGGAGCAAGCCGCCGATGCAGAGATTGATCGCTAGCACCGGGGCTTCGGCGCCGGCTTGTTCCAGAATTTTCGCTGTCTCTTCTGGAGTATTGGCCCGGCCAGCGACAAACTCCACATTGCCCAGTTTCGTCTCTACCTCCTTGAGACAGTTTTGCAAAGCGGCGATTTCTTCTTCACACACGCCCCAGGAACGATCACAAGGCACAGGCGAGCCGGTAAAAATGGCGGCAATCCGCACCTTTTCCGGCATGGTGGGCAGCTCGGCCGGTTTCGACGCCGCTTCTTCCGCATACAAGCCGCCCGCCGCCCACAACATCGAAGTCACTGCCCCAGTCCCTAAAAACTCTCGTCGGTTGCAGTTTTCACACATGGACTTCTCCTTTTCAAAAAGGAAAGTGAAGACGTACTTATTTTTGGAAAGTGGCTTGGGGTTTGATGCCGACGGCCTGGACGGCCCGCTGGACCGCCTGGAGGATATCGGTTTCGATGGATTCGGCCCAACGGACCGCCGGATGTCCATAGACGGAAAATGCCCCGGCTTCGTAGCCGCCCTCTTGCCAGACACGATGGGAGGGAATGTACGCCATATCATCGTTGGCATAGCCGGCTACCCAGGTGGCTGGGCCGTAAATCTCCCGGAGCCGAATTTGATAATCGACCACCACTTCGCCGCCCAAGGCGATCCAAAGTTGCTTTTGGCCCAACCGCCAGACTTGGACCGGATAGGCGGGGTAGGCGGTAGCCCAGGGTTTGCCTTCGGCCCGCTCGGCCAGAAGCCGACGCGCCCATCGCCCCTGATAGTTCTCCTGAGAAGAGAGCTTTTTCAAATCCTCTTCCTTTGGCGGTTCCCAGGCCAGGGGGATTTCCACCCAGGCGGTCGCCAAGGTGGGTTCGATCGGACGCATTGGTTTGGAGAGGACTTCGGCCACTGCGTCGGCCAATTGCCGACCGTACTGCTTGGCAAGCTCTACCTTTCGGCGTGGGATGGGGTTCTGGTCGGCGCCGCAGCCGATGTAAAACATGGCCTGCGTCCCAGGATATTTTTCCTGCACGCCGATCTGGGCAAAGCCGGCATAATCGCCCGACCAAAGATAGTCGGCCAAAGTGGTATTATGGCAGGCGTAGCCGAAGACTACGGCCCGAAGCGTGCTTGCCTCAGCTTGTTCCTGCTTACTGGACGCTCCGTTACCGGAGGATTTCCCCGATACTTTCCGGACGGCCAGGACAAAGACGGTAGGATCGGTGGGGCCTTTGGGCGATTGGCCCTCGGCCCGGAGCTTTTCTACCTCCGCCTCTTTGTTATTGCGTCGGTTGACGGCGAAATGGCACTGGCCTTCGCCGGCTTCCAACCGGGCCGGTTCCATCGACCCAATCGCCTGACCGATGCACTCGACGATCTTCTTTTCCAGCCAGGTGGTATATTCCGTGATGAGTTGCTTCTGCTGGTCGTCCAGGGGGTAGATATCCCAGAGGGCATTTTTCAGCACCGGGCCGCTATGGGTATGGGAACAGGTGAGCATCAAAGCGGAGCGGTCCAGATGGAAGCGTTCTTTCACGGCGGCGGCAATCCGATCGGCCAGGTCCCGAGGAAAACCGACCAGATCACTGGTTACCAGCACCGCCCGGCGACCGTCGGCCGATTCCAGGGCTAGCACCTTGATCCAAAGATCATCCAGCACGCCTTCGGCCGGTTTGGTCCGAGCGGCATAGCCAGCAAGCCATATTGGTTTTTCCGGCGTGATCTTCACCTGGGCCAGGCCAACTTTCCAATATGTTTCGGCGGCTAGGGCGGGTTGCTCGGCCCAAACCGGCAGGTTTGCCAAGCCATACGCCAGTAAACTCAGCAAACACCATCCCCACCCAATCCATCGCAACCATTGACGCCTGTTCATGCCTGGTACTCCTCCTATTTCTAAAAGTAACGGTTAGGAAATACAGGCGTTGCTGCCAACTTGGCCAAGGCCGGCCCGGCGATCTATATTCTACCTATCGCCGAGGAGATTTTCGAGTAAACGGGCAACAAAATATCCTCATCTGGTCAATGGCACAAAATGGCCCATAAGGATACGCTTGGTTCTGCTTTGGTAGGCGCCAAAAAGGCGGATCATGGAAGGATAGTTTTTCGGTAACATTTTAGTCGAATGCAGTACCTTGTCACTGCTGCGTAAGCAGCAGTCCAGGCTTGTTCCCGCACAGGCGGGGAGCCAGGTGTTGCAAGACTGTTTGTTTTCTGGATTCCCGCTTTCGCGGCAGTGACAATCTGCGGTGGACCGCCGCCTAGAGCGGCAGTGACAATACCGGGTAAATTTCGCCCTAAAATAAGCCTTTTTGCATTCGACGGAAATGTTACGTTTTTGGAGCCTCCGGAGAGGAAAAACTATTGCTTGGCGGGTTTGGATTCTGGTTTTTCTTCGATCGGGCCTAGGAGGCGTTTCAGTTCTTCTCGGAGTTTTTCGCCCCGGGCGTTCAGCGAGATGACTTTGCCGTCTTTACCCACCAATAACGTAGTGGGCCAACTCGCAACGCCGTAGTATTGGACGGTCGGGCTGGGCCCTTCTTTGCCGTAGAGTATGGTCCAAGGCACTTCGACGTCTTGGAGAAACTTGTCTAAATCTTCTCGTTTTTCGTCGCCGCTAATGCCGACGATTTCAAACCCCCGGTCCCGATACGCCTGGTACAGACGTTTTAGTTCAGGGAGTTCTTTGGTGCAAAAGGAGCACCACGTGGTCCAGAAGTCGATCAACACCACCTTGCCCTGTCGGAACTTCTCCCACTCGAACTCTTTGCCATCCAAGGTGAAACCCTGAATCTCGATCGGTTTCCCAGGCAGTTCTAACCGTCGGAGCACGGCCTCCCATCGTTTGACCAGTTGTTCGGCGATCGGGAGTTTGCTTTTGGCGGCCAGTTGGCTGAATTGCCGATAGGCATCGACGGCCAATTCGGGCATCCGCAGTTCCAATTCTTGGCCTATGGTGAACATCAATCGCAATTCGGGTATCCCAACGGCGTCTTCGCCTAAAAACTGGAATACTTTTTCCAGATGTTTCTTTTTTTCCTCTACCCCTTCGATATGGCGCCACTGGATCAGTAAAAGGATGCCCCGGGCTTGTCGGGCCAGCTCTTTTTTGCCTTCTTTTTGAAGTTGCTCGATGAACTTTTCAAATCGCTCTTCTGCCGTCGGATCGCCCAATTGCAGGAGCATGATCAACCCTTGGGCTTTAGCTTCGATCGCTTGGTTGCGCTGGGTTTCGGTGGGTTTGCCTGCCAGGACTTTGTCCGCCGCTTCGGCCATGGCCTTATGGAGTTTCCGCAAAAATTCAATCATCTGTTCCCGGGTGGTAATGTCCTTCGCTTTCAACTGCCGCAGGCCGTCGATGTATTTGAGCAATTCTTCCGGGGAACCGTCAGGGACTTGGAATGGATCCGGTTCTGTTTTTTCTTTTTCTTGTTTTGCACCGACCTTTTCCGACGACTTTTCGGCGGCCCCTTTTTCGCCCTTTTCCGGGGAAGGTTTTTCCGGAGGAGTTTTTTCGGCGCCTTTTTCCGCTGGAGGCGGCGGGGCTCCCTCCTCGGCCAAAACGACCGATTGCATTCCAAACGTCCAGAAAGCGGCGAGCGGCTCGGACGCCATTCCGCCCGCCCACCAGCCGAACCATCCCATCACCATCGCAACACAGAGTGATTGCATCAGTCCATCCTTTCATAAAAATAAAAAAGTTTCGGAAAAGCCACCCTTGCATTATTCCCTTTGTCGGGCGATTGTCAACAGGCCACCCCATACCCCTGATTGGACAACATGGTTCCGCCTCTTAGCTCGCCGAAGGTAAGCAGCGGCGTCCCACGCATCCACAAAGAGTAAAATCTCGTTAAGAAAATGGCGAATTCGGAAAGTCTCCGGAAAAATCTTTCCCTTTTCACCTTGACCACTAAAGGAGTTTGGGAGGAAAATAGAATGTTTTAGGCGGGTAGGAAAAAAATAGGCTTGGCGACCAGGTGATACGAAAAGGTTCTGCCAGCCTTCCGGAGGACGGTGGTCTGTACTCAAATCGAAGAGATTAACGTATCAAAAGAGATTCCAAGGGACTTTTTCATGAGCATCATGTTGCAACATACGCCGGACGCTCAGGGCCGGTTTGGTCCGTTTGGAGGCCGATTTGTGCCGGAAACCCTCATCCATGCCTTGGAAGAGCTGACCGAGGCGTATGAGGCGGCCTGCAAAGACCCTTCTTTCCAGGCCGAGCTGGAGGGCCTCCTGCGCCAGTATGTGGGGCGGCCCTCGCCGCTCTATTTTGCGGAGCGGCTTAGCCGACGTTGCGGCGGCGCCCAGATCTGGCTCAAACGTGAAGACCTCAACCACACCGGCGCCCATAAGATCAACAATACTTTGGGCCAGACGTTGCTCACGGTTCGGATGGGCAAGCGGCGCGTCATTGCCGAGACCGGCGCCGGCCAGCACGGCGTGGCCACCGCAACGGCCTGCGCCCGGTTCGGTCTGGAGTGCGTGGTTTATATGGGCGAAGAAGATATCCGCCGACAGCGGCCCAACGTGCTGAACATGCAGCTTTTGGGGGCGGAGGTTCGACCGGTCCGCTCCGGCGCCCGCACGTTGCGAGATGCTATCAATGAAGCGATGCGGGACTGGATGGCCTCGTGCCCAACCACCCATTATTGTCTCGGCTCGGTGGTCGGGCCGCATCCGTTCCCGAAAATCGTTCGGGATTTTCAGTCGGTCATTGGCCGGGAAACACGCACCCAATGCCTGGAGCAGTTCGGTCGATTGCCGGAGACGATCGTCGCCTGTGTGGGCGGCGGGAGCAATTCGGCCGGCATGTTTTATCCATTTATCGAAGACCAACAGGTGCAGTTGGTTGGTGTGGAGGCTGGTGGGCGGTCCAATCAGCCCGGCGACCATGCCGCCACGCTTTGTTTCGGTCGGCCGGGGATATTGCACGGGGCGTTTAGTTATGTCCTGCAGGATGAAGACGGCCAAACGTTGCCGGTCCACTCCGTCTCCGCCGGTTTGGATTATCCCGGCACAGGACCAGAACATAGCTACTGGAAAGAGATTGGTCGGGTCCATTATACGGCCGTGAAGGACCAGGAAGCCCTGGAGGCGTTCCAGACATTGGCCCGGTACGAAGGGATTCTACCGGCGTTAGAAAGCGCCCATGCATTGGCCGAGGCTATGCGACTGGCCGCCGCTCGGCGAACAGATGAGATCATTGTGGTATGCCTGTCCGGCCGGGGCGATAAAGACGCCGCCGAAGTGGCCCGACTACTCCAAATCCAAATTCCTTCCTGAAGAATATTCCATCTATAATCTATAAAATCCCCCAGAAAAATACGCTTGGAGAGCAGAGAAAAAGATGAGTGCTATTGACCAGATGTTTGCCCAATTACGCCGGGAAGGCCGAAAGACGTTGATCCCTTTTCTTTCGGCCGCGGACCCGGACTTGGACTTTACGACGGAACTGTTACGCCGTTTGCCAGAGGCGGGAATTCGGTTGTGCGAAGTGGGGATTCCCTATAGCGACCCGATCGCCGACGGACCGGTGATCCAGGACTCTTACACCCGGGCGTTGGAGCGGGGAATTACTGTCCGGGAGATACTAGAGGCGATTCACCGCGTAGTGGCGGAGACGCCGGTTGCACCGATCACGATGGTCAGTTACGCCATTGTGTATCGGCATGGTTTGCAGGCGTATGTTCAGGAGGCGAAACAGGCAGGGGTGGCGGGATTGATCGTGCCGGATTTACCGCTGGAAGAATCGTCCCCGTTGGCCGAGGTTTGCCGCCAGCAGGACCTCAGCCTGATCCAACTGATCACGCCCACCACGCCCAAAGAGCGGGCCAAACGGATCGCCCAGCAAACGACCGGGTTTATTTATTACGTCTCCGTGGTCGGCATCACCGGCGAGCGAACCCAGTTACCGCCAGAGGTGGTCGATAATGTGGCCTGGCTCCGAGAGCAAACCGATTTACCGATCTGTGTGGGCTTTGGCGTTAGTCGGCCGGAACATGTGCGAATGTTAGCGCCGGTGGCCGATGGGGTGATCGTCGGCAGCGCTCTTGTCCGCCGCATCGTGGACTCCAAAGACCAACCCCGCTCAAAGACTATCGAAAACCTCTTGAGCTTTCTCCGCCAATTGGCCGAGGCCCTGGAAATAAAGTAGATGTAACATTTTAGCCGAATGCAGTACCTTGTCATTCCCGCGGGAATCTAGGCTTCTTGCAGCCTCTACTTGGGAGGAATAACAACGTAGCCGCCTCATAGTGCCTTGGATTCCCGCTTGCGCGGCAATGACATTTCTGCCGGAAAAATCTCGGGTTTTGCTAAGAAGATACCGGCACTTCTGCACTCGGCTGAATAATTACAAGTAGATAGCGCCTTCTCCTCTTGACCAGGTCGGTAGAATTATGATGACATTTCCGACAACCGGAGGAAACCTCCTGGGTGTCGTCCCCGTGAAAGCGATCGATGCAGAAATTTTGCCTCTCCCCCGGCCGTCGAGAGGTCGGCCGGCCGTCAGGCTGGCGGGGGGAGGGGGATTTGGATTTCCGCTTGCGCGGGAATGACAAATCAGCATACTCCCCTCGGCAGACTTCCCGAGTGCAGCTTGCGCGGGAAGGACAAGGGAGGGGCCTTCTTCCCAATATATGTCCTTCATTCGACCGAAGTGTTACGAATCCTTTTGATTTTGCAGGAGGACCAACGATGCTCAGTGCAAAGATGCAACAGGCTCTCAACGAACAGATCAACGCCGAGTTGTATTCGTCGTATTTGTATCTAGCGATGGCGGCCCATAGTGAGGCGGCCAATTTCCATGGGTTTGGCCATTGGCTGCGCATTCAGGCCGAGGAAGAACACGGCCATGCGATGAAGATTTTCGACTTTGTCTTAGATCGGGGCGGCCGGGTGGAGCTAAAACCGATTCAGGGGCCGCCCACCTCGTGGGAATCGCCGCTGGCGATGTTTGAGGCGGTCCTGGCCCACGAGCAGCATGTAACCCGGCTAATCCACCAATTGGTGGCCCAGGCCCGCTCGGAAAACGACTACGCCGCGGAAGTCTTTTTGCAGTGGTTTGTCGATGAGCAGGTCGAAGAGGAAAAACAGTCCGACCAGATCGTGCAGAAACTCCGGCAGGTTGGCAACGTTCCGGGCGGCATCTACTGGATCGACCAAGAACTGGCCCGCCGAAAGAAAGAATAAACATTCAAAGTAACATTTCAGCCGAATGGAGTCGGGCCTAGATTTCTCCCCGCTGCCCACGGCGGGAGAGGGTTAGGGGGAGCGGGAAAGAGGCAAACAAGTAGCCTTTTTGGCCCACTCCCCCAGCCAGGCCAGAGGTCTGGCCCGCCTCTTGCCGGCCAGGGCAGCGGCGAATGTTCTTCACTCGGCTAAACTGTTACCATTCAACTGGAGTTTTGCAAATTTGGGATTTCCACCAACTTGTACACTACCTACTCTCAAAAATCACAGGATTTTTGAGGGACCTGTTCAGTGTACGAACACCTGAACTAGCCCATTTTGCAAAACTCCAGCATTCAAAATAGCCGAGCTTCCTCGCCAAGGCCCTGGGTGCTTCCACATCCAGAGTATTTGGTGGTTAGAAGACCACCTGAAACCGCAGGCCGACTACAAAAGAATCGCGATACACGCCGGAGGGGCTGGAAATGTATTGCAGCACCGGTTGCAGCGTCATCCAGGGGGTGTATTGGATTTTGTAGAATAGTTCGCTTGCTGTTTCTCGGCCTGTGCCTCCCAGATTGTGCTGAAGATGATAGACGGCCAGACCCAGGCGGTCGTCGTCCCGGCGGGGAAGCAGTCCGCGATAGAGAATTCCTGCGGCGAAATAGTCCTTACATTCTGTTTCTGTTCTCGGAAAATCCGTGTGATATCGGAAAAAACACCCTAGGCCCTGTTCGTTTTTCTCATCGCAGGGGTCCTCTCGATAAAGCATCTGTTCGATGTCGAAATAGATGGTGTATTGTTCGGGGCTAAAGTCTCCCGGCACATTCACCGTCGAACGGTGCGAAAAACCGAGATCGATCACTCCGGGCAAGCTGCCGCCTAGTTTATGGGTCCGCTCCAATTCCACAATGGTGAAAGTTGTTCCCGTGTTGGAAAACCCCCAGGTGGCGCCATTGGGATAACCATCCCATATACCTGCTTTGGCCGATAACGATTCGGTAATCTTTAGCAGCAGCACTGCAGCGACGCTACCCTGGGGATAGGTAGGTGCGGGCAAGGTGGCAGGAATACCGGCGGCGGAATGGACAAAATCGGCGGCCATTTCCACCAGGTGGAATTCATCGTTGACATCTTGCTTACCTAAACGAATGATCAGTAGATCGTCGCCCAGGGTGGTTTCCCACCAGTATTTAGAGACTTGGGTGATATTGCCAAACGAGTCGATGGTGCTCAATACTTGGGTGTCGCCGACAAAATCCAGGCTCAAACTTCGCCCGTGCGTATGCTGAAAGAGCAGATGAACCTTACCGGGCAACCGGGGACGTATTTTTTCCAGATCCACATCCATCGCAAGGTCGAACAGACCCTCGTATCGGGTGCCCCGCCGGGTTCGGAGGCCGCCGCGGGTATTACTTAAGATTTCGCCGGTATAGATGTATTCGAAGACAACCGGCCCTCGGCCATGCAGCCGGTCGCCCAAAAGCCGGGGAGGCTTTTCTTCGTCTTGGTTGTCGGCGTCCTGGTCGTTGCCGTCCTGATTGTCGGCGTCGGTTTGATGGGCTGCTGTGGCATCATTTTCCGAAGGCCCTTCTTCCAAGCCCGATGCGGCCGCTTCCCGTTCTAGCGAACCTTGCCTTCTTCCCTGCTCAACCGTCAAGAAATCAACCGGCGGGATCGCCGGGAACGATCTGGTCGTTGATACCCGGGATAACAGAAAAATCTCTTCCGCATGGGCGTGGAGGATCTCTGCCTGCCAGGCCAGGAGCGAGCCCCAAAAAATTACGTTGCCAAGCAGACGCATTAACCAGTTCCTAAGACAAGGCATCCACCGGCAAAATAGGACGTTTATGCAAACAATGCGGAATTTTCTACCTGGGAAGGAGGTACACTAGCCGGTGGGTTTGGTAGGGATATCGGAGAAGAAATTTAGTGCCTTTAGGAAAAAAGACTGCAATGACGTTTTTCCCATTCTATCCCCGGCGTCTCTGGTTCATCAGTACTTTGTTTTGTTAGGTTTCAGAAGGCTAGTCCGGAGCGGGGCGGCCAGCATCGCTCAGGGCGGCCAGTTGGTTTCGCAGGGCTTCGCAGGCGGTTTGGAAGTCGCTCGGGTCGGCTTCGAGGGCGGTGGGCGTCGGGGGGAGGGAGGAATCAGCCGGGCACAGAGGGCGGCCGTCTTCGGCCAACGAATGGCCCGTAGGGAAGAGCATTTGTTCTTCTTCGGCCAGGGGAGGCAAGGATTCTTCTTCCGGCAAGGATTGCCAGAAGTCCGGGCTGGGGAAAGGCCGGTCCGCCGGACTGCAAAAGGGAATTGGTCGGCAGGTTTGCCCGTCGTGGTAAAAGCCGCAGTTGCGCCCCGCCCGTTTGGCCGCATATAACGCCTGATCCGACCGCCGAAGCACGAGCAACGAATGGTCTCCGGGCCGAACCGCGGTCAACCCCAGACTGATGGTCATTTTCGCCGTCTGCCCGGGGGCGATCTCCAAGCGGCAGTCCGCCACCGCAGCGCGAACCCGCTGTGCCACCCGCATTCCATCCGGCAAGTTGGTGCTGGGCAATAGGACGGCAAACTCTTCCCCGCCGATTCGGGCTGCCAGGTCCATCTCTCGCAGCACGGTCAACAGCACCTCGGCCAATTGGCGAAGCACCTGGTCGCCTGCCGGATGCCCATACTGGTCGTTCAGCTCTTTGAAATGGTCGATATCCACTAACAGCAAGCAGAACAGGGCGCCTTTGCGTTTCCACTCGGCTAGTCGGCGGACCAATTCGTCGTCGAAGGCTCGGCGATTGGGCAAACCGGTCAGCGGGTCGGTGCGTGCCTCGGCCATGTGATTTTGAATCTGTTGGGATTGCTCCTGAAGTTTGTCCTCAGCTTGTTGGAGCCGATGTTGGAGGCGTTCGTTTACCTGGACGATTTCGGCCACGGTTCGCAACACCACGGCGGCCCAGGCCGAGGGCTGATGTTCTGGCGGAAGGGAATCCTCGGCGGTAAGGGAACGAAGCCCTTCGTTGGCCTGTTTGATCCGGGTCTGATGCTGATCGACATCCTGGGCCACCGAATGGACTAGCCCCGTAAGGGCTTGGGCCAATTGAGCTAGTTGTCGGGCCTCGGCGGTCGGCCAAACCGCCGGATGGGACAAGACCGCTTTACGTCGGCCCCACCAAATCCCTAGCCTCACCAACCCGGCCATTGTGAGAACTATGCCGAGGCCTGCTAAAATCCAGAAAAATGTTTCCATTCCTGTCCTGCCTCAACGCAAAGGATTTTAATTACTGGAGTTTTGCAAATTTGGGATTTCTACCGATCTTGTACACTACCGATCCTCAAAAATCACGGGATTTTTGAGGAACCTGTTCCGTGTACGAACACCTGAACTAGCCCATTTTGCAAAACTCCAGTTAATTAAATACAATTGCGGTAAGTCGCCCTTTCCCGCAACATGGGGGGATATCCGTACTGGTGTGGTCGAGGACGGCTTTGCGGCGATTCAACGGTGTCGTAGGAGATGGGGCGAATCTATCGGTTTTGCCAAAATTGCCCGAATTGCCGAAAACGCCGCCTTTCCTTTTCGATACCTTCCCGATCAAAGAAAGGCGATCCTCCCCATTCTTTCTTTATAAATCTACGTTACCTCAGGGCAGTGAGAAAGAGATTTCGTAACATTTTAGCCGAATGAAGAGGCTCCGTGGCTTTCTCGGCGAAGAATGTCCCTGCCGCGCAAACAGCAGTCCGGTACTCTCTTCTCATTCCCCTGGATCCCAAGAATGTCATTCCCGCTCTACCGGGAATCCAGGGACCTGTGAGGGCGGCTACTTTGGTATTCCTCCCAACTAGAGGCTGCAAGAAGCCTCGATTGGACGCTTGCGCGGGAATGAGAAGGGACTGCATTGGGCTAAAATGTTACCCTAAAAGTTTTTTCTTCCCCACTACTACCAGTTTTACAAGACGCCGGATAGAATAATAAGGAAAGCCTGGTCTTTTCCGATTGCCTGTGCAGGGATGGAGCGTCTTTTCTCTACAAGCGGCGCATTGATTACCGCCGGGGCGGGTGTAGAAGAATAGGGACTTATTGACAGAAAGCGTTTGTGATGGCGTGGTGGCAATTTCTTTTCGGCAAACGAGGTTCTTCGGCCCAGCGGGAGGGTGTTTCGATGTATGAAGCTCTTTCGGAAGATCAAGTGAGTGTGGATGTACTGGAACGGGTTTTCCAAGCCGCCTTTTTACGCACCGAACGGGACACCGACGGAGACCTTTTAGTCCGGGATGAATCGGGAATCAACACGTTTGTCCGGGTCGATTCGGAGCGAAAGATCGTTACTTTCTTTTCGCTCTGGGGGCTTAAGGAGGAATTCCCGGAAGGGGAAAAATTGCGGTTGGCCAACGAATTGAACGACCAATTAGTCGTGGTTCGGTTTACAGTGCGATCGCCGCGGGTCTTGTGGTGTGATCATCAGTTTCTTTATGCCGGGGGCATGTCGCCGATCACGATCATCGCCGCGTATCGCCGCTTTGTCAGCGTTTGCCGGGAAGTGCCCCGCCGAGATATGTTGGGGATCGTCGGCACCGATTGAGAGAACCCGACCTGGCGTCGCTTGCTGGAGTGCCCGATTAGCCCTCCCTGCTATTGAATCCTCTTTATGGGCCGGGACCCTCGGGAGTATCCCTCGGCATGATGGGGCCATCGCTGAGCCATCGGCATATCTTCCCTATTCCCACGAATACTCCCGGTTCTGCTTCCACTAATAGGCGTCCTGGCCGGTGAGTTTTTCTTCCAGTTGGTCGGCTTGCCAGGCCACGGCCGATAGAGTCCGCGTCAAGGCCACCGGATCCAACCCGGCCAACGGCAACATCGCTTGCAGCACCACGGTTGGCGCCCCCTGAATTTCACGGACGGCCAAAGCCCCATACATCAGTTGGGCGTTATACTGGAGCAGTTCGAGGGCGCTATCGGGCCGGGCTGGTCCGCAAAGAGTCCAAACAGCCAAAGCAGACGCCGTCCCAGCCTGAGCCGACGGGAATTCCACGTGCAACAGTTGCTTTCGCAGCGGCCCGACGGGGACGGTTACCTGCCAGGTTGGTCCGGAGGTATCTAATTGATATCCGGCTGCCTGGGCCACCGCCTGAACCAATACCTTCGGATCGACGGCGGTCGGCGTAGAAGCCGCCGCACCTGCCGCCCCCGCAGCCGAGCCTGCTCCTGCCGCCCCCGCAGCCGCCGCAGGTCCAAGAGGCGTTGCCGGTCCAGCAGGCGGTAGCATAGGACCGGCTGCTCCGGACGCCGCCCCACCACCTTGCCCGGCCTGCATCGCCTGCTGAATCATCCCCGGCATCATCATGCCAAAACCAAAGCCCATCCCCATACCCATGGGGCCGCTGGCCGTGGCCGGGTGCTCCGCCAATCGGGCCAGGCTCTGCGCGGTCTGAAACTTCATGAACGCATTCAAATCTCCCACCGCACCCATCGCACTGCGGGCATCGATTGCCTTCTGCACCTCCTCGGGCGGCGTAATCGCGCTAATGAAAAAATCTACCAGCTCCAGCCCATACCGTGCAAAATCCTCCGCCACCCGGAGCCGAAGCGCCGACGAAACTTCGTCATACCGGGCCGGCAGTTCCAGCATCCCGATGCGTACCGTCCCCAATACGTCGGCCAATCGGGCCACGATCCCGTCCCGCAATTGTTGGGTTACTTGCTCCGTGGTATATCGTCCCTGGGTGCCCACCAACGTATTGACCAGCAGCGCCGCATCCACACACCGGAACGAATACTTCCCAAACGCCCGAAGCCGAATCATTCCAAAATCGGCGTCCCGAAATGCAATCGGCTCCCGAGTGCCCCACTTCTGGTCCAGAAAAGTCTGTTTACCAATAAAATACACCTGACACTGGAATGGCGACTTCTCCCACGGCAGCGTCAGAAGCCTGGTGATCAGCGGCACATTGGCCGTGGTGAGTGTATATCGGCCCGGCCCGAACCGATCCATCGCCTTGCCGTCCCGAAAGAAAATCGCCTCCTGATTTTCCTGGACAATCAACTGGGCACCCAGTTTAATGTCGGCCGACCCCTCCGGCGGAATCCGCTGCACTAGGGTTTGATTCGTGGAATCGAAAAATTGAATTACTTCCAATAAGGCCATCGTTTGTCTCCTTGGAGAAAGTCTGTATCCTTCTGGCGTTTGAAGGCAATGAGTCTGGCCCGCGCTAAGGCAAGGGTTGGCTGAGGAGGGCCGCCTGTCCCTACCACGCAAGCAGAAAAACCCAAGCTGAGAATGTCACTGCCGCTCTAGCACCAGTCCGGTCCAAAATTGTCCCGGCCGCGCAAGCGGCAAACCAATTACCTCGCCTGCCGGGAGAAAGGCCAATCCCTCCTCCCGCTAAGCAATCCCCCGCAGGATTTCTTCTCGCTGGGTCCACAGTCGGCCCAGGGCATCCAATTGGTCCAATATCCCGGCCAGTTTTTCCTTGGCCTCCTCCGGCTGGGCGGGTAATGGTTCTATCGCTTCCCGCAGGGCACTCACCTGTTCGACCAAACTGGCATCATGGGCATAGACCCGATCCAGCACGTTTTCATCTATCCGCACCAGGTCGAAAAATCCGCTGTAGCCTCGCATGGCGCCCCGGATTCGGCCAATCAGTTGATCCAATCGGCTTCGCACCAGGTCGATCTGGCCCAGGTGGTCCAGTTGGCCCTGATCGAGCCATTTTCGGCCCAGGTCATCCAGGGGGCGTTTGGCCTGCTGCAATTGGTCGGCCAACCACTGCCGCTGCAAAGCGTCCGCATCCCGCCGATACTCCTTTTCCAAATACCCCCGAAACCCGGGGATATACCGGAGGATCGTTTCCAGGGCGCCGCGACGTTCAAAGTGCTCGGTCAAATCCCGCATCGAAAACCCTCCCCAAAAGGCCCCTTCCTAGAACAAGTCTTTATGCTACCCGATCTAAACTTTCCTGCCAAGCAAGGTCAGGAGAGCTAAAATGGGCAGATTGGCAAAACTGGGAAATTGCCCTCGATTTTCAAGGATCGGCCCTGGTACCAAACGTCCGGGAGCTTTTCCTGGAATCTCTCTTGGCCGGGAAGCCAGTCCGAAGGTATAACCTGGGGCATTGATCGAATGCTACACCCTCTGGCATGCGGTAACGCCGGGTAACGCCGTCTGTCCAGACGGCGGTTGACTCAGTCTAGACAGACTAGGTTACTAGCTCAGTCTAGACAGACTAAGCTACAGGCTCAGTCTAGACAGACTAAGTTACGTACCGCCGTGTACCAAGACGGTTAGGCAAGCCAGCCTAACAGACCTGGTTACAGCTATATTCCCTTTGCAGGCAGATGCATGATCGGGCGAAGAGCGTCAGTTTCTAATTGGCGGTGGGTCTTAGGGCTGTGCGGCCTTTTGGGGCTGGCCGGCTGCGAGGCCCTGGACCTGACGGACCCTGGGCGGTTTTGGCCGTTCCAAAAGGAACCTTTTACCGATCAGGTGCCGGGGGTTTCTACGCCCAAAGAACGGCTGCAAGCATTGAAACGGCTTTCCGAGCGGGCCGGTCGGGCTGGGCCGGAAGAAAAAGAGCGGATTGCCGCCGGACTGGCCCAGGCGTATCGACAAGAAGAAGACGCCGCGTTGCGGGCGGAAATCGTGCGGACCCTGGGCCGGTATCCTACCGCCGCCACCCTCCAGGTACTCCGGCAGGCGGTTACCGATTCGGAAGCCGATGTTCGGATGGCCGCCTGTGAAGCGTTGGCCCTTCAAGGAGGACCGGAAGCGGTGGAGCTTTTGGCCAGCCTGGTTCGAGGCGATGTCGATCCCGATGTACGTCTGGCCGCCGTGCGGGCTTTAGGACAGACGAAAGACCCGCGGGCCAAAGAGGCGCTCAAATATGCTCTTACCGAAGGCGACCCGGCCTTGCAACGCCAGGCCATGCTTACCCTAAAAGAAATCACCGGCCAAGACTTTGGCGGGAATGCGAAAAAGTGGCGGGAATATCTCGAAGGGGGCAATCCGGAACCCGAACGCCGCCTCTGGATCGCCGACCGACTCCAGGACCTGCTGGGCGCATTTTAAGCTCGCTTGGGCGCCGTCTTGGTTGACGTCCGCTGGGCGGCCGCATGAATTCCGTGAACCAATCAATATCTATCCTCTCGTTCCCCGCCGAGTCATCGCCCATCGACCGGTTCATTGAAAACCTCCCGCCCTATTTGGCCGCTTTTTTCGGCGAGTCTTTGTTATTTTGCGATCCGACCTATGGGGTTGTTTTCCAGCGGCGGCAAGTGTGCGATAATCACCATGACGGTCTCCATCGGGTTAGGCCAACAGATGTGAGGGTCCCTTTGCAACAAGGAGATGCTTTATGGGAAGCAATCGACGAGAAACGAGAGGCCAAAGTCGAAGAACGTTTTTGAAGACTTCCACGGCAGCGGCGGTCTCTGCGGCGGCGGCGCCGATCGTGGCCGAGAACGTTCGCGGGGCCAACGAGCGGATTCGCATCGGGCTGGTCGGTCTGGGCGGACGAATGCACTCCCATGTGGCCGCCTTGGCCGAATTGGCCGAACCAATGAACATCGAAATCGCGGCCATCTGCGATTGCGACCAACAGAAACTGGCCGAGGCCGAAAAACACTATCCCCAGTTGGCCGGCAAAAAACTGCTCCGGTACAGCGAGCAGCGCAAACTATTCGAAGATAAGTCCATCCATGCGGTCAGCTTTTCGACCCAGGACCATTGGCACGCCCTGCAAACGATCTGGGCCTGCCAGGCGGGTAAAGATGTTTATATCGAAAAGCCGCCTTCTCACAACATCTGGGAAGGCCGCAAAATGGTCGAGGCGGTCCGAAAATACGGTCGGATCGTGCAGGTGGGCACCCAGTGCCGATCCAGCCCCAACATCATCGAAGGCATCCGCAAACTTCGAGAAGGAATCATCGGCGATGTGTATATGGCCCGCGGCATGACCTACAAAATCCGGGGCCATCTGGGCAAACACAAACCGACCCAACCGCCTCCCGGTCTGGACTGGGACGCCTGGGTCGGCCCGGCCGAGATGGTCGAATACTCCCCCTTCATGCACCGGCGATGGTACTGGATATCGAATTTCGCCAGCGGCGATACGGCCAACCAAACTGTCCATGACATTGATATTATCCGGTGGGGGCTGGGTCTGGAGACGGCGCCGACCAAGGTGCAGTCGATGGGCGGTCGTTTCCCGCCTGCCGCCGACGATGACGCCGATACGCCCAACACACAAACCTTCTCTTGCCAATGGGAAGGGAAGGACCTACTGGTTACGTTCGAAATCCGCCATTGGTACACGCCCAGCGAAGCCGGTTTCCGGGACCAGTATCCATTTGTAGATCATAGCAACGTGGTGGGCGTCATCTTCTTCGGGACCAAAGGCTATATGATCATCCCGGACTACTCTTCCTACCGGACATTCTTCGGTCCCAAATGCGAGCCGGGACCTTACGCCCATACGCCGGGCGAACCCATGATGGACAAAGAACATTTCGCCAATTGGATCCAGGCTATGCGGTCCCGAAAACCAGAAGACCTGACGGCCGACATCCTGACCGGCCATCTGTCCTGCTCGATTTGCCACCTGGCAAAAATCGCCTATAAACTGGGCCGAACCATCCAGTTCGATCCCAAAACCGAACAATTCCCCGGCGACGAGGAGGCCAATCGGCTGCTAAAACGGAAATACCGGCCTCCTTACATCGTCCCGGAACAGGTCTAAGCTGACCGGAGAGATACCGTCTTGACAGACGGTGGTACGTGGAAGGGGAAAAGAAAGAAGGCGTCGGATTCCGTGGATTCCCTCCGATGGGATTCGTTCAGCCCCGACTGTAAGGGGGCTTTTCCAAAAGGAGGTTTCGACGCCCTCCTTCCATCGCAGCAGGCCTGTCCAGTAAAATGGTTTTCTCTTTGGGGGCCGAGGAGGAGGGGCTCTCCTTGAAAGGAGAGGGGACCGAGTGTTTGGCGGAAACTTTCTCCAAACCCGGGTCTTAACGGAGAGTGGCTTTTTATTACACGCCGAGGCGACGTCAAGGGAGAGACGCCCTTTTATCGGAGGACCTCCTCGAAAAGAGCGAAAACTTCCAAAAACATATTCCCTCTTTTGAGGGGATGCATTTTCCGACATTTTCCCAATGGAGGTAGGTCATGAAAGTAACGGTCGAGAAGATGGAAAAATGGCTTCGAGGTGTTTTGGGGAGTGATCCCGAAGTCCCCGCCCTGGAACTGCCGGAATATCTGAAGGCGATTCCGGAATTGGATAGCCTTGCCGATGTGCCGTCGGGTACGCCCGTGTTGGTCCGCGGCGATACGGACGCAAAACCTGGCGCAAAAATCGGCGAAGGCGACATTCGACTCCGCTGTATGAAAGATACCCTGCAATTCGGCCGAGACCGCGGCTGGAAGCAGATTATCTTTGGCCATATTGGCCGCGAACCGGAAAAGTCGCTCAACAAGGTGCGAGATCGGCTGGCCGAGATCATGGGGTGCGAAATCACCTTTATCAAAGATTGGTTGAACCCGGAGACGTTGGAAATTCTGCCGGAGGTGTCGGCGGCCATCCAAAAGGCGGCGCCCGGCAGCCTGATCATGTTGGAAAACGTACGGAAATATGACATCGAACGGGTACTCTGGAAGGCCAAAGCGAATGACATTCCCAAACTGGCTCCCCGACTGGCGAAGCTGGCCAATGAGTTTGCCGAGAAAGTGGCCCGGGTGTATGTCCATGAGGCGTTCTCGGCCGGCAGTTTAGACGCTTCCAGTTTGGTGGTACCGGCGGCGATGGAACGGGTGGCTATGGGCAAGTATGAATGGGGGCAGTTCACCGGCCCGCTCATGGAGTGCCTGGAAGCGGTGCTCGTGGTCTCCAGCGGCCTGAAGATCGACAAACTCGACGACCTGACAGCCATGATCAACCGGGGCAAAATTCGCTGGGTGTTTACCGGCGGGTCGTTGGCCATGGGACTGAAAAAGGCGGCGGCCCAACTCGACGGCCAAGACTTCTCGATCGGAGTCCAGGAAGACCCAGCCCATGCCGACAAGCCGTACTACATCCCGCCCGAACGGGTCGAACAAGCCAAACGCTTGATCGCCGAAGGTCGGCAAAAAGGCATCCAGTTCATTTTCCCCGTGGATTTTGTTCTGCAAGATGGCCGGGTCTCTCGTACTATCGGTCCGAAGGATCAACAACTAGATGTTGGCCCGGAAACTAGCGAATATTACGAAAAGAAAATCGGCGAATTTTTGGATTCCGTTCGGGGCCGACAGGCAGTCGCTTTCCATAACGGCGTATTCGGGAAGTTTGAAGAACCGCAGTTTGAGGAAGGCACCCGGCGATTCATGAAACAACTCAAACGGATGAAAGATGCCGGAGTGAAGGTGTATGTGGGCGGGGGCGAAGGCGGAACGGCTTTAGAAAAGTACGGACAGCCGGATTGGGTAACCCATAACTTCACTGCTGGCGGTACCGTGCTCAACGCCCTGGGAAGTGAACCCGTGCCCTATCTGGTGGCCTTGAAGATGGCCGCTGGCCGATAGCCGCCTGGGGGAGATAAATACCGGACTTACTTAGAACCCCTCTTTAGATGGGATTGCTTCGGGAAGGGGGTTTTATTCTTTCCGAGGCTTTTGCTGGGCTTCCATAGAGAAAAGGGAGAGCTTTAGGATTCTCCCTTCTTCAGAGGGGTGGGTTATTTTTTGGCGGGATTCTTTTCTGCAGGGCCCCCCGATTTGGCCCGACGGCATAACTGCAGGAGATCATTCACCGTTTGCCAGATTTCTTCTTCGGGGGAATGGTTGCGGAGAGCATCGACGACCTGGGCAGCAGCTTCGCTGATAGGGGGGAATCCATACCCGCCGGCTGAACCTTTCAATTGGTGGCACAGGCGATGCAGGTTTTCTAGGTCGCCTTGATTCAAGCAGTCCAGGATTTTTTGGATCCGTTCGGGCATTTCCTGGACGAACAGGGTAACCAATTCTTGGAAGTCGGGGTCGGTTCCGATGGTGGAATATAGGGGTTGGGTAGTTTGCACTAAATTGGTCATCGTTTTTTTCTTTCAAATATAAAGAAGTCCCGGGAGATAGAAAATTTGTTTTGTCGATGGAAACAGGAACGTCTATCAAAAGAATAGGTTTTTTCATGGGAAAAAAGCGTGGGGAAGTGTAGATTTCTCTGTATTTTTAGCAGACTGCTTAATCGATATAGATTTCCTATTCGGCATATTCTTTTCATTTGATATTTTGAGACCACGTAATCTACATAGTTTGGCTGAGATAGGAATCCTGGTTAATCTTTGGTCTCTACGCCGTCGATACCTATCCCTAGAATGGTCGTAGAGGTTGTATCTGCGCCAGAGTGTGTGGGTATCTGAATCGGTTCCTCTAACAAGGAGTCAGTCGAATGAACCGCCGCATCCTATTTCTGATTGTGGCTGCTGGTGCAGCCCTGCTGCTTGCCTCCCATGCTGAGGCAGGCTTATTGAGGAAGTGTTGTGTTTCCACTTGTGAACCCAAAACCTGTGAGCCGGCCACCTGCGCTCCGAAGACCTGCGAGCCCGCTTGCTGCGACCCCTGCTGCAAGCCCCGGCTGATCGACCGGATTCGGGCTCGTCTGGCTTGCCGGAAAGCCTGCCGGTGCGCCGCCACCTGCGAGCCGAAGACTTGCGAGCCGAAGACTTGCGAGCCGGCCACTTGCGGTCCGAAGACCTGCGATCCTTGCTGCAAGCCCCGGCTGATCGATCGGATTCGTGCTCGTCGGGCCTGCCGGAAAGCCTGCCGTTGCGCCGCTACCTGCGCTCCGAAGACCTGCGAGCCGAAGACTTGCGAACCGGCCACCTGCGGTCCGAAGACCTGCGAGCCCGCTTGCTGCGATCCTTGCTGCAAGCCCCGGTT
Organism: Planctomycetota bacterium; assembly: GCA_029550925.1. Classification (GTDB taxonomy): domain Bacteria; phylum Planctomycetota; class Planctomycetia; order Pirellulales; family Thermoguttaceae; genus JANXAQ01. Next base: position 43,867 of record JAKPGL010000090.1, read on the forward strand.
GATCGACCGGATTCGTGCTCGTCGGGCCTGCCGGAAAGCTTGCCGGTGCGCCGATGCGTGCTGCCCGGCTACTTGCGAGCCTGCTGGCGCTCCGGCCCCAGCGCAACCGGCTCCTCCGGCGCCTGCTCCTAAGCCTGCTGCCTAAAGGACGCTCCAGCCGATTTCCCGAGCAATCGGTCGCGTTTGTCCTCTCCTCCTCCTGAAGCCCCAGCGGCCCGTTGGCCCCCGCCCAACGGGCCGCTTTGCTTTTTCTATGGCAGAGCGACTACTCGGGAAAGAGTTTGGTCGATAGGTAGCGTTCGCCCAGATCGGGCAGGACCACGACAATGAGTTTTCCACGGTTTTCTTGGCGTCGGGCCAGTTGCAAAGCCGCCCACGCAGCCGCCCCAGAACTGATTCCGCAGAAGATTCCCTCCAGTTGGGCCAACCGACGCGCCGTCTCCATCGCATCCTCATCCTGAACCTGGATCACCTCGTCGATGATCTTCAAGTTCAGGACATCGGGAATGAATCCGGCGCCGATCCCCTGGATGGAATGTCGGCCGGGTTTGAGTTCCTGCCCGGCCAATTTTTGACTGATGACAGGACTATTGGCCGGTTCAACAGCCGTCATTCGCACGGAAGGTTTTCGGGATTTCAGCACCTCGCCTACACCGGTGATCGTGCCGCCGGT
>JAKPGL010000092.1 GCA_029550925.1 Planctomycetota bacterium
CCCCGACCGCCCCGAACAAGAAACTTTTACCGCCCAGCCGCGACAGTTTCTCGATTATTACCTGCCGGCGCTATTTGACCATCGGACGCCCTACATCCATCCCAGGGCCTTATACCATCCGGACGGCCAGATTCTGGAAGAGGACTACGAATACGGCTCCTTTGTCCAGAGTAAAATGTTTCGCCGTGGGGTGGACTGCCGGGACTGCCATTCGGTGCGGACCCGCCAGTATTATCCGAAGGACAACAGCCTCTGTACCGGTTGCCATCTGGGGCGGCATCCGGCCGACCAATATGACCGACCGGAGCATCATTTTCATCCGGTCGGCAAGCCCGGCGCCCGGTGCGTCGATTGCCACATGGCGGAAAGTTACTACATGGTGGTCGATTCCCGGCGGGACCATAGTTTCCGTTCGCCGTGGCCGGAAGGGACCCTGGCCTTGGGAGTACCCAATGCATGTAACCATTGCCACCATGACGTTTCTAAAGGGGAAACAGCCCAATGGGCGGCGGAAAAACTGCGCGCGTGGTATCCCAAGCAGCGGACCGAGCCGCCTCGGTTTGCCCGGGCGATTGCCGCCGGTCGAGAGCGTCGGCCAGAAGCCTCTAACGACTTGCTGGCTGTGGTCCAGCAACAGGAACTTCCGAGCATTGTACGGGCCAGCGCCCTGCTGCTTTTGAGCGACTGGGCTTGGCCGGCTGCCCGGCCAGGAATCTGGAAAGGTCTGGAGGATTCGGATCCATTGGTGCGGGCAACCGCTTTGAGTATTCTTCGGGAGGCCACCGAGCAGGAGTTGGCCGTTCGGGTCGCGCCGCTACTGGCTGATCCGGTTCGGGCGGTCCGGCTGGAAGCGGTTCGGGCGCTAGTTCGACATGGGCAGAGAACCATGGGCGGTCAGGACTTTGATCGGGCCTGGAAGGAGCTTCTGGAAGGTCTGGAGGCGCTGCCCGATCAGGCCGAGGCCCACGTGGAACTGGCCATCCTCTACGATCATCTCGGTCAAGAGGAACAGGCAGCGGCGGCGTATGAACGGGCGGTTCGATTCGATCCCCGCTCGGTGATCGCCCGGAACAATCTGGGGATTTTATACGCTCGGCAGGCAAGGCGTATTTTTGATCAGTATCAGTCGGCAGAGAAAATGGGGCAAACCGCCCGGGCGGAAAAACTCCGGCAACAGGCAGCCGAAAAAGCCTCCCTGGCCGAGCGCCAGTATCAGGCCGCCCTGGCTGTCCAGCCAGATTTATTGGAAGTTCGGGACAACCTGGCCCGGCTGTATTATTCGGTCGGTCGGCCGGCGGATGCCGAAGCACAGTTTCGGAAGATGATCGCTCAGGCGCCGGATCGGGCGGAGGGGTATTTCAGTTTAGCGCAGCTTTTGGCCGAAGACGAAAGCCGACTGCCCGAGGCGGCCAAACTTTTGTCCAAGGCAGTGCAATTGGCCCCGGAGCAGGCACGGATTCGTTATAACTACGGCCTGGCCCTGCAAAAGCTCGGCCAACCCAAAGAGGCAGGGGAGCAATTCTTAAAGGCGATGGCCCTGGAGCCGGCGGAGGCGGATTATGTGCGGGCGATGGCGATTCTTTATGCACAGCAAGGTCGGTGGGCGGAGGCGGCGGAGTTGGCCCGCCGGTTGGCGACGTTCCGGCCGGACGATCCAGCCGCCCACCAGATGGCCGACCAGTTCCAACGCCGCGCCCAGGCCGATCGCCGGTAAACTGTGGCTGCCCCGCACCGCTTAGATCGCTTCCGATGGAGCACTTCCGCCGAAGCAAGAAGGACGAAACCGACGGTGCGAGGCCGATTACTCAACGGGTGAGCCGCTGACAACCCGAACGGCCAAAAGCAGGAGGGCCACCGCTCCTACAAAAGCCAGAAAGTTTTTAACGGCCTCAAACCGAGAGAATGGTTGCCCCGCAGGATCGGCCGACGCAGCGTTCGGCCCAGCAGAGGAGTAGTTCCCAGGCGGTGTTACCGGAAGGGAATGGACCTGGGGAGCGGTTGAGGCCAGGTCTTCGCTCAGTCTGCTGTCCGCCCCTGGGGAGGACGCCGCCGAACCAACCACGCCGGTATTTTGAGGAGAGGAGTACCCCGGAATGGCCGCGGAAGGCAAGGGAGCTTGGCCCATCGGCCTGGCAAGAGGGGTTCCGGATGAAAAGTCCCCCGGGGTTGGCGAGGGTGTGTTGGGGGTGCGGTCTGTTGGGAATGAGCTGATCCCGGCTGGAATATGGCCGCCGGGTAATTGGGCAAGTCGCCAACCGGCCCCTCCTGCGGACTCCCAGGAGTAGGCCGGGGCGCCAGCCGGCGGCGGCTGCCCTGCCGCAAGCGCATTGGCGTCTTGCGGACCAAACCACGGCGTCAACGAGGCCAAAAAGGTTTGGACCCGTCGACAGGAGCTGCCGGCGGTGCGCCCCCAAGAGGCCCCAAATAACACACCCGCCAACTGGCCCCGGGTATTGAGGATCGGCCCACCCGAATCCCCTTGCCGGGCGCCGACGGAAAGCTCGATCATTTCCGGAGGCTGATTCTGGCCTGGAGAAAGATATTGGAGGCATCGTCCGGTGGCTGCCCGGTATTGGCCGCTCCCATATCCGACAATCGTCAGCGACTCGCCTAACTGAGGCATCTCCGCCGCTAAAGGGATGGGCGACGCCTGGGGACGCCAGATGGCCAAGGCGGCCAAATCCCATTCTGGATCGACCTTCAGCACGGTAGCCCCAGAGCGGAATCCATCGGGAAAGATGACGGTGATGGGGCCGGCCGCCTCCCGCACCACATGCCAATTCGTTACCACCAGCCCATACGCCCCCTGCACGGCAACTAAGGCGCCGGAGCCGAGCGACAGGCCGCTGCGTTCCTGCACCACCACGCGGACCACCGCCGGATGGGGCGTCTGAACCGGGGCGCCAAAAAGTTTTTCCAGGGGAAACGGCCAAGCGTCTTTTACGGGAGGCGGGATGGGACCGGCATAGGCTGCCGCTCCCGCCGCCCACATCAGCACCGTAGCCAACCACCGGTTCATACGCCAGGCTCAGTCTTGGGAGGAAAAAGTAGTTCCAAGTCTACTGAACGGATAATATTTATTTCTAAGTCCTTAATATATTAAAACTTAGAAAAACACTCTCCTCTTCGATCCGAAAACCTCCCGGAGAAAATTTCCAAAGGGTTTTTTCTCTGAAAACTCACCAA
>JAKPGL010000093.1 GCA_029550925.1 Planctomycetota bacterium
CCTGACCGCGGCGGAACTCCAGCAGGTCAAAGCGGGCAATTTTGCCCCGTTTGTCTCGCCGCCCCAGTTTCCGCTCATCCATGACACCTTCTCCGGGCCAACCATCAATAACCTCACCTGGAACGTGATCGAAAAGGGCCTGGAACGAGAAGGCCCTGGCACTGCCGGAACCATCCAGGCCTCGATTAACGCGGACGGCCAATTGGTCATCAGCGGCACGGCCAACACCGACTACTGGGGCGGCATCACGCTCCGGTCTGCCCAGGCATTCCCCAGCAATCAACGCACCGTCTTTGCCGTGGAACGCGTGTCTCTGGAGGGCAGCGGCACCGCCTACCGGTCCAGCATCTGGATTTGGGGCGACGGCAACCATTACCTGCACTTTTCGCAAAATGTGAATGAAAACGCCTGGCAGTACAATTGGAATGACCAGGGCGGCTTGGGCGGTAATCCGGTAGGCCGCGGAGAGAATATCGGCGTTCTGGACCGGTTGGACGCCGACCGGGGCGCCCACGGCATGATGCTCGTGTTTAACCCCCTGGGCGATTCGCCTACGCATGTGATGATCGAAATGTATCTGGATAACCAGTTGGTGGCTTCCCGAGAGTTTACCAATTGGACGCCGCAGCAGTTTTATGTGATGATCACCGGCCAGGCCCGGATGTCGGGCGATACGGTAACTGCCATCTTCGATAACGTATGGGTCTGGGTGCCGGAGCCGAGCAGCTACGTGTTGGCCGGTGTCGGCCTAGGGCTGTTCGGCCTGGTAGCCCTGCGCCGAAAACTGCGCCGACCCCTATGAAGTTTCCATCAGGAGGCTTCTCTTTTATCATCTTTTATCAATAATTTATCGGTTTCGCTGAGAAGGGGGGTTCCAACCCTTCGTTGAGAGGGGAGACATAGGCCTTTTGCATCCTATGGAAGTCATTGATAAATTTATGGACAATCGTAGAATCTAGAGTTTTGCAAATTTGGGATTTCCACCGATCTTGTACACTACCGACCCCTCAAAAATTTCGGGATTTTTGAGGGACCTGTTCAGTGTGTACGAACACCTGAACAAGCCCATTTTACAAAACTCCAGTTATTTGACAGGGAGGGGTGCCCATGCCAAAGCAAAGGCGACATGCTTTCACCTTGGTCGAGCTGTTGGTGGTGATTACGATCATCGGGATTTTAATTGCCCTGCTCCTGCCGGCAGTGCAATCGGCCCGGGAGGCCGCCCGACGCATCCAGTGCACCAACAATCTCAAGCAGATCGGCCTGGCCATGCTCAATCATGAGCAGACCTATGGTTTCTTTCCCACCGGCGGCTGGGGGTGGGGCTGGATCGGCGATCCGGATCGGGGGGCCAACTATCGCCAGCCGGGCGGCTGGATTTTCAACGTACTGCCCTATCTAGAACAGCAGGGGCTATATAACCTTCAGCAGGGCAAAACCGGTTCTGCCCGCACCGCAGCCGCCGCCCAGATGCTCTCTACTCCCTTGAGTGTCTTCAACTGCCCCACCCGCCGACGGCCTGCCGTCTATCCCCACTGGGGATTCCAGTACAAGTTTGCCGATTCGGTCTCCCAGGTGGCCAAATCCGATTACGCCGCCAACGGGGGCGATAAATTAATCCATCCCAGTTCCATCGGTCTTTGGCCGGATCATTGTTACAACGGCGATTGCGGCCCCAGCACGCTCCCGGACGACCAAACCCTGCAACAAAAAGCCCAAGCCGTGATGGCCGCTGGTCCCACCGGCATTGTTCATCCGCTGAGCATGGTGGCCATGGGGGAAATCCGTGATGGCACGAGCAACACCTACTTGGTCGGCGAAAAATACGTCTGCCCTGACTACTACATGACCGGCCAAGACGGCGGCGATAACGAAACCATGTATGTCGGGCTGAATGAAGATATCGCCCGCTGGGGCAGCACCAGCTATCCGCCCTGGCGGGACCAACCCGGCTACTGGCTGCGACTTACCTTCGGCAGTGCGCATCCCAGCGGGGTGAACATAGCCTTTTGCGATGGCTCAGTCCGCTCGATCAGTTTCTCGATCGATCTGACCGTTCACCAGCGGTTGGCCAACCGGAAAGACGGCCAGGCCGTGGACGCCAGCAAGTTCTAGCTCTCTGGCCATTACTCTTCCAGAACATACGTTCGGCGGCGGGCAGCACGCCGATAGACCCGATGCCGCGGAGGGACCGCCCCTTCTTTAAACCAAAACCCTCCCAAAATCCGATAGAAGGCCAGCAGCACAAACGCCCCGCCGGTCCCCGCAGCAAAGCCCACGACACTAATCGGCGAAATGCGTGCCCCTTCGTAAAAATAGCTTAGCACCGCACACCCAAGCACCGTACCGGCAATCCCCATCAGCAGCGTGGCTACCGCTCCGCCGGGGTCTCGACCGGGCATGATCGCTTTGGCTACCAGGCCCACCAGCGTTCCGAACCCGATCCACAGCAACACGTCGTGGGCCAGGATTTGCACTTGTTCCATGAAGGCGGGAGGGTCCATGAAAACCCCCTTACTTTCTGCCAGGATTACCCAAACAGATCGTAATCTGGGTAATTTGAAAACTATAGAGCAAACAGATAAAATACGTCCCCCTTTTTGATAATCTCGATTACGCGGTCTGCCTTTTTCGTTATCGACTGGCAGCTTCCCCGGCTTTGGAAATCCTTTGGGGGACCCTTCTGCCGAGGGGGGTTCGCTCTACTCCTTGGGTTTTTCCGCGAGGATGACCGAGTTCATGTCTTCCCGCCGGATGATCCATTGGGGTGTCTGAAACCCGGCCAACTGCAAGTCCTCGGTAAACTCCTGGAAGGTGTAGGTGCCGCCGCCTTCGGTGTTAACAAGCATGTTGACGGCAAAAAGTGCCCCTTGCAGGGGCCGGGTTCGGCAAGGCTCCATCACGACATCCCGGATGCCGATCCGGCCGCCCGGTTCTAAAGCGGCCCACACCTTGGCAAAAAGTTCCCGGTTCTGCTGGCGGGAGTTTTGGTGCGCAATGGCGCTGAGCCAGGCAAAGTCGGCCCCGGTCGGCAGGGGGTCTCGGTAAAAATCGCCGCCCACAAAACGGATCCGGTCTTTAAGCGGCGTCTGAGCCAATCGGGCTTCCACAAGCGGCCTGGCATCCGGAAGATCGAAGATAGTGGCCTGAGCCTCCGGTATCGCCCGCAAAAAGGCCAACGTCCATGTGCCGGTCGCTCCGCCCACATCCAACAGATGCCGGAACCGAGGTGGTCCCAACTCGGCCACCAACCCATCGGCCACCGGCGCCGACAAGGCGTGCATCCCCTCCAAAAAGGCAGCCCGATCCGCCTCAAAACCCCGAATACTGGCCTGCCGAGGCGCCGGGATCCCCGCCCGGACCACCCAGGCCAACTGCGACCAGGCACGCAGCACATTGGCCAGGTGCTGAAGCATCGGCAGAATCGGCGGCTCGGGGTGGGGATGTCCCTTTGAAAATTTCGGGTCTGCCGCCTCGGTAAAATTCGGGTTAGCCGGCTCGGCCCGGATCAATAACGCCCGAAGCTCCTCCGGCACGCTGTATCGGTCGCCCTGTTTTTCCAGCAGTTGGAGGGCGGCCAGAGCATTTAAAAATACGGTGGTGGCCCGCAGATCCGCCCGCAGCCGTCGGGCCAGTTCCGCTGCAGTAAGTCGATCCGGCCCCAATAGGCTCCACAGGTCCAGGTCCGCCCCGGCGGCCAATACACACGCCGCCCGAAACCCATTGGCCAATTCCAATACCTTTTGACGATCCCAACCGGTCGGCATACAATAGGCTCCGATTTGCAATAACACACCAGTCCGATACCATTGCCAAAAAGGATCATTCTATGGTTTCCCGACGGCTCGAACAACTCCGGCAGGACGGCTTGGCCATCTGGCAGGCCGGGGTGGAGGCGGTCCGCTCAGAACGCCTGATGCAGGAGGCGATCCGGGTGGAGGGCGATCAGCTTCACATCGGCCCGGAGACCATCCCGCTAGGAAGCATTCGGCGGATCGTGGTGGTTGGCGCCGGCAAGGCCGGGGCCGGCATGGCCGCCGCTTTGGAGGAAATCCTCGGTCCCCGGCTCATGGAGGAAAAGGAGCTTACTGGCTGGGTAAATGTGCCGACAGATTGTTTGCGGTCGCTTCGGCGGATTCATCTGCACCCGGCTCGTCCGGCCGGGGTAAACGAACCGACCGAAGACGGTTTGGCCGGTGCGAAAGAAATCCTTCGGCTGGTGGGTTCGGCGGGGCGGGAGGATTTGTGCCTGTGTTTGATTTCTGGCGGCGGGTCGGCCCTGCTGCCCGCACCGAGCCACGGCATTAGCCTGGCCGACAAATTGGCGGTTACCCGGTTTTTGAGTGCTGCCGGGGCCAATATCGAACAACTCAATACGGTTCGGAAGCAACTGAGCCTAGTCAAAGGCGGCCGATTGGCCCAGGCTTGTCGGGCCGGTCGGTTGATAAGTTTGATCATCTCGGATGTGCTGGGCGATCCGTTGGATGTGATTGCTTCCGGGCCGACTGTGCCGGACAGTTCCACCCCGGAGGCGGCCCTCCAGGTGCTCCGGCAGTTTCAACCCCGGCCCGACCAGGTACCGCCGCAAGTCTGGCAAGTCCTCCAGGCCCAGGCAGACCGAGCCGAGGACCGAGGGCAGCGAGCAGAGACGCCAGAGGCGAGGGCCGAGGGCAGCGCCTCGGAGGTTAGTCCGAGGGTTGGAAATGCTGACCTATATGTAACTGCCAGCGGGTGCCGGGTGGTCAATGTGGTCATCGGCAATAATGCCGCGGCGGTTCGGGCGGCCGCCCAGGAAGCCCGCCGCCGGGGATACCTGCCTGTAGAAGAATCCGCCAGCCGATCCGAAGGCCTGGCCGATGATCTGGGCGTTCAGCTTGCCCAACGAGCACTCCAAATGCGAGCCGACCCAGAGCGGGACTGCCTGGTAAGCGGCGGCGAACCAGTGGTGCAACTGGCAGAGCCGGCCCGGCGCGGCCGGGGTGGTCGAAACCAACAGTTGGTCCTGGCCGCCTTGAATTACTTGCTCCAGCACGATCGGCCTTCGGCCGATTCGTCAGAACCCCTGGCCCTCCCCTCACCCCAAGCGCCCGAGCTGTCCGAGTCCTCCTCACGTCCCGGAGCAGGAATCCTGCTGCTTTCCGGCGGGACCGACGGCGAAGACGGGCCAACCGACGCCGCCGGCGCTTGGGTGGACGAGGAAGTGATTCAGTCGGCCCTCCGCCTGGGCCTTCCGCCGGCGGACTTCCTGGCCCGAAACGACGCCTACAGCTTCTTCCGCCAAACCGGTTCTTTGATTCAGACCGGGCCGACGCACACGAATGTCTGCGACCTGCGCGTGGCGCTGACGGTTCGAAAGGGCCGCCCCGTTTGCTAATGGGGGCTACTTAGATCACGCCGCACCAGCACGCCGAAAAGGCCGTATTTTACCGGAAGCCCATTAGTCGTCCTAGGCATTAAGAATGGAACTCTCCAGAAACAGCCCCCAGAACGATTTCTCTGGGGCTTCCTCTCGGTTGGACCTCGTTACGGGTTTGTCCCGGAGTGAGCACAAAGGCTCGGAAGCCGAAACGGTCAGGATGCGCCGTTGTAAAATCGGCGGTTTGTTTCGCTCTAAAACCAACTTTTCTTCATTTGCTTGAACCGGGCCGGTTTTTCTCAAACCACTGGCGGAGAAGAAGTTGGCGGTCTGTCGGCTGTGTCGTGGGTTTTGGGTCTTTGGGGTCTGGACCGTGCTCTACGCTCCAACCGTCCCACTCTCGGAACGCATGATAGGCCCAATGCCAGCCGTGCTCCTCGAAAATCTCGATCACATCCCGAAGATAGTTATAGGCGCTTTTGCCCGGCGCCCATCGGATGGCGCTAAACTCGCCGATGTAGATCGGCGCCTGGTAATCCTTCTGGTATTCGATCACCGGCCGAAGGGCTTCTCGGAGGGCCTGCTTATCCCAATATCGGCCGGCGATTTGGCCCGGATAACTCACACCGGCCGGATTGCCGTGGATACCCTGATGGGTAAACGGAAATGGCATATACATATGAGCGCTATAAACCACGCCCGGTACATCCAACGGCTCCAACCAGTCCAATCCCTCCGGCACCCCCCAAGGAACCGGTTCGACGATGATCGCATGATGCGGGTCGATGCGACGAATCCTTCGGGCCGTCAGCTCGGCCAGTGCCCGCCAATCCAAAAGCCCATCCGGTACCAGCCCTTCGACCGGTTCGTTGACCAGATCGTAGCCCCAGACGGCCGATTCGTCCCGATAGCGCCGGGCCATCTTCTCCCAAACCCGGACAAACGTCTCTTGAAACTGCTTTTGCCGAAACATGCGATACACACTATCCGGATCCCGTCCACCGGGCGGCGTATGCAGATCGATACAAACTTTGATCCCCAGTTCCCGGCACACCGGCAGCAGCCGATCCAGATGCTGCAAGGCCGATTCCAGCCAGGCCTCATATTCTTGGACATCGGCTCGATCCGCCGGGCCATGTGGAAAGCCGCCCCAAAGAAGTTGCCAGCGCACATGGTTGGCCTTCCACTGGCCGCCCAAGACGCGAAGGTCTTCTTCGGTAACCTGGGGGCTGATCATAGTTCCACGAAGCCTTACGCCTGGCGGCAGCCCCGGGGTGGTGGCCTGTGGGCCGGTCTTTACGGCGGGAGCGGTCGGTTCCGAAACGGAGGGCTGTGTTGCTGGCCTTCGTCGGCGATGCCCCACCACCCGCACCCGCAGATCGTCAAACCAGGCCCGACCGTGCGTATTCTCCAGGCCCAGCACCAGCCAGGCTTCGGTGGCATCCGGCGGAATTTCCGCCACAAAGCCCACCGGACGCCAATCGAACGTGCCCCACAGTGGGTGAGAATGCACCCATTGAGGACCGAGCGGGGAAACGGTATGGACCATGCATTTGACGCCGTTCCAGTTGTGCGGCGGCTGGGCCACCCCGTCGGCCCGAATCCGACACTCCACCCCTACTTTGGTCCCCCGGATCTGTTCTACCGGCAGCGCCCGCCGGACATACCAGGATTTCTGGCCTTCAGCAGCCGGCAAGTCCACCAGCAGACACCCGCCGCTGGGGTCCATCTGAACCCATCGGGCTTTGGAGTCCTCTAGGCCTGTCCATTCGCCAAGCCCCTCTTTTTTGGAGAAATCTGTTTTCAGTAGTACCGTGCCGACAGCGGGAGACTGCCCTACTGGGCTCTGGGCCGACGGCTGGTCCGACTGCCGTATCTTGGCCGGGGGAACTGGGGGAGTCGTTTTTGCCGTCTCTTCCGCCGCCACAGGCCCCGCTACGATACTCCACAGGAGAAAAGAAAACACCATTGTTCCTGTTGTTCCTCTGCCTCTCGCTCGTCCCATGGGAAAATTCCTCCGTTCCAATAGCACGGTGATCGACTTCAGGAATGGTTTCCACCGCAGCCAGACGCCTTTATCAACACTGGCGCGGCAGCCAATTCCTTACTAATCTATCCGGTCGAGAGGCCGACAACAACCCAGTGCAGAATACCAGAATTCCCTTTGAAACCTGTGGGACGCCTACTTCTTGACCGATTCCGGGAAGATAGCCGGGAACATCGAAATCCGAAATTTAGTGCATGCATAGGGAACGAGCGTGATTTGTTCATGCTGGTTGGCGATGGGCGTCGGTTGGGCTGGCAAACGGGGCGATTTGGCATCCAGGTCCCAATGGATCGGCGAAGCCGGCAGCCGCAGCTTCAGCGGGCAGTCCAACGGCCAGTTCCATTTGGCGGGCATCGGACCCCGCTGAACCACGACAGCATCCTCCAGCTTGGCCCGCAGATCCAAGGCATATTTCCAGCGGGCAGCCGGGTCGGGCGTATTCGGACCTTCGGTATCTGGAATCGGCAAGGCAAAAAGCAGCGGCCCGTAGCTGATCGCTGCGTATGGGGCGTCCTGGGCGTTCCGGTCCCGGCCCATTTCCACCTGCACCGACATTGGAAATCGCAGTCGCACCACATCGCCCGGCTGCCACAGGCGTTCGATCCGCAGAAACCGCTTTTCGTCGATGGCCATGTTTACGCCGACGCCGTTGACGCTCACCTCGGCCTTCTTACACCAGCCGGGAATACGCAGTAACAGCGGAAATGTCGCATTCCGCGCTGGCTGGATCGTCATTTCGATTAGCTCGTTGAAGGGGTATTCGGTCCGGCAGGTGATTTCCACCGGCACGCGATCGGCTGCCAGGGCCGAGACTTTACAGGGGCCATACAGTACGGCGGCCAGCCCGTTGTCGTAGGTGGCCATCCACATGTGCATCACATAGTTCGGCGTGATCCGGTTCAATGCGGCCGTGCAGCACAAGGGGAAGTGATTCCGTTTGTAAGAGAACCCCGACGCCTGCGGCCCATGGGGCGCCGACGGGGAGCCGTCCACCACTCGGTTGGGACTCTGGAAATAGACATGGGTTTGGAAGTCCCGTGAAACCACGGTCGGGCCAGCGTTCAGGAACGCCCGTTCCGTCCGGTCGGCCATCAATCCTTGGCCGGTAATCATGAGCAGCACGAGCTGACTCCACTCGTACCCGGCTACCACACAGGTTTCGGTTCCTCGAAATGCGCCGGTTGGTCCGTAGTATTCGTCGGCCACCGGTACCCCGGAAGGCTGCATGGCGATCTGATGCAGCAAGTCGTGCCAGGCCAGGGTGGTGTCGAGGTATTCACGCTGGCCCGTCCAGAGATACCCCAAGGCCCATGCCGTGGTCGCTTCGTGGAAGAGCACGCCGTGTTCGGGCGGTTCGGCGCCGGGTTTCGTATTGGGCGGCCGACGAAACCGGTCCCAGGGCGGACTGGGCAAGAAGTCCTTATTCTCTTTGGCCAATCGGGCGCTGAGGGCTTCGGCGATCTGCTTGTTACCGGTCCAGGTGTAGGTTTGCAGGGCAGGCCAGATGCTCGACATGCCGCCGCCCAGACGCACCCAACTCCGATCCCCGCTATATGCCGCCTCCAATGTCTGCAACACTCGGCGATCCCCGGAACCGGCGTAATAGGCCGCCATCGCCCGGCCCAACAACCCACAGGCCCAAATAGGCCAACCCGAATCACAAGTAACCGCCTTCGCATCCTCGGGGTTGTTCTTGTTCAGCCACCAGAGGAACACGATACTGTTGGGATTCATATGGGTAACCACCACGTCCAGGCGGCGCTTGGCCTGCTCGAGTAACCCCTGGTCCTGTAGGATATACCCCAAGCGGACCAAACCATCGAACCAGTATCCGCCGCCTTCATAGGGCCAAGCCCCTTGCGGCCAATTCAGCCGAGGACCAGTCATTTTGTGATCCTCGGCCCAGGCCCTGCGGAACTCTTCGTGGACCTCGTCCATGTGGCCGGTGTAGCCGTCGCGGGCGGCCAGGCACCAGTCTCGCAGCCAACCTTCCGGTCTTACCGCCCCAGGCGGTAGTGCAATCAGAGCCGGACGAGCGGCCGTCTCGAAAGGCCGACCGTAATTGACCGATTCAGATTTAGCCACTGGCGCCGACGCCGCCCAACCCCAAACCGCCTCCAGCAGTCCCACCGCAAAAAACACCCCTCCTAAACACACTCCGCAAGCGCGTTTCATGGCGATCCTCCTTCAGAAAAGAGCATTGTTTTCGTTCTTCGAGACTACAAAAGGGCAAGCCGGTAAAACAACAAAGGGTAGGTAGTGGCCTGATGTTCGGGCTTACCAGGGGCCGAGGGCGTCCCATGCGGGGCGGAGTTCTTCTCCGGTTCCAACGGCAAACCGACCTCCGACAGCCACTCACCCAACCATCTCATAGCCGATGCAGCGATCCTCTGTCAATAGGCGGCCGTCTGCCTGGGGATACTTCTGGCCGGTTTCCGCCGCTCCGGAAACGGAGAATATGGTATGGTTGTGTGAAGGGATGACGACAGTCCGGGACAAGCCTAAAATGTCAAAATATGTACATCAATAGAATTTTGGAAACTCCTATGCAGTATATAAATTCTGAAATTCCTCGAAATGCAATCCGAGAGAAAAAGGTGTTTCGTCTTGCTGGTTGGTTCCGAGGGGTTGTCCGGCAGGCGTGGGAGAGCCGTCGGGGCCTGGGGGGGATTTTTCTTTGCGTTTTGGGGCTGGTTGGGCTGGTCGCCGTTGGGGCGGGGTTATGGGAAATCCGGGGTTGGGAAGCAGGCCAGGCGTGGGCCTTCCAGTCGGCTCGGGGAGAGTTGGAGTTGACGGTGGTCGATCCTGCCATCGGCAAGCCCATCCCTTGCCGAATCCATCTCCGGAGAAGTAAAGGTCGGCCCTGGCGCCCGGAAGACCTGCCGTTTTGGCACGACCATTTTGTCTTCCCGGGGCAGGTGAGGTTGAAGTTGCCGTTGGGCACCTACGAGTTCGAGATCGAGCGGGGGCCAGAATACGCCGTGCGGAGCGGCTATTTTACCATCCAACGGGATTCTAATGACACCCAACAGGTGGAACTGCCACGGTTTGTCGATATGGCTTCGGAAGGCTGGTATGCGGGCGATCTTTTGGTGGCTCGACCGGCAAAGGAAATGCCGCTGCTCCTGGAGACCGAAGACCTTTTCCTGGCCGTCCGGGCAGAACCCGCCGGGGCCAAAACCGCCGAACCTCCGGCCGACCGGTCCGGCCCGGCTTCGCCCCCCAGACAGCATCCACCGACCGGCCTGCTCCAACCAACCCGAACCGGCCCAGCAGAGCGACTGCATCGGCCCGGGCTTTTGCTAGAAAATAGCGGCGGTACGTATCTATTGGTTCCTCTGGATGGAAGATGGCCCATACTTCCAGCGCCCAGCAAACCGTCGGAAAAATCGCTCCCGCAAGAAAAGGACGCTTCAAAGTCCTCTGCCGACAAAGCAGGCGGGTTGGGAGGCAAAGCGGCACCTTTGTCCGAGGCACAACTCTTGCACCTTCTGGAGGCCAAAGCGAGCTCTCAGTCGGCCACTTCTCCGGAGGCGGATGCTCCTTCCCAACCTGCCCGGTATATCACCCCTTCAGGCCAGCAGACGCTCTGGATGGATGTCGTTTGGCCCTACAGTTGGGACCTACCGTTGTGGCTTGCCCTGGGTAAGGTGGATTCGGTCGAGGTGCTGCACAGCCATTTTCGCCGAAACGAGTGGCTGGCCGAGGAAAAGGAAGGACGCCGCCGAGACATGGCCCGATTTCCGGGCCGATGGGGGCATGGGCTTTGGGGACAGTATATTTATTTTCAGATTCTCGAATGCGGGATTCGCCTTCCTCCCTCGGCCGGTAGCGCCAGCGGCCTGTGCCCCAATCCGGTCGGCTATAACCGGGTATATGTGCATCTGGAAGGCCCGCCCAGTTGGCAGACCTGGTGGGAAGCGTTTCGCCAGGGGCGGGTGATGGTTACCAACGGTCCGCTCGTGCGGCTCAGCGTGGAAGGCAAACCGCCCGGCCATGAGTTTACCGCCCCCGAAGGCCAAAAGCTGGAGTTGGAACTCGCTTTGAGCTTGTCCACTCGAGAAAAGGTGCCGTATTTAGAGATCATTCAGAACGGAAAGGTGGCCCACTCGGTTTCTTTTGAGCAGTATCAGAAATCGGGCCGATTGCCAAAACTCACTTTTGAGCAGAGCGGTTGGTTTTTAGTGCGTGCGATGGCCGAGACGCCGCCCACCTATCGGCTGGCCATGACAGGGCCGTACTATGTGCGGATCGGCCCGCAGCGGCGGATCAGTCGGTCGGCGGTCCAGTTTTTCCTGACCTGGCTCCAGGAGCGGGAGGCGATGCTCCAAAAACAGCCCCCCTTGGCCACCCCGGAGCTACTCAAAGCCTACCAAACAGCCCGACAATTTTGGCAGGACCTACTCCGGCAAGCCAACGCCGAATAAAGGGTAGAAAAAACGTAACATTTCAGCCGAATGGAGTTGGTCCTAGGTTTCTCCCCTCTCCCCACCGCTCCAAGAGGGTTAGGGTGAGGGGAAAAAGGAAACAAGGAGGCTTTTAGGTCCCTTCAGCCGTCTTTCGGCGTAGGCAGTGCCTACGCCCTACAGGCCTCTCCCACTCCTGGGCAGCGGCGAATGTTCTTCACTCGGCTAAAGTGTTACTAAAAATCAATCTAAGTCTTGCTAGCCCAACAGGTCCGCAAAACTTTTCTTTTCTGGAAATTCCCCCTCCCGAGTTTTCCCCTCCCGATTGCCCCATGAGGTACACAATTCCCCCATATTCTGCCCTCGAAATTTTTGGAAAATTTTTTCTCCACATGCTTGACAGGGCCAGGGGGAGGGGTGATTATACTACGAAGATAGCGATCGGTGTTTTTGACTCCTCTTTGGGCTTTGAAAGCCCTTTAGCCTGTCTTCAAGGCCCACAAAGATAAAAGCGGAATTAGAGGCTCTAATAAAACGAAGCTCCAAAAGATTCGACCTATTCTCCCCGCTGGAGGAAGTGAGTACGAAAAGCCGTTTTGTTAGATCTAAGTAGTTCCAAGTCTACTGAACGGATAATATTTATTTCTAAGTCCTTAATATATTAAAACTTAGAAAAACACTCTCCTCTTCGATCCGAAAACCTCCCGGAGAAAATTTCCAAAGGGTTTTTTCTCTGAAAACTCACCAA
>JAKPGL010000101.1 GCA_029550925.1 Planctomycetota bacterium
GGCCAGACTATCGACGCCCTCCTGGGCCTGGATGATCACACTGCCGCCATTGCCGCCGTCGCCGCCGTCGGGACCGCCGCGCGGCACAAACTTTTCCCGGCGGAAGCTGATGCAACCGTCGCCGCCTCGGCCTGCTTCGACGTAGATTTCTACTTCATCGACGAACATGGCTCGGTCAGTTGACCGAGTCCACCACGTTGACGCGTCGGCCGCCTCGGTCGAACACTACATAGCCGTCGCGAAGGGCAAAGAGCGTAAAATCTCTGCCCATTCCCACATTTCGGCCGGGGACGAACTGGGTACCGACTTGGCGGACGAGGATGTAACCGGCTCGGACGAACTCGCCGCCAAACTTTTTAATCCCCCTATATTTGGGGTTTGAATCCCGACCGTTTCGACTAGAACCTTGACCTTTCTTATGTGCCATGACTGGTATCCTTTGGTTTTTCCCCTATCAAATTGGAAGACGCAGTCCTCAATCATCCGCCATTTATTCATTATAGGCAGAGGAACCGCCACGGGGCAAAAGATTATACATATCCTATTTGGCCCACTTCGTCAACCCTCGGAAGGAAAAAGCCGTTCGGCTGGTTGACGAGAGAAAAATGTTCGCATATAGTCATAGGTTGGGGGTGCGTGGTATTTTTGGTGTGGATGGTGGGTGTAGCTCAATCGGTTAGAGCGTCAGACTGTGGCTCTGAATGTTGGGGGTTCGAGTCCCCTCACCCACCCTGAGAGGTATATCCTGGTTGCCGGAATGTGTGTAAATTAGGTTTTAGGAACACACGACAGAATCCGGCAGAACCTTTTGATCTTCCTAGCAAATGGTAAAAAGGGTCTCCTTGCGGCGGCTGTTGGGGGGGAAGGTGTCTGCGTAATCGCTTTGGTAACTCAATTTTTTCGCACCCGAAGATAGCTCATTTCCCGACCCCCGGATCCAAACCCCTCCTACCTCTCTACCTCCCTCACAAAGGCAGCCGAATCATGCAAGCTCACGAATCGTTCGATCCGTATGTCAAGTGGCTTGGTATCCGTTCGGCCGAGAGGCCGCCGAATCACTATCGGTTGTTGGGAGTAGAGCTGTTTGAAGCCGATCCCGATGTGATTTCGCACGCTGCCGACGCCCGAATCGTGCATCTTCGGAACTTCCAAGCCGGTCCGCATAGGGCATTGGCGGAGAAGATTTTAGAGGAGATTAAAACCGCCAAGGCCGCTCTATTGGATCCCGAAAAGAAGAGGGCGTATGACGAACAACTTCGGGCGGCGCTAGCCGCGGCAGGAGCACAAGTTTCCTCGGGGCCGCCGGTCCTTCCTCCCCCCTTTCCCCCAGAAACCAGAATGGCGCCCACAGGGGCATGGTCCCATCCAGTGGAAGGAACTACAGCTCCTGCAGGGCAATCAGCCCTCCATAGTGGGTGGGCCAGCCGAAGCCGCACCTTCTGGATGGTTGCCTTTGGTGTACTTGTACTCGTTTTGCTGGGCGCAAGTGTAGCGGCTGTCGTCGCCAGCCGACGGTCTGGACCTTCCGAAATCGCCGAAGCAGAGGAGCCGTCCCCGGAGGAAACAACCCCGGCTGAAAAAGGTTCTTCCGCTTCCGGTTCCCTTTCAGAGACACCGGCGTTGAAGGAAGGGGGCTCTGGCCGAGCCGATTCGCCCAGCGCTTCTGGTTCAGAAAAGGTTTCGGGTTCTGGCGAGGCCCAGAAGGTTTCCGTAACTTCTCCTTCGGGCGGTTCTGAAAAATCTTCCTCGTCCGCGGGTTCTTCGGACGGAGCAGGCCCTTCCAAAGAGGAGCCAAAGTCGGCGGCGAAATCAGAAAAGTCTCCCGCCGAGATGGCTTCAGAAACCCCGGCGGAAAAAACAAGCGGGGAAAAATCTCCGCCAGAAAAAGATGCGCCGGCGGGCGAATCGGAAAAAACCGTTCCTCCCAAGGAATCGGCTGCTTCGGAAAAAGAGAAAGAAAAAGAGTCCTCCAAGCCGGAGGAACCTACGGGCAAAGAAGAAGCTCCTCTCCAGTCCGCTGAAACTCCTCGACGCCCCGCGCCCAGCCCCGAGGAGCAAAAGCGAGCGGAGGCGATGGTGCGGGATTTGTTCAAAAAGGAGTTGGCCGAGGCTAAACTCCCCCCGGAAAAACTCACTCTGGCAGACAAGCTCCTGAAAGAAGCCATCGCCACCCAGGACGATCCAGCAGCGGCGTATGTGCTTTTTGGTTTGGCCAGTGGACTGGCGGCGTCGGCCGGTGATCTGCGAAAGGGGTTTGAGATAATCGACGCGGCGGGCGCCCGATTTACCATCAATCCGATCAGCATGAAGCTGGAAGTGTTGGAGAAAGCCCTCAACGCGCTCCGCACCGCTCCGCAGCCGGCGCTGGTAGCCTACGAGTTGGCTGATCTAGGGCTGATGGTCATGGAAGATGCGATCCTGGCGGATCAGATCGAGCAGGCCGCCGGGGCTTATAAATTGGCCTCCGGCATCGTGAAGCGGTCTGGAGACAACGAGTTGATTCAGGAGATCGTCGGACGGAACCACTGTTTGCAAGTATTTCAAAAGCAATCCGAGGCCTTCCGTGCCGCGGAAACAAAGCTTGCCTCCACCCCGGATGATCCGGCCGCTCACACCGTAGTAGGACGCTGGCATTGCTTCTTGAAAGGACTTTGGGAGAAAGGTCTTCCCCATTTGGCCCGAGGACAACCGGAAGAATTGGCTTCCTTGGCCCAGTCGGATTTGAAGTCGCCCGAAGACCCGAAGGAGCAATTTCTGCTGGCCGAGCGGTGGATGAAATATGCGGCTTCGGAAACGGAGGAGGCAAAAGGACATATCCAACTTCGGGCGGCCTATTGGTATCAGCGAGCCTTGCCCGACTTGTCCGGTTTGGACAAACTGAATGCGGAACGGCAGTTAGAGAAACTGCCTACGACGCCGCCCTTGTTTACTCGTCGGCAGCGGGGCGAAGTGGTTCCGGGCAATGTGGCCCTGGAAATCGCCGGGGCAAAAGTGACTGGTCCGAATACCAGCGGGAGCTATTTGATCGACGGGCGCCTTTCCGAATCCTACGCCGCCTATGGGACGAGCCCGTGTAGTTGGACCATCACGTTTCCGAAACTGTACAGTCTGCGAGAGATTCGAGTTCTGTTGGTCGCGCGATTCGGATACCGGCCGAGGCATTATGGATATATTCTAGCCGTGTCCACCGACGGGAAGCGGTTTACCCCGTTGGTCGATCGGAACAAGGGGCAGTGGATGGGTTGGCAGGTGATCAGTTTTCCAGCCCGTCCGGTGCGGGCGATTCAACTGATCGGATTTCGGGAATCTGGGGAGCGGGAGTTTTCGGCGGTGGAATTGGAAGCCTATTGTGTTCCGCCCAAATATCCTCCCGGTACCCCATCGGAACCACCTCCCGGGGCCGTCTCAGAAGGCCCTCCTTCTGTCCCACGGAAAAAAGAGCGGCCCCAGGAACCCGCTCCACAGGAAGAGGGCCACAAGGAAAAGAAATCCCGCCCCAAAGGCCCCCCACGGGAATAGGAATCTCGTAACATTTTACTGGAGTTTTGCAAAATGGGCTTGTTCAGGTGTTCGTACACTGAACAGGACCCTCAAAAATCCCGTGATTTTTGAGGGTCGGTAGTGTACAAGATCGGGGGAAATCCCAAATTTGCAAAACTCCAGATTTTAGCTGAATGGAGAGAGCTTCTTCAGCCTCCCCATCTCTCGCCAGGGGAGAGACAAAAACTTTGGACTCCCGCTTGGGTGGGAATGACACTCTATCAATCCCCCGAATAGAAACAGACGTCTCCATTTAGTCGGCGGAAGTGGTACGGGGAACTCGACTTTTTCTGGTCCATTCCCCCTCGTTGGGGCGTTCTCCGTGGGCCAGCCGCCCTCCAAAGGCTCGTGAAAAAGATTTCCTGTGGAATGGGGATTGGTACCCCTCTCGGCTGGGAAATCGCTATATCGTGGGGTAAAAGTGTTTCTGCCCCCAATTCCTTGTGGTGGTTGGCCTTACCTGATTCATATCCAAGGAAGGAGCAAACGGTTTTTGGCTCAAAGAGCCAATATCTTACGAAACTCTTCGAATAATTGATGGTTTATATCCCGAAGAATCAAGGAGCGAGGCGAAGGAGGGGGTATCTTTGTTGAATGTAACATTACTTTTCTGATAAAAGTAGTAATTGTTAGGCCCCCTGGGAAAAAAGGCCCACAGGAATAAAATAAAGCAGCAGAGGACAAGGAGAATCGGTTTTACGATCCCTCATCCAGGGGATTCTTGGCAAAGCGGCCTTCTTTACGAGAATCTCTGGTAAGAAACGGGGAAACACAGGATCTTGAGGAAGATTCTGCAAGGGTTTTCTGTGGTTTGGGAGTTTGAGAGGGAATGAGAGGAACTTTTAGAAATCTCAGACGACCAAACCTCCAGGAGAACCGGAAAAAATCCGGCGACGGATGGGACAAGTCTTTTAGCGAGTCCACGGTACATCCATGAGCACTGCCTTTGACCCCTATCGCAAGTGGTTAGGGATCCCGCCGAAGGATCAGCCGCCCAACCATTATCGGCTGTTGGGGGTGGAGCTATTTGAATCGGATCCGGATGTGATTTCCAATGCCGCGGATGCGCGGATGGCCCATGTACGATCTTTCCAGACGGGGCCCTATTCGGAGTTGTCGCAAAAGATTCTCAACGAGATCGCCGGTGCGAAGGTCTGTTTGCTGAATCCGGAAAAGAAGGCGCAGTACGACGCCCAACTGCGTACCCAATTGGCCGCCCAAGGCCTATGGACGCCCCCGGCAGCTCCTCTCGGTGGAGGAACGATGGGAGGAGTCGAACCCATCGTCCCATCTCCAGCCCCCTTGTCTTTATCGGGATGGGATGAATCGGCGGGTGGGGGTATCTCAGGGATGGTCCCAGAGTATCCGCAGGGCCAGGAGGGATTAGGAAATTCCTTTTCTCCAGGACCGATCCTTTCTGGCGCCCAGCAGACTTCCGGAACCTCGGTGGCCCGAGTGCTGGGCGCCCGGCGCAGAGCCTGGCAAGGCCCTGCTTTTGTGGCCCTTGGAGCGGCGGGAGTGGTGTTGCTGGTGGTTCTGGTGATATGGATGTTGCAACAGAATGGGGCTGAGTCTCGCCAAGTGGCTTCCTCAGGTCCTTCCCAGCAGTCTTCCACCAAGCCGCCGGACCATCCTTCTGGCAAATCTTCCGGAAACAACAAAACCGCCCCTTCCTCGGATCCTAAACGAGTTTCTGGTCCACAGACCAAAGATTCCGTTGCTTCCAAAATCATATCGGGGCAATCGCCGCCGGGGCCCCCGTCCGGTTCTCCTCAATCTTCCCCACAACCTAAAGAAAAGGAGAGTTCTTTCTCTACTACCAAGCCCTCGGAGAAAGAACCGGATAGTACGTCCAAAAGCCCTCCAGACTCTTCGAAGCCGGAAAGTTCCGAAAAAGAAAAGTCTTCTCCCTCTTCCGAAAAGGAGCCGAAAGAGTCTGAAAAGCCTTCTGTACCAGAAACGTCTTCGGAGGAAAAGGTAAAAGAGAAGGAAGAGCGGACGCCCATTCCGAAGCGTCCGGCGCCCGGAGAGGCCGAACAAACCAAGGCCGCCGAAGAAATTCGTTCTTTATTGAAAGAAGACTTTGCCGCGGCGGAAAAAGGCGGCGGTCAGAAGGCATTGGCCGAGAAGCTCCTCGAACATGCCCTTGAAACCAACGATCAGCCGGCGGCCCAATATGTGCTTTTCCAAATGGCGGCGGAATGGGCGGTTCGAGCAGCGGATGCGACGTTGCTGCAGGAAGCTCTGGATGGGCTGTCGCAGCGTTTCGAGGGGAATGCTCGACAGATGTTAGCAGCCGCCGTAGAAAAGGGGTCTGTTGCTCCGGCGGATGAATCCCTTCTGCGCGCTCGGCTCGAAATGATCCAAAACCTCGCCGAAGAGACCTTGGCCGAGGATGATTATTCCGCCGCGGATCGGCTTGCTAAGGCGGCTTTGGCAGTTGCCAGGAAATGCAAAGACGCCGATTTGCCGCGCACGGTAACCGCCTGGGCAGGCAAGATCGAACGCATGGTTCAAGAGTATGAAAAAGTGCGCGACCAGATAGCCAAATTGGCCCAGGACACCAACGATCCGGAGGCCAATTTGGCCGTGGGCCGGTGGTATGCGTTTCAGGTAGGGCAATGGGAAAAGGCCCTTTCCTATTTGGCCAAGGGAAGCCAGGCAGAGTTGGCCGAGGTAGCCCGCCAAGACCTGCAAGGCCCGCAAGACCCCGCCGTCCAACAGAAATTGGGCGACCGCTGGTGGGAGTTAAGCGAGAAGGCGTCGGGCGAAGAACGGTTGGCCATGCAAGGCCGGGCGGTCTATTGGTATGAGCAGGCCCTGCCCAACTTGACCGGCCTGTCGAAAACCTCCATCGAGCGCCGGCTGGAAACCTACCGCACGGCAATAGCCCAAAAAGAACCCGGCCGAAGCAAAAAGGGCGATATGGTCCTCTTTTTCGATGGTCAAAAGACCTATGTTACGGTTCCGAATTTTCCATACGACGGCTCAAAACCACTGACCGTGGAAGTGATCCTCAAAGCCGACTCCGCCAAGCAAGACGGCGCCATCGTGGGCAACATGACCCCGGCGGGAGGCTGGATGTTGGCCTTGGCCAAAGACCCTAACCGGAGTTCCTCGGAAGCACACTGGATCTTTTTCTTCCAAGCCCGGTATTTACGGAACACCTATTCGGAAGACCCTGCGGTAATCGGCCAACGGGTGATGTTGGCCGCCATTTACGATGGACAAGATATTCGGATATTTGTGAACGGGCGGAGGCAATATACGGCTTCTTCGGTTTCGCGGCATCGGCCTGGACCGCCGCAGTTGTTGATTGGCGCCAGTTCCTCGCCCAAAGGGGGCCTGGCCAACTTCTTCCACGGAACCATTGAACAGGTCCGCATTTCGTACATCGTCCGATATACCAGCAATTTCACCCCCCCTGAACGTCTGGAGAAGGACAAAGCCACCGAACTGCTGCTGCACTTTGACGCTGGCCAAGGAACCACGGTTCGGGATTTGTCCGGCGCCCGGCGAGCCGCCCGTATCATCGCCGGCAAATGGGTAAAACGAGACGCCGCCAATCCGTAACAGCTATTCTTCCTTCTCCCCGCTGTTTCCATTCTGCTCTCTTAGGGCGTCCTAGGAGTCGGCCAAGGGCCGTCTGTTTTTCGGAATCGAACTTTCGCAACCCCAGGCGGGAAGGGTTGTCTATGGGGGTGGGGATATCCGGACGCCGGCGTTTGCCGACGCGCTTATTGTTCTAACCGCTTGGCATTTAAGGAGTTAAAGCTTTTCCAAAAAGTCCGACTCTGCAAGTCTGGCAGAAAGCCCCCCCTATTTTGGCCCAAGTCTGGCGGATTGTTTACTTGAGCATTGCGGGAGGGCCGGTTAGACTAAAAAGAAGCCCCTCGAAGATAAGGGAATCCACAACCGCCCCCTCGTTGGTGGGGGTTCCCTTGATCAACCCCTTGTGGGGTTCAGAGAAAGGGGACGTGGACCTTCCGTGGAACCGGTGCATGGGTAAGCTCAAACCGATCGGCATTGATTTAGGTACGACCAATTCTTCGGCGGCCTGGGTGGATCATACGGGCCGGACTGCGATGGTCCCCAACAGCGAAGGGGACATTCTTACCCCGAGTGTGGTGTTTTTTGACG
The DNA here is from genome assembly GCA_029550925.1 of Planctomycetota bacterium. GTDB lineage: Bacteria > Planctomycetota > Planctomycetia > Pirellulales > Thermoguttaceae > JANXAQ01. The sequence goes on from JAKPGL010000101.1 coordinate 7,681, forward strand.
ACTACGAGGTGGTTGTGGGCAAAGAGGCCCGAGCCGCTGCCATACTCTACCCCGATCGGGTAGCCGAGTGCGTCAAACGCGACATGGGCCAGCCCGTCTATAGCAAGCCGATTCGAGGCCAATATCTGCCCCCAGAAGTCATCCAAGCCTGCATCCTGCGGAAATTGAAGGCGGACGTCTTGCACATCTTGGGACCGGACACGGCGGTGGTGATCACGGTGCCGGCCTATTTTGACGAATTGCGTCGCAAAGCCACGGCCGACGCCGGCGAAATGGCTGGGTTGCGGGTATTGGACATTGTCAATGAGCCGACCGCGGCCGCCCTGTCTTTCGGCGAGGCGGTGGGATTTCTCACTCCCTCCGGCGCCCCGAAAGAAGAGATGACGGTCATGGTCTATGATCTGGGCGGCGGCACATTCGACGTCACCCTGTTGCACTTAGCCCCAGGCAATATCCGCACCATCGCCACCGACGGCGACGTGCAATTGGGCGGCCGGGATTGGGACCTGCGCCTGGTCGATTACGTGGCCGAGCAATTCAAAGCGGCCCACGGCCTGGACCCTCGCCAAACGGCGCCCGGCTTGCAGCGGCTGATCGAAGCCTGTGTGGAGGCCAAACATACGCTTAGCGCCCGGATGAAAACCAAGGTCCGGGTGGTCCATGAAGGCCGAATCGCCGACATCGAAGTTACCCGGGAAAAGTTTGAAGAGTTGACCGCAGACCTTTTGGAGCGGACCGCCTACACATGTCGGCAACTGTTGGCGGCGGCCAAAATGGATTGGCGCCAGGTGAATCGAATCCTGCTGGTGGGCGGATCGACCCGGATGCCGATGGTCAGCCGAATGCTCAAACAGCTTTCCGGCATGGAACCGGATCATACGGTCAATCCCGACGAGGCGGTGGCTCGCGGGGCGGCTCAATACGCCGCTTATCTCTTAGCCAAGCAAGGAGGCGTCTATACCCGGCCCAGTTTCGAGGTCGTCAACGTCAACGCCCACAGCCTGGGTGTCGAAGGCATCGACCCGGATACGCTGCGAAAAACCAATGTGATTTTGATTCCGCGGAATACGCCCTTGCCGGCCCGGTTTACCGAACGTTTTGCCACCAAAACAGATAATCAGCGATCCATCGTCATCCAGATTCTCGAAGGCGAAAGCAGCCACCCCTCGGATTGTACGCCGATCGGCCGTACGGTGATCCGGGACCTCCCCCAGGGTCTGCCGAAAGGTTGGCCGGTGGAGGTAACCTTTGAGTATGCAACCAATGGCCGACTTTCCGTCCGGGCTGTAGTGCCGGGGACCCAAAGCGAGGTCCAATTGGAATTGGAGCGGGACCGGGGCTATACGTCCGAAGGCGTTGCCCGATGGCGGCAGATCATGGCCGGTTCGCCGGGATTTGGAGATTTTGAACGTCTGTTGCAAGAGTTGTTGCATTTAGGACCGGCTCAGCCCGGCGCCTCGGCCGCTGTGAGGCCCCAAGCGCCGGTAGGGGCCGAGGCGGGCAACTGGGCTACCCCCATAGGCCCGGCCGAGGGCTATCCTCCAGCCGGACTAGCAGCGGCCGGTGCGTCCCAAGCGGTTGTCGGAACCTCTCCGGCCCCCCCTGTCCCCGGGGGCGGAGGAAAACCGGCGTCTGTTGGTCCGCTGGCCGGTCCAGCGGCGAGTGTTCCGATGGCGACCATCCTGCAATCGCCGGTCGCTCCCGCCACTCCTCTCTCCTCTCCGCCGCAGGCGTCCCCTCCTGCTTCTCCCCCCGCTCCGCCTCCTGCATCCTCGCCTACCCTAGCGGCCACTTCCCCATCGCAGCAAAGTTTAGCCGCCTCGGAGGAGGATTCTTTGCGGAGGGTAGTCATTGTCGGCCATGTGGTGGCCGCCTTGCTAGGATTGGCCTTAGGATATCTCATTTTGCACATCATGCGTCCAGAAACCTTTCCGCTTCCGTGGTAAGAGACGTTTTACGAACCTACCCTTGAAAAACTGACTCGAGTTCTCAACTATGTCTAAACAGCCGCCTGCCGTTGGAATTGATCTAGGGACCACCTTTTCGGTGGTTGCGATGCTGAACGAGGCTGGCCAGCCGGAAACCTTGGTCAACGCCGAAGGGGATCGCCTGACGCCCAGCCTGGTGCTTTTCGACAACGACCAGGTGATCGTCGGCAAAGAGGCCCTCAAAGCCCTGGCCACTGAGGCCGAGTGGGTCGCCGAATGCTCTAAACGGGACGTGGGCCATCGGGTGTTCCACAAGGCCATTGGCGGCAAACAGTATCCGCCCGAAGTGATCGAAGCCTTCATTTTGAACAAACTCCGGGCGGATACGTCGGCCCGGATCGGCGACTACGAGAAGGTCGTTATTACCGTACCGGCGTATTTCGACGAAGTGCGTCGAAAAGCCACCCAAGACGCCGGTTACATGGCTGGTTTCGAGGTGATGGACATCATCAACGAGCCGACCGCGGCGGCGGTAGCCTTTGGCTACGAAAAGGGATTCCTCAGCCCGGAAGGTCGCACGCATAAACCGGAAATCGTTCTGGTCTATGACCTGGGCGGTGGGACGTTCGACGTAACGGTGATGGAGATCCACGGTCGGGAGTTCCGGGCCTTGGCCACCGACGGCGATGTGCGTCTGGGCGGCTTCGACTGGGACCAACGCCTGGTCGATTTGGCGGCCGAAGGGTTTGCTCGCGAACATTTTCTCGACCCCCGCGAAGACGCCCGCGCCGCCGGCAAACTCTGGCGGGAATGCGAAGAAGCCAAACGAACGCTTTCGGTCCGACCGAAAACTTTCATCCCGATCGACTTCATGGGCCGAACCGCCCGCGTCGAAATCACCCGCCAGCAATTTGAAGAAGCTACCCAGGACCTGCTAGACCGCACACGATTCACGACGGAACAGACCTTGCGAGCCGCCGGCCTTACCTGGGAAAAACTCGATCGGGTCCTTCTGGTCGGCGGCGCCACCCGGATGCCGATGGTCCGCCAGATGCTCCAGAAGCTCTCGGGGAAAGAGCCGGACGCCTCCGTGGAAGCCGATGAGGCGGTGGCCCACGGCGCGGCCCTGCACGCCGGGTTGCTCCTAGCCAAAAGCCAAGGAAAACCCCGCATCTTCAAGATCAAAAATGTGAATTCCCATAGCCTAGGCGTCGTCGGCATCGATCCGCTGACCAAACGCCGGCGAAACGGCATTGTGATCCCTCGCAACACGCCGCTGCCCACCACCGCCCGACGTATCTTCCGCACCCAAAAAGAAAACCAGCGTTCTATCCTGGTGGAAGTCGTCGAAGGCGAAAGCCCTTCCGCGGACGATTGCACCCAGATCGGACGATGCTCTGTCCGAGGTTTGCCGCCGGGACTGCCCGCCAAAAGTCCTGTGCATGTTTATTTCCACTATCGGACCAACGGCCGACTGAAAGTCCGGGTCGAAGTGCCCAATACAAATACCCAAATCGAAACCGAATTCACCCGCGAAAACAGCCTGCCCAAAGAACACCTGGACGGTTGGCGGAAGTACATTTGCGGCAAAGAGCCGACCGACTATGCGTAAAATGGGAATACTTCCGCTCAACCGAGTGAAGGACAGCCCTTGGGACGGAGCTCCACGAATTGTTACTGCCGCACAAGCGGCAGTCCAGGCTTCTGGGGGTCTGCTTTCGGGGGGATTACAAAGACGCCGTTTCATGGAAACCTGGATTCCCGCTTGCGCGGGAATGACCGTTTTGCCAAAAAATTGCCCTAAGTCGCTGCACTCGGCTAAAATATTACAAAATATACGCCTCTCCCTCGGCGAGAGAGGCCGGTCGAAACCTCGCCCGCCCCGGGGGGGGTATGGAACATAAGATCGCTCTATTCGGCGGATATGCTACCAAAATAGAGTATCCGGGGGTGGTGTCTGGCACCTTGCGAGGTAAGATTCATGGATTGGGGAGGTTTTAGGAGGAGTAGGGGCCCGGATCGGCCAAATATACTATATTTGATCTATACAAGCCACCAATTAGGGGGGTTGGTTAAAAGAGTTGGAACATTGGGTCGATTTTTTCCAAAAGGGTTTGGGCCCCTTTCTTGGGGCCTTGCGATACCTTCGTACTTGACCCTGGTTTAAATCCACCATAGACTGTCAAAGAGTCTGTTTTTTCCGGGCAAGGGGTGCTAGGACGGACTCAATGATGTCGCTTCGGACGGAAGGTCTGTCGGCGTGAGAGCGGCCGTTATCAGCGATATCCATAGTAATCTGGAAAGTTTGGAATGCGTGTTGGCTGACATTAAAGCCCAGGGAATTTCGGATATCATCTGTCTGGGCGATATTGTCGGGTATGGGCCAAATCCTCGAGAGTGCATCGATCATGCGATGCGCTGGAAGGTTTGCCTGCTGGGCAACCATGATCAGGGCGCCTTGTTCGATCCCGAAGGGTTCAACACCGGGGCGGAGCGGGCCATCTATTGGACCCGCTCCCAACTGGAAAACAACCAAGGCGATCCTCGTCAGGCCCATCGCCGCTGGGACTTTTTGGGGGAGCTGCCCCGGCAATATCAAGAGGAGGAATTTCTGTTTGTCCACGGCTCCGCGCGGAACCCTGTCAATGAGTATGTATTTCCTGAAGATATCTATAACCGGCGGAAGATGGAGAAGATTTTCGCCCTGGTTCCCAAGTGTGTTTTTCAGGGGCATACCCATGTGCCGGGAGTTTTTACCGAAGACCTCCGTTTTCTGAGTCCGGAAGACATTAGCGGGGAGTATCACCTCGGTAATCAGAAGTTGATGGTCAACGTCGGCTCGGTGGGCCAACCCCGAGACGGCGACCCCCGGGCCTGTTATGTCATCATCGACGAGGACCGCATTCGCTTCCGCCGCGTGGAATATCCTTTGGAACAAACGATCCAGAAAATCTACGCCATTGCCGATCTGGACAATTTCCTGGGCGACCGATTGCGTGAAGGCCGATAACCGCCCCCTCTTCGCACCCGGTTGGAGCCTCGCCCTCTCTAGGACGAAGGTCGCCTGGGGAACGCCTACCGAGCCTCGCCCGTAAGAAAGCGGAAGGCTCCAGCCTCGCCTGCTAGGCCGATGATCAGAAGGCAGCGGGAGCACCGTCTGGACAGACGGCTGCCACGTGTAAAACGGTTTCTTATCGTCATTCCCACGAAGAGCGGGAATCCAGAATGGTCCCTCTCCCCGCCGCGGGCCAGGCTCAGCAGCACCGGCTGTTAGACGGGACGTTCTCCCACGGAAGCCGGTTGCGTTGTGGGACTTCAACCACTATAGCTTGAAGCTAGCTAGCATCCTGATGCTAGCGCAAGCGGTTGTAGTGTAGGTCGAAGGCGACAACGCCACCGGCTCCTCCCACGGCGGGGAAAGGCGAGGAACTTCTTTCCGCGAAATTATTACCGTTAGGGAAGAAGCTCTCTACTTGTTCCCCTCGGTCACCATGGGGAACTGGTCCGTGCGGAACGGCGAGGCCGGCAGGCCGGCTTTGTTGAACAGGTTCGGTTCGGCGGTGTCTTCCCAGGCGAAGCGAACGGCCACCGGCTTGGCAACTTGTGGGCTGGAGACGACCACGGTGGAACCGTCGATCACGGCCTCGGCCGGCACAAACTTTTTATCTTCGCCGGCAATGGTGAAGTGGGTCAGCCGATCGCCTTTGCAGACCAGGCCGTCGTCGGCGTGCTGGAACTTAATACGGATTTTATTCCCCTCGACAACACAGCTTTCATAGAGCGGCCCGCTATAGACCACCTGTTTGCCGTGAATTTTCGCCAGCGCCCAGAGGGCTAGCCGTCGGCCCACTTCCTGTTTGTTCGTAGGATGGATGTCTTTGATATTGCCGATGTCGGTGATGACGGCCATGCCGGTATTGGGCAGGCGCAGGGTTTGCAGTTGGGCTTCCCAGAGTTCGGCCAGGCATTCCGGTTGGGCCCGATTGCCGTATCGGAACGGCGCTAATTGGACATAATAGAACGGGAAATCGCCGATCTGCCAGTGTTTGCGCCAATCCTGGATCATGGTGGGGAAGAGTTTTTTGTACTGGGCGGCCCGGCCCACGTTCGACTCGCCCTGATACCAAATGGCCCCTCGGATCACAAACGGCAACAAGGGATGGATCATGCCGTGAAACAGTACGCTCGGCTGGTTGGGATTTTTGGGGTTAAACTGTTTGGCCCGGTCGAGGATGGGTTTGAAATCTTCGTCGGTCTGCAGGGCTTCGGGGCTGGTCCAGGCTTCGCAGATGGTTCCGCCCCAGGAGCTATTGATCAGGCCGACCGGCACACCGAGTTCTTTGTGCAGATGTCGGCCAAAGAAATAGGCAACGGCTGAAAAGCCGGGGATCGTCTCCGGACTGCACTCGACCCAGGCCCCTTCGCAATCGTCCAGCGGTTTGTCTGAGATTTTCCGAGCTACCGTGAAGAGCCGAATCTTCGGATATTTCGCCGCAGCGATTTCCTCCTGGGCGTTATCGGATCGCCGGACCTCCCATTGCATGTTCGATTGTCCGGAGCCGACCCATACTTCCCCCACCAGGACATTGCGGAGGGTAATCTGATTATTTTTGCCGGCCACCTGCACTTCATAAGGGCCGCCGGCTTCCGGCGTGCGGACTTTCACCAGCCATTGGCCTTTTGCATCGGCTTTGGCTGAGACCTTTTGGTCTTGAAATCGCACCGTAACCTCTTCCTCAGGATCGGCCCAGCCCCAAATGCGCACTTCGGTCTGCTGCTGCAAGACCATATTGTCGCCGAGAATCTTGGGCAGTTTCACTTCCGCCCAAACGGACGGCGCCGAGGCTACCAGAGCCAACCCCAGAACCATTCCGACAATCCACCACCTGACAAACCCACCAAGATCGCGTCGCATGGTCGCACCTCCTACCTACCTGGGTTGCCGCCCTCCGCCGATTTTCATTGCGGAGGGCCTTGGAAAAACCTTGTGGGACACCTCCCGACTCCGGCCCCGCGCCGGAGTCGAACCTGTTTAAGATACTCTACCGAGGACCAGATGCCAATAGGCGGCAAACGTGGCCAGAAGATTTTTCCCAAGCCGGGAAGGGAGTTGGCTGAGGCGGAGTTTTTGGGGTCAACGGAGCAGCTTCGATCACTTCCCAAACAAGCGGGGGGCAAGCCAGAGGCCGAAGAAGGCCAGGGCGGCCAACAGGATGGAGGCGGGTTCCGGCACTTGCTGGGCAATCAAGAGCATCCCGTGGCCGGTCAAGGCAGCCGCCGCCGTAAATCCCTCGGTGGCCCCCCATAAATCCCCGTCCGGGAAGAATTGGAAGTAAAGCCAGGTGTTGGCCTTGTAGTCCGGGGAGTTCGGATTGAGCAGACGGTCCAAGTCCATGAGAAACGGGGATTCTAGCGGCGTAAGAAGCGGATCGTAAAACGGCGACAGGGGATTGATCCCCAGATGAAGGTCAATCAGCGCCCCGTAGAACATATTCTCTTCTGGCAGGTAATGAAGAAAGGTCAGATCGGCGGCCAAGTAGGTTTCGGTTCCTTCCTGGTTGCTGAGGGTAAGATACGTATCGCTGGGATTGATAAAGACGACCGCCTCGCCGCCCAGTGTGGACTGGATCAGCTCCAACTGGGGCATGGTCATGATCTTTCCGATCAAGGGATCGGTGGGCGAGCCGCCGGTAAGGACGACCTCTTTGGGCAGGTCGATGACCGGCCGGGGCGTGGGCGTGTAGGCGATGCCGTCGATGGTCGTAATGGGCGGGGCGGCAGGCGGTGCAGGCCGACGGGCCGGCACACACTTCAGCTCCACTCCCCAGGTGAACCCTTCATGGACGAACACATTATGGCCTGGCAGGCCGAGGTCGTTGATCGAGCCGTCCGCATTGAACGAGTCGTCCCACCAGACGGCGTAGGTCTCGAACTTGGCGTATTTTTTGGTTCCAGGAGCTGGGCAACCACGGCTGGGACGGTCATAAAACTCATCATACTGATAATTTGTTTGCCATGCCGGGGGCGAGGTATCTTCGTCCTGGAAAGGATAGAAAGGCCCGTACATCACATGATCGCCTGGGGTGTAGTTGCCCAGTTCGATCAAGAAGTTTCGGTCGTCGGTTTTCGTCTCCTTGTAGCAACGGAAGTCCCACTCCAGGGTCTGGATCCAAAGCACGTCGCTGATGAGCGATCCGGCGTCTGGCCGAAATTCCACTTCGATTTCCGCCCCCAAGGCCCCCGGGCAATTGTTGAAAGCCCGATAGTAATTCACATAGAACGTGCCGTTCATGTTGGTGTTGCCGCCCACAAAAGACCAGTTCCAGTTGCCCGCAGCCGGATAGTCGGCCTGCATCTTGGTCTGAAAGTTGCCGCTAGGTGTAGAGATCAAGGTTACCGAGGAGGGCGTTAACCGAGAAAGACAATAGAAGCCGCCATGCGCCGGACAAGGAACCTCGAAATCATAGGAGGGATTGCCGCCCGTATTGCCGGTAAGAGTGATATTGGCCGCCGCTTGTCCAATAAGCCCCAGAACCGCCCATCCCCCCAGCACTGCTCGGAACCTTCGTGCGTTCATGGCTCGGCCTCCTAAAGGAAAGAACGTAACACTTCCGCCAAATGGCGGAATCTGTCATTCCTGCGCCAAGCAACCGATCCAGCCCCGCTCACCCGGCTTCGCCTTCGGCTCAGCCGGCCTCCCACGGCGGGGAGCGGCGTTGAGCAAAGGAGTATCCCAACGCAGCCTGGATTCCCGTTTGCGCGGGAATGACAGAAAGCGGTCCGCTGTCCCTCGATTCGCCTGAAATGTTAGAGAAACAACCCAGGTAGGCCGAATAAGGGCGGCCGCACGAAGTTCCTTCCGCCCAGCAGTCCCCTCATTCGAGCTGCCAGTTACCTATCCAAGGAACTTCCCTCCCACGGAAAAATAAGCAGGTCTCTTCGGCTTTTTGTCCCCGACGATCTACCTCCCCCAGCAAGAAGACCTTCCAGCGAGAGTTGATTTGGCCTTTCGTTCAGAATGATTAAAAGACATTGTACTCCTTTTTGTGGTCTCGTGCGAAGAAATTTGCTGATTTTTATCAAAAATGGGGGGTGCCCCTCTTTGGGGGCATAGGTGTCTACACATCTTCCCGAAAACGCAATAGGTTGGGGTGATCTGGCTGTGGAACTCGTAACATTTTGTAGGGAAAAGCCTCTAGATACCAATGCTTTGGGGGCTGGCGTCAAAAACAACAGCTCTTTCTCACATTTGTTTCTCTCATTGCCAGAAGATAAAATTCTGACATTATCTCTCCCTTGGCATGGCGGAGACGGCTTTTTCCACTTGGCTAAAGTGCTACGAATGGTTTTTCTTCGGTAGGCCTTGTGCTGTTATTCCCAGGCAAGTTTCCGATCCGGGCGCGAATAAACCGGACGAGTAACGCCTGGACTGCTGCTTACGAAAGAATGACAATGGATAAACCTTCTTGGCGATGAATCTGCTTCACTCGGCGGAAAAGTTACGGATCCTTTAAGAATCCGAGGAGTGTGCGGTTTTCCGTGCTCAAGCAGGTGAACGATGGCAGGACATTTGAAGACTCTTTATCGCTCTTCGCTGGCGCTAGCGACGGACCTGTATCAACTGACGATGGCTTATGCCTATTGGAAGACTGGTCTGGGGCGCAGACAGGCGGTTTTCCATATGGTTTTCCGCGAAAAGCCGTTCGGCGGGGCCTATGCGGTAGCCTGCGGTCTGGAGAGCCTAATCGACTTTATCGAAAACTTCCGCTTCGAGCCGGAAGATTTGGACTATCTGGCCGGGCTGAAAGGCAACGACGATCGGCCCCTGTTTGAGCCGGGCTTTTTGGACTTCCTGGCCCAGTTCCGCTGGACGCTCGATCTGGACGCCGTGTTGGAAGGCACGGTGGTTTTTCCGCAAGAACCGATGGTTCGGGTCCAGGGGCCGCTCTTGGAAGGGCAACTCCTGGAAACGCCCCTTCTGAATATCCTGAACTTCCAGACATTGATTGCCACCAAGGCGGCCCGGGTGGTCCAGGCAGCTCGGGGGGAACCGGTCCTGGAGTTCGGTTTGCGCCGGGCGCAGGGGATCGACGGGGCGGTGTCGGCCAGTCGGGCCGCCTATGTGGGCGGTTGCGCCGGCACCTCCAATGTGCTGGCAGGACGGCTTTTCGGCATTCCGGTCCGAGGCACGCACGCCCATAGCTGGATCATGTGCTTCGAGAACGAACTGGACGCCTTCCAAACCTACGCCCAGGTCATGCCCAACAATTGTATTTTTTTGGTCGATACCTACGACACCCTGGAAGGGGTGCGGCAAGCGATCCAGGCTGCCCAATGGCTTCGGGAGCATGGGCATCGGTTTGTGGGCATTCGCCTGGATTCGGGCGATTTGGCCGCTCTGAGCATTCAGGCCCGGCAAATGCTCGACGAGGCCGGTTTTACCGACGCGGTGATCGTGGCTTCCAACGACCTGGACGAATTCTTGATCGAAAACCTCAAACTCCAAGGGGCCAAGATTTGCGTCTGGGGGGTGGGTACCCGGCTGGTAACCGGATTCGGCCAGCCGGCCCTTGGCGGAGTGTACAAGCTGTCGGCCATTCAAGACGCCCAAGGCCAATGGCGGGACACGATCAAACTTTCCGAACAGACGGTGAAGGTCTCCTCGCCGGGCATTTTGCAGGTGCGGCGTTTCGTCCAGCAGGGGCTGGCCATAGCAGATGTCATCTACGATCTGCGGACCGGTCTGCCGTCGCCATGTACGATGATCGATCCCATCGACATCACCCAGCGGCGGACCATCCCGCCGGATGTGGCAGGGGAAGACCTGCTCGTGCCTGTATTTCGGCGGGGCCGACGGGTGTTGGAGTCGCTCGGTTTGGAATCGGCCCGACGGCGTTGTCAGGAGCAATTGGCTCTCCTGCCGGCAACGGTGCGCCGGTTTGTGAATCCTCAGACGTACTTTGTGGGTCTGGAAGAGGGGCTGTTTGATCGCAAAACCCGCCTCCTCTTGAAAGCCCGCACCAGCAGGAGATAAATTGAAAGGTTTTGCCACGGCTATATCCCCGCATTTTCTCTGGGGCGAAAGGAAAATGGTGTATGACGCGGATTCGAGTAGGGGCGGCGGTGCTGAATCAAACGCCGTTGGACTGGGAGGGCAACCGGGCCAACATCTTGGCCGCCATTCAGGCCGCCCGAGAGGTGGGCGTGCAGGTGCTGTGTTTGCCGGAGCTGTGTATCACCGGATATGGATGTGAGGACATGTTTCTTTCGGCCAGCACGGCGCAAACCGCCTGGCAGGTGCTGGAAGAGATCGCGCCGGCCACCCAGGGCATGGCCGTCTCGGTGGGGCTGCCGCTTCTGCACCGGGACGCCCTTTTTAATGCGGCCTGTTTGGCCGTCGATGGACAGATTGCCGGTTTTGCCGCCAAACGTTTCCTAGCCAGTCAGGGCCTTCATTACGAACCCCGATGGTTCAAACCCTGGTCCACCGGATTGCGGGACCTGCTGCACGTGCAGAATCGCGCCTATCCGATCGGCGATTTGGTGTTTGATGTGGGCGGAGTGCGGATCGGCTTTGAAATTTGCGAAGACGCCTGGGCGGCCCGTCGCCCCGGCGGCGACCTGTCGCTACAGGGCATCGACCTGCTGCTCAACCCCAGCGCCAGCCATTTCGCCTTCGGAAAGTTCGAGGTGCGAAAACGCCTGGTGCTGGAAGGGGCCCGGGCCTTCGGCGTCAGCTACATCTATGCCAATCTAGTGGGCAATGAGGCAGGTCGAATCATCTACGACGGCGGCGCCCTGATCGCCTCGGCCGGGCATTTGATCGCCCAGGGACCCCGGTTTTCGTTCCAGCCGATGGTCCTGACGACCGCTGTGGTGGATGTAACCGCCGCCCGGATGGAGCGCGCCCGGCAAGGCAGCCATCCAATGCAACTACCCAGCAGCGATCCGATCCAGGCGCCGCTCTCGGCCCCCTGGCCCGATCTGGACCCGGAACTGTCCCAGGGGGCCTCGCCCGCCTGGGAACAAGGCCCGCATCTTAAAGAAGAAGAGTTCACCCGGGCCATTGCATTGGGACTTTTCGACTATCTACGAAAAAGCCGAGCCAAAGGATTTGTCGTCAATCTGAGCGGCGGGGCGGACTCCTCCGCCACGGCCTGCCTGGTCGCCATGATGGTCCAATTGGCGGTGCAGGAATTGGGCCTAGACGGGTTCAAACGTCGGTTGCCGCATGTGGCCGGCTTGGCCGAGTCGGCAACGGCGAGGGATTGTGTAGCTCGGCTTTTATTCTGCTTGTATCAGGCCAGCCGCCACAGCAGCCAGACCACCCAGGACGCTGCTCGAAGCGTAGCGGAAGCGATCGGCGCCCGGTTTGCCTCGTTGCCGATCGACGCTCAGGTGGATCACTATGTGCAGGCGATCGAGCATCTGCTGGGCCGACCGCTCCGATGGGAGACCGACGACGCCGCCTTGCAGAATATCCAGGCGCGGGTGCGTGGGCCGTCGGCCTGGCTACTGGCCAACGTGCTGGACGCCCTGCTGCTGACGACCAGTAACCGCAGCGAAGCGGCCGTCGGCTATGCCACCATGGACGGCGATACCTGTGGCGGCCTAGCCCCGCTGGGCGGCATCGACAAGGCGTATTTGCGCCGTTGGCTCCACTGGCTCCAGACGGTCGGCCCTGCCGGCCTAGGGCCCATCCCCGCTCTGGAAAAAGTAACCAGCCAGGCCCCTACCGCCGAACTCCGCCCGCCCGAAGCCGCTCAGACCGACGAGGGAGATCTCATGCCCTACGAGGTGCTGGACGTCATCGAACGGGCCGCCATCCGCGATAAACAACACCCCGTCGAATGTTTCCGCCGTCTCCGGGTCCAATTTCCCCAATATGGCGCCGTCGAATTGGCCCAGTGGGTGGATCGGTTCTTTCGGCTCTGGTGCCGAAACCAATGGAAACGAGAGCGGTACGCTCCCAGCTTCCACGTGGATGACGAAAACGTGGATCCGAAGACCTGGTGCCGATTTCCAATCCTTTCCGGCGGCTTTCGGCGGGAACTTCAGGAACTGGCCCAGTACGTGGCCCAACTAAGAACCCCGAACGAGTAATAGTTATGGCAATTACTCGGCCCGGCGGTAGAGCAGGACGGCGGCTGCCGGGCGCTCGGCAAGTTTGATCCGGAGGCCTTCTTCCATCAATTGCCGTCCGGAGGCCTTTTGTTCTGGTTGGCCGGTCGGCTCTAATGTTTCCACCAGATAGGTAGCCGCCGGGTCCAGGTCCCGAAGTTTCAACCGAACCTCTTCATCAGCCGCCTGCTGCCGGCGAAACGCCTGCACCGCCCCTGCTCCCGAGTCTGGATCATGAAATTGCCAGCCGATCCACACTCGCTCGTCCTGGCTGTAGGGGGTCAGCGGATAAAAATCGCCGTAGTAGAACTGGCTAAACCGACGCCAAGCCTGATACAGCCGACGCAACGTCTGGTAATCCAGGTCTCGGACCCGGATGTCAATCCCGCAGGCGAGCGACGGCGTCGCATTGCTCCAAAACGCATACGGTTCGACCGGCGTTCGACCGCTGCCGTAATACGGCGCCCCCGAATACGCCACCGTACCGGTCCCATGGTACGGAAGCCAAAGCGAAATGCCATAGGTCATGCCCTGGTGGCCGATCGGCTCATAGGCGTAATCGCTCCGCCACAGGGGCACAGCCCGGCGCATGGTTTCCAGGTCATTGCGTCGGCCGCCGCTTGCGCAGGAGTCGATCAGCATGTTCGGACGGCGGCGCAACAGTTCATCCCAATAGGCCAGGTAACCGCACACATATTTGTTTTCGGTCATCCCTTGGCGATCCGGCCGGTCGGCTGCCCGCCAGAACGGCAACGGATCAATATTGAAATCCTGCCGATAGAGGTCGATGCCCTGCTCGGTAAGCAGCCGGTCGATGTGTTCGACAAGCCATTGCCGGGCTTCCGGATTGCCCAGATTCAATAGCCGGGGTCCGTCGTCCTGATTGGCGGGCTGACGGGGTTGATCATAGAGGGTGAAGGTGGCCGGGTCGGGTTTCGGCCCAGGTTTGAGCCAGCCATAACTCCAGACGCCTGCCGGGTTTTTGTCCGGTTGAAATTGCTTGGCCGGGTCGAACTGAGCGCCGTTTGGACCCTGGATCTGCACTTCCAGGCCGGTGCTGTCGCAATAGTAGTTGCCGTTGCCCCAGCCGACCACAAAATCTAGGGTCTGGCCCTTTTCCAGCGTGATTTGGCCTTGGTATTGGACTTCGGTTTTCTTTTGGGCCATGTCGATCTGGCCGGTAAAGAGCGAGCGGGCCCCGGCCAGAACATGGACATCTGTGGTGGCCTTTTGGTCGATGCCCAGCATCTTTGCCTGGACCTGATACTGCCCTGCCTCCGGGGCCTGGAACCGAACTACACTGTATTCCCCTTTGGGGCCGGGATGGAAGGAGAGTCGGCCGGGCGCCCACCGGATGCCCGCCATCCGCCGCTCGTAGGGGGTGGAATTATAGGTAACGCATGGGTCTGGTCCGCCCAACGTCTTGGAACTCCAGGAGCGCAATCCAGTCAGGTTTTCGTATTCCTCCGCCGGCTTTGGCCGCAGAAGCCATTGCGGCCGATTCTGATAGAGCCAGGTGCCGGGCGCTACCCGTTCCGGCTCGAACCAGACGAGGATTTTCACTCCCTTGGCGTGGGCGTGGTCGCTAACGGCCCGGAGTCCCCGGGGAAACCGCTTCGGATCGACCTCCCATGTGCCGACCTGCGGCCAACCCTGCTGCTGGATGTACCAACCGGCGTCCATCCACCAGTAGTCGATTTTCAGTCCCTCTTCCAGATACCGGTTGATGTGCATGATCTGGTTTTCTTCGTTGGCATGGATCATTTCTTCATAGGCGCGGGAGCTGGCGGCCACAAACTGCGGCGGAGGCAACCGGCCGCCAGGCCGGGGCATGTTATGCGCCATCATCCACCGCCGCCACAAGTTCTGCGACCGCAGATAATCCCCCTGCCAAAAAAGAAGGACCATCCGGGGTGCGTGGAACTCTTCGCCCGGCAAGAGTTTCGTATGGACCGCCTCCTGACCGGCCTGGATGTGAAGCCTCTGGGCCTCATCCCGGCGGAACTGGCAAAACCATTGGCCCGGCCAGCCGACAGCTATAATAACGCCATGCTTGTCCCACTGGAGATTGAAGTAGGACCAGTGAAGATTTGTAGGTCTTCCGCCCGCTCCGGCCAGCCGAAACTCCGCCTTCGGCCCCAACGAGGTCTCCAGGGGCGCATAATCCGATCGGTTGGCCTGGGAACCGGCCGCATGATGGAGCAAAAACTCTTCCTCCTGCTCGGCCCGCTGCCAACTGGTATCCAAGGCATAAACCTGCTCCAAAATGGGCGTCTCTGCCGCGCCGGCAGCCCGAAACCGTAGCTTCCACTCCACGACCGGAAAGTCCTGATAGCAGAGGCCCTCATAGATCACTTCTAGCCCCGTAGCCGGGTCATTCCAGACCAACCGCCGCCGAACCCACTGGGCGTCTAAGGTTTCGGTCGTTTCTTTGCAGGGCCAAGCCGGCAGAAGTTCTGAGGAACGTTTCCCGCCATACACAAACGAAAAAGGCCATTGGGCCGGCGCCTTCGGATCGAAAGCTGTCTGGGCAAATTGCCGGGCCTTTTGGAGTTCCTCCGGTGTAGGGCTTACCGCCTGGCTCGGCCTCGGGCCGGCCCACATCCCCACCATCATCCCAATCCCTACCCAGATCCTTGCCCACCTTGCAGGCTTTTTCCAAACCCCAGACCATCGGAATCTTTCTCTTCCGCCCACAAGGCTTTTCCTCCAGGCATCACCTCTCAATATCGCCGGCATCTTTTTCTCCTTCCACCAAAAAGAACGCGAAACGGCACTCGCAAAAAACATGAATAATTGTTTTAGAGGCTCTAACAAAACGAAGCCTCAAAAGATTCTATTCTCCCCGTTGGAGGAAGTAAGTAGGAAAGGCCGTTTTGTTAGAGCTTCTAAAGTTCAAATGTTCATAGAAAACGCATATTGTATTATGTATTGCCATTCACTTCGAGCATATTCGCCGCCCAGGCGATGTCAAGCATCGGGAGAAAAATTTTTTCAAAAACTTCGGGGATAGCGTGTGGGGCCATGTCCCTAACTAGGCGAATGGTGTGGGGAAAATCCGGAGTAGGAATTTTCAGATCAGAAAAGGAAAGTTTTACTAACCTATTGTACCACAAAGACTTAGATTGGTTTTAAGAGGAGTTTTTGAAAAGGGATTATTCCGAGGGCCATCCTAGAAAGAGGGGGAAACCATTCCTAGAGAATCCTTCGAACCACGCGTAACTTAGCCTGTCCAGCCTGAGCCAATTCGCCCGCTAGACAGCGGGCGTTGCGTAACTTAGGCTGTCCAGCCTGAGTAATCGCCGGCTAACAGCCGACGTTACGGCGTTACGTAACTTAGGCTGTCCAGGCTGAGTAACTTAACCTGTATAGCCTGAGCCAGCGACCGCCTGATCGGGCACTACTATCCGAAACAAGACGGCCCAGGCCGGCGGAACCGGTTCCCCCCTGCATGCCGGGGATTTGACACGGGCCAGGCAGGGATTAAAATAAAAGATGGTTCCCTATAATAGGGCACATTTTCCGAACTCAGCCTACCTTCCTACCGAGGACGACCTTGCGGGGTTCGTAAAAGAGGAACACCCCCACCGAGTGAAGTAGGACCCCTACGTTCGGCTGGATAAGACCGTATATTGTCATTCCCGCTGGGGCGGGAATCCAGGTTCCCTTGGAGGTACCACCGTTTGCCAGACGGCAGGTTTTGCGGTTCGTGGAGGCTCCAGCGGAACAGACGAGGTTACAATACAATATCTCGCCCGGTTTGGCTAGCGGCGCACCGGCCTCTTGGGGCCGGGGAAGAGCCGATGGTGGATCGGGGGCTTGCGCAGAGAGGAGAGGTTACTCGATTCGGCGGAAATGTTGCCAAATTGTTTTGTACGGGCGGACAGGTTCGGTTCAACAGGGCTTTCCACTAGAAAGGTTTTTATATGACTCCTTTGTTTGGGTACTTCGGCATCGGCACCACCGAACTGTTGGTGATTGCCATCCTAACCTTGATTTTGTTTGGCAATCGGCTTCCCAGTGTGATGCGTTCCTTGGGCCGAGGGGTGGTGGAGTTCAAAAAGGGCATCCAAGGGATTGAAGACGATTTGGAATCCGGTTCAACCTCGGACGGCAAAAAGTCGGAACAGTCCACGGCGAAAAACTGAGAGAAGATCGACATGATCCACGGGGTGTTTGCCTTTTTCTCCTTCGGCCCTACGGAGATGTTGATCATTTTGGCCTTGGCGGTGTTGCTGTTTGGAAAGCGGCTGCCCGAAGTCGCCAGGTCCATCGGGAAGAGTTTGGGCGAGTTCCAGCGGGGGGTCCAAAGCATCCAGCAGGAGTTACATGCCAGCATCCAGGAAGAGGCGGAGGCGACTTCCAACGCTTCCAGAGAAGCAAGCCCGGCTCGGCCCAACCTGGAAGACCAAGAAGAAAGCCCGGCCCCTAAGTTTGAACCGCCTCCCCTGCCGTCTCAGCCGGAACAAGTTTCCGAAAAGGCCGCCCAAACCTAACGCTCTTTTCGAGTAACACTTCAGCCCTTCCGCCGAGCGACGGGCATCTCTGGGGAAGCATTCATTGGTAACACTTCCGCCGAGTGGCGCCTCTTTTCTTGTCATCCCCCGGGAAGGCTCCCGATCCAGTTTTTGACTGTTTAGCTGGCTGGACTGCCGCTACAGCGGCAATGAGATTTTTGCCGAGAAAATCTCAGTTTTACTGAGAAAATATCGGCTTTGCCGAAAGAATCTCGGCGATCCTGCTCTCGGCGGAATAATTATGGTCTTGTTGTCACGGAGTAGGGGAGTCTGCCTTGGCCGTTTCGTGCTTTGTGCGGACCGTCGTGGTGGGCACGCCTTCTGGAAAACAATGTTCAAAGAAGCGTCGCATCGGCCCTAGGTACATGGCCATCCGGACGCCGTTCCAGGTCTGTTGATCTCCAATGGCGTAGAACAGATACGTGTTGCCCTCCCATTCGAACAGGTCCACGTCGGAGTTATTGCATCCTTCGCCAGGGCCTGCTTCGAGGATCGGGTTCATGGGGCTGAGTTCCCATGTGATCAGGTCTTTGGATCGGGCCAGGAAAGAGACCCAACCGTTGTGGCCCGGGATCGGCCGGTGCAAGTAGATAACGTAGTAATAGGGGGCAAAGTACCGAATGACCGGACAGGCGCTGTACTGTTTCCCATCGACGCCGGCGAAAATCAGCCCTTCGATTTTTTCCCACTTGGAAAGGTCCTTGGAGCGGGCGAACTTGAAGCAGAACTTCACCGGTTTGTCCGACTCATAGGCCATCAGGTAACCTTGGTCGTCGCGGCAGACCGAGCAGTTGAATAGATGTTCCTTGTTCGCCCTCGGAATCGCCGGTTCCCGGCGCCACTCTTTTAAATCGGTGGACCAAAAGTGGTAAATGCTTTGATACCAATCCCGGTTGGAGCCTTCGCTGGCAAACACGTGCAGGGTGTTTCCTTCGACCAGGGCGCTGACAAAAGAATGCCCTGCGCCAAACCGGGCGATCTCCTCCCCGGTGCACAAATCGCGAATATACAGATACATGGTTTGGGTGTAGTCCTTGGTATGGACCTTGGCGTCGTCTCGGTAATTGAGCACCAGCAGTGGACGGCCGGCGAAGATCACCGGCGTCTGTTCCATTGCCTGGGGGTAACTTACGGGCAGCTTGATCAATGCAGGTTTTAACGACTGAGCAAACCCCATCTCGCCAAGTAGCAATATCGCCGCCAGCCCAGTTGCCATATGCTTCATCCAGCAAAACATCAGGCGTTCTCCTTTCGGAATACTTTAGCCGTTTGCAGTGATTTTTGACGGCAGGGGAGTTCCCTTGTTAAATCCAAATCCAAAGGAAACCAGATAGCCAAGTAGTGAACATTTAAACTGTTGCTTACGCAGGAATCATAGGGCACTTCATCGGCTAAAAGTCATTGTCGCTGCGGTGCGGAGGGCGGAGCGATTTGGCGGAACAGTTCCATCGGCCACAGCCCAAGCCGCTCAAACCCCTCCGGCGCCGTCTGCTTAAACTGGAGGTAGGCTTGCACTTTGCCTTTCAGGGTATAACTGGCCGCCTTGCCCGCTTCGCCCGGCGTAAACACAGTGTATCCCGCCAGGATGCAGTCCTCTAAATCCACGTGGAGGCGTCCTCCCTTCGTATTGCCTTCCGTGCAGATGATGCCGGTCGATTTTCCTCCCATTTCGGGTTGGGCGAAATTCAGGGCGATGAGCCGACATTGGGTCAGTTTCACGCGGGCGCATCGGCTTGCGTAGCTAAGGGCCAAAGCATTGTCAGGATGAACTAATATACAGTCTTCCAGCACCAGGTGCGGATGCTTTGGCATCTGTTCTTCCCAACCGCCGACCAGGACGGCGGCCGTGTCGCCGACGAAGTCCAATGCCAGAAAATAGCAGCGGCGGAAGATGCTCGGTTCATTCGGACGGACGATAGGATACGCCACACCGCCGCCAAACGCCCGGCCAACACCCACACAGTCTTCCACCACCACGGTAAAGCCTTCACCGCTTCGGTTGGTTAGATCCCAAAATAATCCAGCATCGCCGCCGGTGGCGTAGAGATTCCGCAAAATCCACCGGTCCCAGACGATTGCTGAGAAGGTCTCCTTATTGTTTCCGTGGGGCCAGTTTTTATCGCTGGCGCGGATGGTGCTCCACCAATCCCAACTTTTGAATCCTTTTTCCGGATCGCCGGAGTCGATGACTACCCAGCCGACCGCCCCGGAGCCCAATCGACCGTCGCTGTCGCCCACCAGCAAGTTGTACGCCCCAGGCGCGCCCGGATGGGCGGGCGCCAGATTGGCTTCCACGTACCGATCCGGACGCACGATGATTCGATGTCCCCCTTGGTCGTCCGGCACGGCCGACAGCGCCGCCTGGATCGTGTGAAACGCTTTTTGCCAACTACTTCCGTCGGAATTGTCCCCTAGTTTCGATACGTAAATGGTTTTTCCCTTGCGGCCCGAGTAATCCGGCGCGGCCGGATCCCAACCGGCCGCTCGCAGGCCGTCGGCCCGCCAACCGCCCCACAAAACTACTCCCATACTGAACAAAACACACATGAACCTCCCAATGGGCTGCATCTTTTGATCCTCTCACAAAAAAGTCCCCACGGGAACTTCGCTCCGCCAATGCACACGGATTGGGCGAGGCGATTACTTAAACCGTAACATTTCAGCCGAATGCAGTTACTTTGTCATTCCCGCGGAAGCTGGAATCTAGGCATTCTTGCAGCGGGGTTGGCCTGACTGAGCTTGGCCTGGCCGGGCGTCCATTAAAACTTGGAGGAATCGATGGCCTGGCCGTCTTTCCGGTTGCCCAGCCAAGAATGGATCAGCGGATCGATCGAGTAACTGATCATCCGGACCGAGCCGTCGCAAAAGGCCATGTGGAAGCCGCTGGGGTGGGCGCTGCCAAAGCTCGTAGCGTAGGAGACGCCCGGCTGATCCTGTCTGGGAATATAAGAAGCTGCGGGGTTGCTGGCGTCGTAATAGGTATATCGGGCGATATCCCAGTCGTGGCCGCCATACATTCCGTTGTCGTCTCCTGGATCCTCGCCGCTCTGATAGGCGTTTGGATTTACATATTTTTCGCCCACTGCATAGGTGTTGCTGGCGCCGTCGCGGATGTCCGCCATGGTGATTAAGCTGGTGGCGTAGGAAATCCCTGTGTGGTCGGAATAATCTCCGGCCCACCACCTATGCGTCGTGCTTCCGGAGTTGACGGCGTAGTCGATCTTGGCAAGCCCGGTGGGCATATTGATATTTTGCCAATAATTTACATTAGTGTACCATCCTAGCCCATAGGTTCGGGGTGGGCGGCGGGAGGGGCAGTTCGCCGTAGCGATCGGCTTGGCCACTTGTTCGGTCCAGAGGGCGCGGCGTTCGGCGTCGCTCTTGCCAGCGCCCAGATCATGGACGGCCTGTTGCTCGATAAACGGTAGGATGTTGTAAAACCAGCCAGCGTATTGTTGGTTGCCAAATCCGCGATCCGGTTCCCCGATCCACCATCCGCCGGTGCCTGAAGGAAAAAAGCCGCCCGTCGGGAAGTGTCCCATTTGCGACTCGTGGTTGAGCATGCCGAGGCTAAGCTGCTTCAAGTTATTCATACACTGGGCGCGCCGTGCCGCCTCCCGGGCCG
>JAKPGL010000120.1 GCA_029550925.1 Planctomycetota bacterium
GAACGCCGGCGTCTGAATGGGGATGACCAGGTCGGCCACGGGATACACTTTGGTAGAGAGACGGTTTTGGGCCTCATCCGGAGTCGTGATCAAAAGAACTTCATTCTGGATGAGGTACGTCAAATCCAGCTCGCGCAGGAGCAGACGCAGCGCCGAACGAAGCGATACCCCTTTCAAGTTGATCGTAATCGCTTTGTCCGTCTCGACCCCCACCCCTTCTAACGCTTTCTTGTCCAATTGGATCTCGATTTTGTGGAAATCCTTCAGATACTGAATCACCTCGCCCAACTGCGTATCCGTAAATTCTAACTGGGTGGGCGATTCGAGTTGTTGGAGGATTTTCTTCTCCGCGGGGCCTCGACTGGCTAGGTCCATCGCCTGATACCGCTCTTTGCGTCGGGCGGTCAGTTGCTGCCAGGTGTCTGCGTCGGTATAGACAATCGGCGGATCGTCCGGGAAAGGCACATGAGATTTTTCCACCTGAAACATCGTGGCAGTAAACATCTGCTCCTTGTCCGCGTACACCTGCACCGCTTGCGCATGCCGCCCTTGAAATTGGGCGTTGGAAAGAGCCAGTTCCGCTATCGGAACGGTAGGCGCCTCTTTCTGCAACGCCATCGCACCTTCTTCCGCAACTCGATATTGCCCTTCGTCCATGAGGCTATTAAACCGCGCGATCAGTTGACGGATTTTCTCCTCCCGCCGCTGAAGGTTCTCTTGCACCAGACTCCGTTCGCGGGCCTGCGCCAAAGTAATGTCCCGCTGTCGATCTCGTTCTTCTTTGATCTGTTTGCGGCGGTCGGCTTCCCGCAAAGCGGCTTCCAGTTGGCCTAACAGCTTTGTCCGCACCGCCTCGTCCAGTTCAGGAACCCGACGAACATTTTCCATCTGGACTTTTAGCTCATTGATGGCCGCGTCCGGATTGTCCGTCATCATGCTGCGGGCTTGGTTGATCGTCTGACCTACATCCGTAGAAACCATTTGCGACAAGAGGTTTTGCTTCTGTTGGTATCGCTCCACCAAAGCTCCGCCGTCGGGAACGGCCGGGGGTTCCAGGGCGCCCCGCAACTGTAAATTAGTCGGCTGGGCGGCTGGAGCCGGTTGGCCGGCCGGAGGATTGGCCTTGGCCTGTTCCCCTTGGGCGGCCCGGAGAACCGCTTGAGCTTCCGGATCTTGCGGGTCTTGCTTCAGGGCCGCCTGGCTCAACCGTTCCGCTTCCGCAGGATTACCGGCGGCCAAGGCTTGGCGAGCCAACAGCGTCAGGTTCCGCGCCCCTACATCCGCCAACACCTTGGCGTTTTTCAAACTCGTCGCATCCACCAACGGCAAACTCAGCCCCTTGGTCGGATCTTTGCGGGCCAAATCCACCAACGCCGGTAGATAGTTGTGATCTTCGTTAGGCGAACCGACAGGGGCCGTCCAACTTACATCCACCGGCCCCCCAGGACCTTCTACACTGGCGCGAATGGTTACCGGACCGTCGCCTTGAAGCGTCCCCACCAGGACGGTCTCCCGGTCCAAACGCAACGGCGGCAATTCCGCCGGATAGACTTCTCGAATCGTCTCCGACAAAACAACCTTCTGAGGGATCGGCCAAAAGACCGGCCCGTGAGCGACAGACGCAAGTTGATCCGCAATGGCCGCCGCATCCGCCGGCGATTCCTCAATCACCTTCCCGCCCGTCTGGGCCGCCAAGGCGCCCAACAACCTCAAGTCCGGTCCGGGCCCAATGGCATAACTCGACGCCGAAATCCGACGTTCCTTCAGTTGTTTCACCAAGGCCGCAAAACTCGCCTCGTCCAAAAGTTTTGCCTTGCTGGTGCCCTTACCTACATAAAGGATCGTTCGAGGTTTTCCCTGTTGAGACTGGAGCAATTCGGACGCCGTCAGGATCGCTTTTTCCATGTCCGTAGCGCCTAGCGGCGTGCGCTGGCGAAGTTTTTCGACGGCTTGTTTCATCTGGTCGCTTTGCGCAGGGACAAAACCCTCCGCCAAGGCAACGGCGTTGACATCTACCCCAACCAGTTGAACGCGATCTTCCGGACCGAGTTTCTGGAGGAGTTGTTCCAGAACCTCCAATGCCTTGGCGCGAAAATCGCCCACCTGACCGGCCGAGGTGTCAAATAGAATCACAATCGACTGGCCGGCAACAGGCTGCACCTGGACCTGAGGACGCACACACAGTCCGAAATACTTCGTCCCGTCCGGATGTGCATAGATAAACATTTGCTGGGCTTCGGGGGTTGTTGGACTCGCCCCATACGCCCAGGCCCCTCCCAGAAGTGCCCCACCAACCGCCAGCACCCATAATCCCATCCACACAGACAAGCAGCGTCGAGACATGGCCGAATCTCCGACATCTAAAAAAAGGACCGTTTTCTCCGGACGCCCTGTTCCGTTCCAACGTCCAGAAGGGAAAAGCCTACTGTACCATTTTTCCTGATCGGGTTTCTTTAGGAAATCCCTCCAGATAGCCCTATTTTATTCTCCCGGCCAGCCTCTTGCCAAGTAGAAACCTTCCTTTTTTACAAGAAAACCTTTCCTTCCGGACCGAAAGGCGAAGGAATGCCCTGAAAGAATTACACGACACCCCACTAAATGGGTAAAACAACCCCCTTCTGCCCTCGCCGCCCTGAAATGCCCTACCCTATCTTGTCTTGGCTGCCTGAGACCAAGAAGTGGTGGGCAACCTTGGCCAACGGCGTGCAGGCAAGCCTTCCAAAGCCTTCTAAGAACCTCTAACAAAAAAACAAAATAAAGCCAGGCAAGCATACAGCAGGCGCCCCCTAGCGGGGTATGGGAAGCGGTAAAGTCATTTTTGTTAGAGGTTCTAAAAGAAAGGCCCCATCCAGCCGTCGGCTGCATGGGGCCGCTGCGAATCTCGAAAAAAGTCTCTAAAAAAGCACCGTACCTTTTGTTTATTTCATTCCCAGCATCTGGTTGGGAAGATTATCGAGCCGTCGTCTCGGCCGGCAGAGAGGCTGCCCCCTCCTGACGCAGCGTTTCCTCGCCGATCGGAAACGTTTTTGTAAACCCCTCCGCCGCTGCCGAGATATCCAACAGCCCCGATACGGTTTTCCTCCAAGGTTCTACCAAACGAAGCAAACTCCGAGCTATGCCTTCAAGGAGCGAAGGATGGACTGAGCTAGATTCCTCAGGCGCCGGGGATAACGAAGACCCGGTTTGCTGGGCCGCTTCGGAATCCAAACCGGAAGACGTTTCCCCATCATTATTTTCTAGGTCGTCCGTTCCGGAAGGAATGGAATCGCCCTCTCGGTCCAACGTTTTCCAACCCTTAAGCTCTTCTCCCTCCAGATAGTTCGAGGGGGAAGAATCGCTGGACTGGCCAGGACTGCTCGGCTGATCACCGGAATCGGGCGACTGCGGGGAAGTTGTCTCAGACCAAGTATCCGGATTTTCGAGCCACCACTCGTATCGAGAGGTTGCCGGCTGGTTGCCAGCATTGGGTTCCTGACCTGGAATGTCCGACCAGGAAGACTCGCTGTCGTTAGGTTGCGGGAGACTGTCCTGTTCAGATTGTTCGGGATATTCGTACCGATCCAGGGGAAGAGACTCGTCCGAAGGAGTAAGATCGTTCTGCTCAGCCAACCCTTTGCTTGCAGAGGTGTTTTTTTCCGAAGGGTTCCTATTCTGTTCGGTTTGGAAGGGAGTCCCCGGTTCTGACGGTGGGGTGTATTCCGCCTCCACCCGATCATATCCTGGTTCATATCCCCACGGAGAAAACGCCTCGGAAGAATTGTCCGGGGTCTCAGGGGCGTCGCCCGGGCTTTGCTCTTCTGGGGGGGTGGCAGGTTCTGCCTGCTCATGGGGAGGGGCTTCCTGGGCGCCCTCTTGTTGTGGGATATCTTCACGCTCTTCAGAAGGATTGCTATCCATTCGCTCTTCATTTTCCGAAGCGCCCGCCGTTGGCTCTTCGGAAGAAATCTCTCCTTGTTCTCCAGGGAATGTGTTTTCCTGGGGTTCGCGGGTTTTTTCAGCGTCTTCGGAAGATTCTAATTCCTCCGTGGCTTCCCAGTCTTCCTTTTCCTCGGCTTCGTCCTCTTTCGCGTCCTCGTCGTTCTCGTCGTTCTCGTCGTCTGATTTCTTTGCCGAGAAGTTGGATTGGTCTTCTGAGGTTTCTAAGGACGTTTCTCCGGATTCGTCTTGGGCGTTGGGGAGTTCCTCTTCGTGCTTTTCCATAGCGTCGGTGTTCGGCTGGTCGGAAGAAGCGAGGGAGGAGTCGGTTTGGGGAGGCGTCGAACTATGGAGTTCGCTGCCCGCGTAGATACGGCCATACCGTTGGAAATACTCCTCCATGCTTTGCACTTCTCCTTGGAGGTCGGAGGAAGAGTCGGATTGTTCGAGGAGGGAGGATTCGGAAGTCTCGGACAAGCAGACAGAAGATTCTTCCCCAGATTTTTCCTCATCGGCGGCGACGGTAGAGGACTCAGCGGAGGAGGGGGAAGCGTCGGCTACCTCATTTTGGGTATTCCAAGATTCTGGGCTGTACACACTATCCCAGTCCGGATGTTGAACACTGGTCGGGTCAGAATGGTTTGGGAGGGCAACCGGCGTGTCAGATGGCTGTTCTTCCTTGACCGAGGCGGCAGGAGTTGAAGAGTCGGCAAACCAACCCCACTTCGGATGGGGTTGGTAAGGCACCCATTCTTCGGGATTGTCGGTTTTGGCGAGGGCCAAACTAATCTGGCCCAACCACAACCCCACCACAACAACACTTCCTAATGGAGCAGTAAGAGATAGGGGAAAAACAGAACGTCTCATAATGAAGTATCCTCCCATAGAGCAAACTGTTAAGGGAACGGAACGTTGATAGCAGCCGTAGCAGGCCTTTTCCTAAAATCACCAACAGACAGCACCTCCCAAAGGCTTGGTTTGGGGCCGTTAAAGACACTCTCAGAGCCGCTGGGTAGGATGGCGTGGAAGGCACCCAAGGGGTGGATTCCTTTGGGGGGCGTCCAGGAGGTGAAGAAGGTTGGCGGCTCCCGGCCGTTCTACCTTATCGGAGACGGCGTCTCTCCATGTTTAGGCAATTGACGCAAATTGGATTGTATAAGAGTGATAAGCACTTTAGGGCTTCTACACAATTGGAGAAGTTTGGCCAATATATCCAAATGGAAAAAACTGAAGAAAATGTACTAACACAAAACGCTACGCCCTTTCGGTAGGTCTTCCTTGATCAACCTATATCTGTTTTCCGGAACATTTCATCCTGAAAGACCTTTTTACCTCTTTTATCCAACCGGTTTCTTCCAACTCCTCCATATCCATGTCGTCCATCGAAATACTTTTCTCACCTCCTTCCTGAATGCATTTTGATCCGCTATAAAATATCTTTCCCATTGGTCCCATAAGTAAGGAACGTCCTCATGAAAGTCCTTGTACTCGTTGCGAATCCGAATCCCGGCAGTTTTTGCCATGCCATTGCACAGACTGCCAAGGAGCAGCTTCAAAGCCAGGGCCATCAGGTCACTTTCCACGACTTATATGCCGAGCGTTTTGATCCCCTCTTGCCCGTGGGAGAGATTCCCAAAGACGCCCCCTTGGATCCGGTCATTCAGCACCATTGTCAGGAGGTGGGCCAAGCAGAAGGGTTTGTCGTGGTTCACCCTAACTGGTGGTCGATGCCCCCCGCCATCTTGAAAGGCTGGATCGACCGGGTCTTCCGCCAAGGCGTGGCCTATACCTTCACCAAAGACGGGGTTCAGGGCTTCTTTCAAGGACGCCGCGCGGTGGTCTTTACCACCTCCAATACCCCCAGGGACATCGAGTTGAGCGTGTTCGGCGATCCGCTGGAAAATCTCTGGAAAACCTGCATCTTCGGATTCTGCGGCCTAGAAAATTTCTATCGCCGAAATTTTGAGCCGATCATCGAAAGCACCCTCCAGCAACGCCAGGCCTGGCTCCAAGAGGTGCGTCAGATCGTCCGCGAGCGGTTCGCTTCCGGCTAACCCCCCTTTAGTAGTGGCAAGAATTCTCCCGGCAAGAGGGAAGCCCTCTCATAACGATCTAAAAGGCTTCTAACGGAAGTTCATTATCTTGCATAAACCGCTCGGCTTCCGGCCGGGTGAATACACTGTCGGTCGTGGTAATGGAGCGGACGCAGCTTGCGCCCAGGGCGCTGCCCCAGCGAAGGCAACCGGCTGGGTCTGCACCGGCAAGCATTCCAGCAATAAACCCAGCATCGAACGCATCGCCCGAACCCGCCCCGCCGACAAACTCCACCGGATACACCCCGGCGCGAAGCCGAAGTCCATCCGTTACCAGCAAACTCCCTTTGCTGCCCATCGTAATGACCACCGTCTTTACCCCGGCGTCCCGGAACCGGTTGGCCTGGTCCAGCGGGTCTTTCAGCCCGGTAATCACAGCGCCTTCGTGGTCATTGGGTACCAGGACATCAATTTCCGGCAGAAGCGGGGCCAAACGATCCCAGTAGTTCTCCGGCCCGAACATCACCACATCCACGACGGTTTTGGCCCCAGCCGCCCTCGCCCGCCGAAATAGTTCCACTGTCTCCTGGGTTTCCAATTTCGGAAGCATGAAGTACCCACCCACATAGATCACCTTGGCCTGCTGAAGCCATTCCGGCGGGACATGATCGACGCCAAACAGAGTGTTGGCCCCGGGGGTACTGATAAACCGGCGGTCTTGGCCTTGGACATTGACGATCATCGTACAGGCCGAGGGTTTGCCCGAAATCGTATGCACCCCGCCGGTATCGACCCCGCCTTTCTCTAACGCCTCGACAATGACCCGGCCAAACGGATCGTCGCCCACACAGCCGGACACCCCCACCCGCACTCCCACTTTTACCAAATCCAGAGCGGTATTCGATGCGCATCCGCCCAGGGCCAATTGAATCTGATCCACCACAATCAATTCCCCTTCATGGGGAACCCGGGGAATCGGGGCGCAAGTCACGTCGGCAAACAAGATTCCCATGCACAGGCAGTCGATCTCCATTGGCGTACTCCTCAGGTCAAAGGTGTTTACTTAAAGAGCCGATCCCCTCCTTACGTCTATAAACCACCGAGGCGGCTGGTTTGGCGTCACGGCAGGGAGAATCTGTCTTTGAGAATTTTCTGCTTGTTTACTGTAATACCAATAGTGCCAAACTTTTTCCAGTCCCCCGGAGCAGACTCTTTCTGCGAGCCTGGCTTGAAAAATCCCATCCGTTTTGGGGCCAACATCGCCCCCCCGGCTTTGCAGGAGCTTCCGCCAGGAGTATGATGCAAAACAGCGTTCTAAAAGACCTTCTAGAACCGAATCGCTTAGAATGAGCCATTCCGGTATTCAAACTGGGCCAGAAATCCCTTCGAGCCAGCCGTCGCCGTTGCCGCTGGAAATGACCGGCGTTCAGCCGGGCGGCGGATGGTGCGCCCAGGTCGAGATGGCCTGGGGCCGATTGCGCCGGTGGTACTTAAAACGGTTTCGGCCTGGGTATGTGCGTCGCATGGCCGAGCTTCGCCAAGGCAACACGGACGGCGCTCCGCATGAAATCCTGGACCCTCGGGATTTGAAATATTGCCGAAATCTGGTCCGGTGCGATTGGGCGCCGGAGCACGATCCGTTCCGCTGGCGAGATCGGTTGCCTTTTGCTCGATGGGGCCTGGCCGAGTTGGTCTTGATCGGCGGCCCCTTAGGGTTGTTGACCCTGGCCGGCGTGGTGCTGGCTCTGGTGCAATCGGCCTGGTGGTGGTTGGCGGTGGTGTTGGTTGGTGCGCCGTGGGCGCTGGTCGTGTGGTTTTTCCGGGACCCGCCCCGGCGGATACCCCAGGACCCGGGCCTGTGGGTTTCGCCCGCCGATGGCAAGGTGGTGGAAGTGGTCCGCCTGGAGCATGATCCTTTTCTAGGCGGCCCGGCCGTGCGGATCAGTATTTTTCTGTCGATTTTCGACGTGCATGTAAACCGTTCGCCCTGTGCGGCTCGGGCGGCGGCGTTTCGGTATCAGCGCGGCGATTTTCTCAATGCCATGCGCCCGGAAAGCGCCGAGCGGAACGAAAACCTCTGGATCGGCCTGGAGGCTACCGAACCCCCGTATGGCCGATTGGCCGTCCGGGTCATTGCCGGGGCCATTGCCCGAAGGATTGTTTGCGTGCTCCGACCGGGCGAAGAGCTGGGGCGGGGACAAAAGTTCGGG
The DNA here is from genome assembly GCA_029550925.1 of Planctomycetota bacterium. Classification (GTDB taxonomy): domain Bacteria; phylum Planctomycetota; class Planctomycetia; order Pirellulales; family Thermoguttaceae; genus JANXAQ01. Next base: position 8,159 of record JAKPGL010000120.1, read on the forward strand.
ATGATCAAACTCGGCTCCCGCACCGAACTTGTCCTGCCGGATCGGGAAGGGTTGGAACTGCTCGTTCAGGTCGGTTCCAAGGTGCGGGCCGGGAGCACTCCGATTGCCCGTTGGCATTGGAAAGGCGTCTTGCCATGAAACGCCGATTGAAAACAATCGCCATTTTTCCGACGCTTTTTACGTTGGGGAACCTGGTCTGCGGTTTTTTTGCCATTGTGGTGGCCTCCCGGGTGGGCAAACCGGAATTTTTACCGGAGTCCCTTAAAGACCTCCCGGCGGATGATATTTACAATCTGATGTTGGCGGCCTGGCTGATTTTCTTGGCGATGGTGTTTGACGCATTGGATGGCCATATCGCCCGGCTTTCGGGGGCGACGACGAATTTCGGCGCAGAGCTAGACAGTCTGTGCGATCTGGTAACCTTCGGGGTGGCGCCGGCGTTTCTGATAGTGAAATTATGTCCTCGTTTTACATTCCTTCATCGAGAGGCGATCTGGGTGATCGCCGCCGCCTATGCGGCCTGCGCGGCGCTTCGGCTGGCGCGGTTCAATGTGGAGACTTCGGAAGAGGATGATCATCTGCATTTTAACGGGCTGCCTTCGCCGGCGGCGGCTGCCTCGATCGCCGGGTTTGCCATCTTCTTCTATACCCTCTATTCCAAGGAGCCGCCCCTGGCCTATGCAGAACAAATATACACTTTCACCCAAGCCACCCTCCCGTTTTTCGGCGCCCTGGTGGCCCTGCTGATGGTCTCCCGAATCCCCTATCCGCATGTCGTAAACCAGATTTTCCACGGCCAGCGCAGCTTCGGCCATCTGGTGGCGGTGATCTTCGCCCTGGTCGCCATCATGGTGATCCGCGGATACTCGGTGCCGATTATCTGTACCGTATTTGTCCTGAGCGGCCCGGTGCGTTTCGCCTGGGCCAAACTGGTCGAAAAACGCCTCCAGGAGGAAGAAGTGTTTTAGGCCGCCGACAACCGTGAACGTCAAGAATATGTAGGACGAGCACCATGTTTTCCGGAATTGTCGAAGCATTAGGAACGGTAGTAGAAATTCGTTCGGAACCGCCCGGCTGTAAACTCTGGGTCCAGGAGCCGCGGATTGTGCCGGAAATCCGGACGGCCGACAGTGTGGCCGTCAACGGCTGTTGTCTGACGGTGGTCGATCTGCAAGGCGACCGGATGGCTTTCGACGTGGGGCCGGAGACCCTCCGACGGACTAATCTGGGCCGATTGGTTCCCGGAAGTCGGGTGAATCTGGAGCGTTCGTTGCGTGTGGGCGATCGGCTGGGCGGGCATTTTGTTACCGGCCATATCGACGATGTCGGAACGCTGTTAGAGCGCACCGATCAAGGCGATTGGTCGTTTTACTGGTTTCAGGTCCCTCGGCGGTTAAGCCGACAGATGGCCCCGAAAGCCTCCATCGCCGTGGATGGAGTCAGCCTGACCATTGTCGATAGCGAGCCGGACCGCTTCAGCGTGGCCCTGATCCCCTACACCTTGGCCGTTACCACCCTGGGCATTCTGAAAGTGGGCGATCCGGTCAATCTGGAAACGGACGTGTTGGCCAAGTATGTGCAGCGGCTCGTCGAATCGCAAACCTGGGACCAGCCCGCAGAGCAGTAACCGGGATTTCTTCAACCCGGAAATCTGCGGTGCATCGGCTAGGAATCCGGGGCCGCGGCTAAGCAACGCATTGCGAACGGCGCTCGAGGTGGAGTAGGGCACGAAGGACCAGCGCTCGAGGTGGAGTAGGGCACGGAGGGCCAGCGAACAAAGGGGGATTACGGCACGGAGGCGGTTTCGCCGCCCGCGATGGTGCAGAGGTTACTGAAAAGCACCGGGTCGATCCCGGCGGCAATCCACCGGACCGAGCCGTCGCACACTGCAAACTGAATGCCGCCCGGATGAAGTCCGCCCCAGGACCGCTTGCAGGGCAAGTCCATACCCACGTCGTACTGGGCCGCACATCGGTCGAAATCGCCGCCCTGCAGCGTTCGGCCCTGGGGGGTGCCGGCCGATAGGCTGTAATAGGCAAACGAATAGGCCCAGAACGTGCGATAGCCGGGACTTGTTTGCGTGCTCCATTCGCCCACCAGGAGGGTGTTCGACGTGCCGTCTCGGATTTCGTCGATCGACTCGCAACCGAATCCCCAGGCGCCCACCATGTGGATCGGCCCTCGGTTCTGCTTCCGGTAGTCAAACATCATTTCGGAGTCCAGGAAGTTGTAGCCGTCGTGGGTTCGGCCACTGACGGCCCGATAGGAACCAGGCATGTATTTGGCGCCTTCCTTCGCGGCCGGGCCGGTGGCCGGTTGGGCAGGGGTGCGAAAATTCCAGTCCGACGGACAGACATAAACCTGCACCAGCGCCTCCCGAACCGCCTGATTCTGCGGCGATTCGTTGTTGTAGCGGAGATCGTACTTTTGGAACAGGGCTTCCTGCTCCACGAACGGCAAAATGGCAATCAGCCAATTGCCGAACTGCGTGGAATACGACTGGGTCGGCTCTCCCATGCCGGGACACAGACCGGCCGTCCAGTTGATATTGCCGGGTGGGAAGACGGCCCAGGCGGTATGGTAATTGTGCAGGGCCAAACCGATCTGTTTGAGGTTGTTTTGGCACTGGGCACGTCGGGCCGCCTCCCGCGCCGCCTGCACCGCCGGCAAAAGCAGCCCAATCAGGATGCCAATGATCGTAATGACGACCAATAGCTCCACCAGCGTGAAACCATGTAGCGCTGGGCGGAAGGCAGAAGGCACCTCCCTCGCCTCTCCCCCTTGCGGGAGAGGCCGGCTGAGCCGAAGGCGAAGCCGGGTGAGGGGGCTTTTTAGCCGAAGGCGGAAGGGGGAGGGGAGGCTTTTCGGGCACAAAAACCGCTTTCGCCCCCTCCCAGGCCGCTTCACCCGGCCTGCTGCGCAGGCCACCCTCTCCCGCCAGGGCAGAGGGGATGGCTCCCCCTCACCCGGCCTGCTGCGCAGGCCACCCTCTCCCGCCAGGGGCGAGGAAGATTGACACTCACCCCTGCTATCACAAGCCACCCTCTGACATCCAGAGCATAGGGGATTCTGGATTCCCGCTTGCGCGGGAATGACAACAGGAGCGGCCCTCTCCCGCCAGGGCAGAGGGAATGGCTCCCCCTCACCCGGCCTGCTAACGCAGGCCACCCTCTCCCGCAAAGGGGAGAGGGCGTCAGGGACGGTTAGCCTCTTCTCCAATACCGTCGCAGAATCCATAGTAGAGCCATTCCCGCGCTCAAAAGGGCCACACTGGCCGGTTCCGGTACCATGGCAAACGCCGCCCCCAAATCCGACGCACTGGTAAGCCAAAGACGATAATTATCCGTATAAGGGCTGCCTGAGTCCTCTTGGTCCAGGATGGCCGTCAGGCTAAAGGGCGTGGTAGCCAACAGCGAAGCGTTAATGGCGGCCAAGGCCGGGTCAATGCCCAGTTTGAGCGGGAAGGTCAGTTCATTGCCGCCCACCGTTTGCTTGACGGTTACCGTGCCATTCAAGGCCCAGTTTTGCGGATCCACCAGCAAAAGGCCGTCCAGATGCACCAGGCTGCCCTGATAGTGTTCGCAGCCGGTTGCCCGGTTTTGGTCGAAGATGAAGTTATTGTTGCTATCCTTTAGGTCGGCCAGGGTGATATTGGTTGCCGAAAGCGACACGTTTCGGGCTAAAATGGTGATATAAAAATCATAATCCGAAGAGACATAGTGCTTTTCATTGATATTGTATTTGCCCCCGTAAAACAAGCCGGGGGCTTTGGCCTGCACCAGGATCAAGTCACCCCGGCGCAGAGGCTCGGTAACCGGGCTGCCTTGGTAGTTCGGATAGTTAAGCCGCTGCATCTCGGCTTGCCACTGCTCCTCTGTGTACACCTGACCGAGCCAAGGGGTATTCTTTCGCATGTACAGGGCGGTGCCGCCAAAGTCGTTATCAAATACACTGGGGTTGGAAATTAAACCTGGGAAGTCGTCGGGGTCCACCGCCTGGATAAAGACCTGCCACTGAGGCTGGGCGACCGAGAGGCTATAGTCGAGCATGTCCCAGGGGTTATTGATGACCAGGCCGATCATTTCCACCGGATAGGGCTGCACGCCGCCCGAAGGCCAGGCACTGCTCCCATCCGAATTGACGATCTGATAGTACGAATGCTTGGTGGGGGTATAGGTGATTTGTCCGGCCGCCTGTGGACTGGCCAATAGTCCAAACCCAACCGCGCCAGCCGCCAAAACTGCCAAACCAACCAGCCAAACTCTCTTTTTGCGGAGCCAACTCATGATGCGACCTCCTCAGAGTGATGTTACATTTTCGGAAAACGTAATACCCCCTCATTGTATGCCCTATCCGTTGGCTGTCAACCGGTGGGAGAAAAAAACTATAGAAAGAAAGGGGAGAAAAACCCCCTACTTCAGGGGGGCTATCCGTAGGGCGGGGGCACTGCCCCTGCCGGTCTGACGGCTACGCCCTACGGACTTGGCCGCGTAGGCAGAACCTACGCCCTACGGGTGTGGGCGGCGAAGAAGGTTTAGGACTGGCGTTCGGGGGGTTTCCCCGGCTCGGATGGAGCGGGTGCTGGCTGGGGGGCGGGGGATTTTTCCGCGGAGGTTTCCCTACCGGTTTTCTTTTTAGGCGTCAGAATGACGGTAACCGGGGTACCTTCCGGCGGGATTCGTTCGGTGAAAGCCTCGAACTCCAACTCGGCGTTCAGATTGCTGCTGGCCACGGGTAGGTCCAACATAGCTGTCGGGAAGTTCGACACACAGATAAAATCGCCGCCGTCGGCCATGTAGGAGACCTGGCCGGTTTCTTCGCTTTTGGCAAAGACACTGCCGGCAAAGACCCAGGGGTGTTCCATCGGCTTTTTGGTGCCGGCATGTCGGACCCACTGTTGGGCCTGGCCTGTCTGGACTTTCCCCTCCTTATCTTTCCAGACCACGGTAACCTCGATTTCATCGCCGCTGGCGGGTCGATAGGTCGGCTGATATTGGACAGGTCGGCCCGTTTGGGCGCCGACGGCCAATAGTCCGGCGTGGACGATCTGGGCCGTGGTATCGACCACGACGATAGATTCGTGTTCTTTCGTTCGGCGGAGACAGGCGAACATTTCCAGCAGGCCTTGGCGCTTGCACACCTCGCCGACCATAACAATGCGTTTATTCTCCCGATCCGCCCACACGGGAAAAACCGGATGGAGCCGGATGAGTTTGTCGGCGTTTTCCACAAGCGGCGGTCCCAGTTCGGCGATCCGCTTTTTCTGCTTTTCCCGCCACTCGGCCTCTTGCCGGGCCATCTCCTCTTCGATCATTTTCCGACGGCGCTCGATCTCCTTGGGATCGAAGGCGCTTTCTTCTTCCTGTTTCGCGGCGGCTTTTTCTTCTTCCGAGGTCATCTTCGGCTGCTCCGAAGGCGGCGTCGGCTGTTCAGGCTGGGAAGGAGTTCTGTTTTCTTCTTTCGGAGCGGGTCTGGCTGGTTCGGATGGGGTCGGTTGGCTGGGGGCAGACTCTTGGTTGGGCTTGGTTGCTGGCGTCTGCTGGGCTGGAGCTTTGGGGGTTGGCTGCGAGGGACCCTTCGTCTCCCCCTGACAACCCGCCATGAGAGTTAGCAAGCTCCCCACCCCTAAAAGCCAACTCCCCACTCCCAACAGAATAGATTGCGTCGAACCTCCCATACGCATCCTGGAGTTCATGGAATGCTCCTAGAAGACACAAAGAATGGATGTTACTTACCGTCCATTGTAATCTCGATATTGGCGCCAGGTATCGAGCATGGCCAGGAAGTTTTCCGGTCGGACGGAAGAATGGATGCTGTTGGAGCTAGAAAGGATATAGCCGCCGCCGGGCTTGGCCTTTTCAATGGTTTCGCGGGTTACCCGACGGACCTCTTCGACCGGGGCCTGCGAGAGCAGATAGCCGCAGTCGATATTGCCCACCAGACACACCCGATCGCCGTATTTTTCCTTAATCAGTCCGATGTCCATACCGGCCACCGGTTCCAATGGGTTCAGACCATCGATACCGGTCTCGATAATCATGTCGAGAATGCCCATGATATTGCCGTCGGTGTGTTTGATCACGTAGGCCCCGGCCTCATGGGCGGCATCCACGCACCGTTTCAGGCCGGGGAGGATAAACTCCTTGAAATGTTTGGGCGACATGAGCGTAGCGTTTTTATCGGCGTAATCGTCGCCAAAGACCACCACATCGACTCCCTCCTTAATCATCCGCTGCATGGCCGGGATGTCGTAGCTTAAGGTTACTTCAATCAGCTCGTGGACGAACTTGGGCCGGTCGATCATGTCCATCAAAAACTGGGTGGTCCCTCGAAGGAAAGCCGGGTTGAAGAAGGCGTCGCGGCAGACGGCGCTTATCGCCTTTTTCCCCTTGTACCGGGCGACCAGTTCCGGGATGCCTTCGATGACATCCGGGGCGTTGGGATCGGGCGGCTGGTAGCGTTTTAAATCATCCGGGTGTTTGATGGGGCCTTCGACCGGGGCCGGGGTGCTTTCCGGCCCGAAAGCCCGAATCACCCCCCATTTGTCCCGGAACAAGCCCCGCTTTTCGTCGATGATTTCCACATTGTCCCGCCGCCAGGAGCTACGGTTAAAACCCACATTGTCCATTTCGATCCATTCGTTGAACTCCCAGTAGGTGCAGCCGGGCCGAATGGCCTGCATCACCCGCTCGTCGATCACACACTCAAAATACGGCACCCGGTCAGGGATTCGACGTTCTAAAGCAGCGATGATTCTTTCTCGGCTTGTCATTTGGTTAACTCCGAAAGGATAAGGAAATTGAGGTTTGCCTATGGTCGGTTATTTTGGAATTTCGCGCCTTTTCGCCTCCTCTGACCTCTTGAGATTTCCGAGTTGGTGGAAAAGGTGGCACGTGTAGAAGCAATAAAGCGAAAAAGGGGATTGGTCTGAAGTTTTCATTATAAATCCTTCTGGAGGTGGTACAAAAGGGAGGGGGTAAACAGACTGGATTGTAGCCCGGTCTGGCCAGGCTGAGCAATCCGCGACCTCGACTGTCTAGCCTGAGTCGCCGGCTAAACAGCCGACGCTACAGGTCGCCGGCTAAACAGCGGGCGTTACGTAACTTAGCCTGTCCAGGCTGAGTAGCTTAGGCTGTCTAGCCTGAGCCCAGACGCCGCCTAAACAGGCGACGTTACGTAGCTTGGGCTGTCTAGCCTGAGTCGCCCGCTAAACAGCGGGCGTTACGTAGCTTAGCCTGTCCAGGCTGAGTAGCTTAGGCTGTCTAGCCTGAGTCGCCCGCTAAACAGCGGGCGTTACAGGACGCCGGCTAAACAGCCGACGTTACCGGCTAACAGCCGACGTTACGGACACACGGTGCGACACACAAACGAGGGCATGTGGAAGAAAACCACCAGAGTTTATCTCCGGAAGAGGGGAACCGCTTCTAGCGGCCCGCGGCACTCTGAGACCATCCATCGCCCAAAGCCCGGCAAAGAAGCGGCGAATCCGCTGCCGTCGGCTGTTCTCTTGGGCGGCCGGGCGCTTCTTTGAATGGTTGGAAAATAGATTCTTTTTTGAACATTATGTTCATTTGAATATATCACGATCCTGGGCTGCTAGCAGTGCTAGCACACAAAATATAGGAAATCCTTGCAACGACCGTCCAAGACGTTAAACTGCTTCCGTTTCCGCTTCTTGAGCGGGTTTCAGTTCGCCAGATGGAATAAAAAAGCTTGGGTTAACCAAGGAGGTTTTTCGAGAAGGATACGGAAGTTATCCCCGAACCGGGATCGGTTCCAGGATCCGGGCTGGTAGGGATGAGCCAGTCTGTTCGGGCCTGAGCAGGATTCTTTCAAAGGAGGCGCTCAGGAGTTTTTCCAGGGCGTCCAGGCTGTCTGATGCCTGTTAGTCCGCACTGTCTGGAATGGAGGCCGGTTGGGGTTCTTCGGTTTGGACAGGTCGTTTTTTCTTTTTCCCCACCCCATTGTTAAGGAGGGCAATCGTATGGGAATGAAGCCATTGATCGGGTTGAATGCGGACTACCGCGCCGCCAAGGATGCCGCACCTGGTTACAGCTACTTGTGCACCGGCTACTATGACTGTCTGATCAAAGCAGGAGCGGTGCCGATCGTGCTGCCGCCGCTTGTGGATCGCAACGATATGGCCCGCGTGTTGGACCTGCTGGACGGGCTGGTGTTTATCGGAGGCGCAGATTTGGATCCCCGCCGGGATGGGTTTATGCTCCATTCGAGCGTTCGGCCTATGGATCGGCGTCGGGAGGAGTTTGACCGCAGCCTGATGAAAATGGCGACGGGCCGACGCATGCCTATCTTTGGCATCGGCGTTGGAATGCAACTGCTCAACGTGGTGATGGGCGGAAACCTCTTTTTGCACATCCCTGAGGACCTACCCAAAGCCCTACCTCATTATGACGCAAGCGATCCGTACCACCGGCACGCCTTGGTGGTGGAACGGGGCTCGCTGATGGACCGGGTCTATGGCGAAGGGGAAATCCGGGTCAATAGTATGCATCACATGGCGATCGACGAAGTAGCTCCCGGATTTGCCGTTACCGCCCGATGCCCGGATGGCGTCGTCGAAGCCATCGAAAGCACCTTGCCCGATTGGTTCGCCATCGGCGTGCAGTTCCATCCGGAAGCCCCCTCGGCCACCGCTCTGGACTTCCGAATCTTTGAAGAATTTGTAGAGGGCGTGGTCCGATTCCAAGCGGGATCCGTGCGGATGGTCGCTTAATCGGCGTCGGCATCCGCATCCCGCCTCTACAGCCCCTATTGGGCAACCATGTAGCCGGGCAAATCCCCAGCCGCTATTACCTCTCTGGTAGTAGCGGCGACGCTGGGTCGGTCTGGCTGCTGAGGGAAGTTCGACTCCGGCCTCTAGGGCCGAGATAGGGTTCGACCTCTGCACCCCTACTTCAACCAGCCTCACAACCGGCAAGCCCGAAGATCGGCCGTTGGCGCGGCGGTGTCCGTTCCGGATTCGCCCCAGACCTCAAAGAATACCTTATCTTTTCCCCATATCTTTTCCCCATCCAAGGTCCAAATTTTCTCCGGGCGTCTGCGGGAGAGCCGGAGGCCGGTGTTGTCGAACAGCTTTTTTTGTGGCTACAATAGGGGATTACACATTTTGAAGAACCTGCGAAACAGGAGAACCTATCCACTCTGGTTTTGAAAAAGGACCTAGACCTTGTTACGAACGCATACCTGCGGCGAACTGCGGTTAGAACATGTTGGTCAACGGGTGACCCTGTGCGGATGGGTCGATTCGTATCGGGACCATAGTGGGATTTTATTTGTTGATCTGCGGGATCGGTACGGCAAAACCCAGGTGGTCTTCGACCCCCAATCAGGGGAAGAAGTCCAAAGCCTGGCTCGCACCCTTCGGGCGGAATATGTGGTAGGAGTAACCGGCATCGTCGCCAAACGGCCGGAAGGAACCGCCAATGCCGCCTTGTCCACGGGCCAGATCGAACTCCGGGCCGAGTCGCTCACGGTGTTCAACAAAAGCACTCCCCCGCCGTTCTACCCAACCGCCAAGGAAATACCCTCCGAAGACTTACGTCTGAAATACCGGTATATCGACCTGCGCCGACCCGCCATGCAGCAGACCCTGTTGCTCCGGCACCGGCTGATCAAGATCATGCGGGACTATTTCGACGAATTGGGATTTATCGACGTGGAAACCCCCATGCTGGGTCGAAGTACCCCGGAAGGCGCCCGGGATTATCTGGTGCCCAGTCGTATTCAGCACGGTTGTTTCTATGCCCTGCCCCAATCCCCGCAACTTTATAAACAAATTCTGATGGTGGCCGGCTACGATCGGTATATCCAGGTGGCCCGCTGTTTTCGGGACGAAGACCTCCGGGCCGACCGCCAGCCCGAGTTCACCCAATTGGACCTGGAAATGTCGTTCGTCGAGGCGGAAGATATTATCCGCGTGATCGACGGCCTGGTGGCCCGGTTGGCCAAGCAGCTTTTAGGCATGGAGCTATCCACGCCGTTGCCTCGGATTACCTATGACGAGGCCATGGAACGGTTCGGCCACGACGCCCCGGACCTTCGGTTCGGGATGGAGTTGGTGGACCTGACGGACTTGGCCAAGGAGTGCCAGTTTCGGGTGTTTCGGGAGGCGGCCCTCCAGGGCGGACGGGTCCGGGCCATCAACGCCCCCGGCGCCGCGCCTCGTTATTCCCGAAAAAACCTCGACGATCTGACCAAACTGGTGGTCGAAAACTTCGGGGCCAAGGGGTTGGCCTGGTTTAAGGTCGAAGCCGACGGCGCCCTGAGTTCGCCCATTGCCAAAAATTTCTCGCCGGACCAGCTTCGGCGGATCGGAGAGCGTCTGTCGGCTAAGCCTGGCGACCTCGTGCTGGTAGTGGCCGACACGTTCGAAATCACCTGCAAGGCCCTGGCCGCCCTGCGAAAACGCTTTGGGGCGGAATTGCAGCTTTACGATCCCGGTTCGTTCCATTTCTCTTGGGTGGTCGAGTTTCCGATGTTTGCCTACGATGCCGAAGAAGGCGGCTGGACCGCCATGCACCACCCGTTCACCTCGCCCCGGCCCCAGGACCTACCCTACTTGAGCACCGATCCAGGCCGGTGTCGGGCGCAGGCCTACGACCTGGTGATTAACGGCTACGAGGCCGGCGGCGGCACCATCCGAATCCATGATCAAGAGCTGCAAAAGCAAGTCTTTCAGATTCTCGGCATCGACCAGGAGCAGGCCCGGGAACGGTTCGGCTTTCTGCTGGAGGCGCTTCAGTCCGGGGCGCCGCCCCACGGCGGTATTGCCCTGGGGGTGGATCGATTGGTCATGCTCTTCGCCGGGCTGGATAACATCCGCGATTGTATCGCTTTTCCGAAAACCCAGCGGGCCACCGACCTGATGACCGGCGCCCCCAGCACTGTGGATCCCAAACAGTTGGCGGAACTCGGGATCACCATCCGCACGCCCAAGAACCGGTAAAAGATCCGCTCCTGAGCGTCCTTTTTGTGGGGGTATCCCTTTCGTCCTGGGGTATTTCTTGCACTCGGAGACCGAAATTGCGGGGCGGGAATACCCCAAAAGGAGGGATTCCCTTTGGGTTTGAAAGATGTTCTAATATAGAGAACGGACCAGGGCTGAGGAATTGTTAGGGACGACATCGGCCGACCGGCAGAGAAGGGGCGCCGGAGACAAGGCCGATGTACGTGGTCCATCTGGAACATAACCAACTGATTCGTGCGCGATTGGCCGGGCTTTTGGGGGCGGCAGAAGGACGGCTTGGGCCGTACCAATACCTGGATACGGACGTTCCTGCGGATGTGCGGCGATTGATCCACGCCAATCAGGTGCAACTGGTGATCCTGGATGCGGCCCTGAACCCGGCGTGGGATAATCGCCATTTACTTTCGGTGCTTCGACACTTGGTCGTAGGCGAGGAGTTGCCGCCGGGTGTGCGATTGGCCGATTGCACCGCTCATGCCGTATGCGTTTTGGCCTTCCAACATCATGTACCGTGCGCGTTGTTGACTAGCTATTTGGACTACACCGGAGGAGACCTTCGGATCAGCGAAGAAAAAATTCGGGAAGTATTTCACGTAAAGGGGGTCTTTCCCAAAACTGGCGGCGGAATGGAACGATGCGCCCACTGGGTGCGGGAAACCTTAAAACTCGTTCCTATCCCATCTCCCCCTACTGCTCGATAAACGAAAAAGCACTTTCTTCTGAGGATCTGCTTCAAGGATTCTGTTTGCGCGGCGTTTTGGGAAACTGTTATGGGGGTACCGCAGGTTGTCATTGTCGGTCGGCCAAATGTGGGCAAGTCGAGCCTTTTCAACTGGTTAGCAGGCCGACGATTGGCGATCGTTGATCCAACGCCGGGCGTAACCCGAGATCGGGTAACCTATTTGTTGCCCATCGGGGAACGATTTGTGGAATTGGTGGATACCGGCGGCATGGGCGCTGCGGAAGGGGACGCTTTAAGCGACGAAGTAGAACGACAAATCGAATATGCTCTGGATACGGCCTCGGTCATTTTGCATGTGGTCGATACTCAAGCCGGGCTGACGCCGCTGGATCAAGAGGTAGCCAAACGATTGAGGTATGTGGACATCCCTGTCGTCTGTGTGGCGAATAAGGCGGACAACGCCGCTTTAGACGCCCAGACGCAGGAATTCTATAAACTCGGCCGAAAGGTCATTTCGACCAGTGTGGCCCAGAATCGAGGCAAACAGGAGCTTTTGGAAGAAATCCTCCAGCGACTTCCTCCGCCAGAAGGAGAAACATTGCCGGAGGCGGAAATGAAGCTGGCCATCGTGGGCCGACGCAACGTGGGCAAAAGCACCTTCATCAATACCCTGGTGCAGGCGGAGCGCATGATCACCAGCGAAATCCCCGGCACGACTCGGGACAGCGTCGATGTGCGATTTGAACTGGACGGCAAAGCGTTCATCGCCATCGATACGCCGGGCGTGCTTCGGCGCCGAAGCATCGGCGGCGATTTGGATTTCTACAGCCTCCACCGCGCCCAACGAAGCATCCGGCGGGCGGATGTGGTCCTGCTCTTCCTGGACCCCACCCAACATGTAACCAAGCTCGATAAACAACTGGCCGACTACATCGCCCAACAGTATAAACCCTGCATCCTTGTCGTAAACAAATGGGACCTTATGGCGGGCAAAACCCCGACGGAAAAATGGGCCTTGTATCTTCGAGACAGTTTTCCCGCGATGACCTATGCGCCGATTGCGTTCATCACCGGCAAAACCGGTAAAAACGTGAAAGCCCTATTGAACCATGCGCAGATGCTCTTTAAACAAGCCCGGCAACGGATCAAGACCGGCCAGCTCAATCAACTGCTCCAAGCCGCCTTGCGACATAACCCGCCGCCCACCCACCAAGGCCGAAAAGTGCGTCTCTATTACGGCGTCCAAGTGGGGATCCAGCCTCCCACCTTGGTCATCTTCTGCAACGAACCGAAATGGCTTTCGGCCCCCTACCAGAGGTATCTGCTAGGCTTTCTCCGAGAAAACCTCCCGTATGACGAAGTGCCGATTAAACTGTATCTCCGGCGTCGCACCCAAGGCGACCAGCGAGACGAGATCGGCATCGAATAAACCCTCCCCCTTGCCCTCAAACGCTATCGCCCGCTGGATTGGGGCGGCGGAAAGACTTCTTCCGGCTTTTTCAGAAGCGGAAAACGCGCCCAATAGGGATATTGGGTGAGTGTGGGATGGGCGTACATTCCAGGCCAATGATAAGTCGCTTGGGGAGGAACGGGAAATTTATAGCTTCCCGAACAATCACAATTCCAGTAGCCAAGGGAAGCCTTTTTGGCTCCCCAGTGCGGAGAGCATTCTCCTGCCCCCCCACAAGGAGCACCCCATCTGGAGGGAATTAAAGGAAGCGGAAAAATAGGGCTGTAGGGAACCAATTCTCCTTGAGTACTTGCAACCGGGGGAGCCCAAATCCCCTGCTCCAAGGGGGAACATGCTCCCCCTATTTCTCCGCCTCCCCCACCCGAAACGCCCCATAGGAAAACCCAGAAGTACGCGATCACGGTTCCCTTCCCTTATTGCTAGACTCTTAATTTATTAATCCAAAAAGTCTTCCTATTCGTCATTATCGGTAAAATCGTTCTTTTTTATCCATCCGAAATCGTTGCCATCTTGTCGGGCTTTTTGGGAAAAATAAGTCTAGTTTGCTGCCAAATCAGGTGATTCGCCAACCTACCATAAGAGGGGTTGCTATCTGCCCACAAACGAGAGATGGGCTACCTGGTTCCTTTGGAAAAACGAACGCGACTTGCCTTGCGGCGGTAAAAACTTATGGTTGTATAGCATTCCAGGTGTTCCATCCGAATAAGAGGGGAGTTTTGGGACGAAGGTACAAACTCCGGAGATATCTCCTCCCCCAGAAGGGTCTCTCTATTTCCTGGAGCTTCGGGGTGATATAAGGTAAAGTTAATAAGAATGGCAGGGCTAAGATCATGTCGATGTCCACCAGCCGGAGGGTGCCTGCTCTGATCGAGATTAAGCATAAAAATAGCGGCGAAATACTGTATTTGGTGGAGGCCCGGAACTTAATGGGGGTCGATCTGAGCGGTGCGCCGTTAGCCGGGGCCAATCTGAGTCGCCAGAACCTCTCCCGATCCAACCTGGAACAGGCCGACCTCCAAGAGGCCGACTTCAGCTTTTCAATGCTGTATAACGCCCGGTTGGCCCGCGCCAAACTCTGCCGGGCCCAATTCCACGGGGCTTCTCTGCACTCTTCCGACCTCACCGAAGCCGACCTGACCGAAGCCAACTTCTACCATTCCAACTTGTTTATGTGCGATCTGAGCCGGGCGATCCTGGTAGGCGCTAAGTTCATCGGCGCCGATCTGACCGGAGCGGTCCTGACGGACGCCAATCTGCAAGGGGCCTCCTTCGACGGCGACACGATTTGGCCCGAAGGGTTTGATCCTTTGGCCCACGGAGCAACTACCCAAGCGACAGAATAATCTCGCTCCTAAAGCACCCTGTTGCTCTAGGGGGAGTCTCTGAGTTTTCGGAACGCTTCAGCCGCTTGGAGACACATTTCTTGTCTTGTCCTCCCCGTGAAGGCGTCCCATCCAGGAATGCCATCCCTGTAAAAACGAGAATCCAGGTAAAAAGCAACCGTTTAACTTTTCTGGATTCTCGCTGATCCGGGAACATACCCGGATTCCCGCTTGCGAGGGAATGATACTCAGGCTCTATCCCGCGAAAAGTAGTGGCTTTCTTCACTCGGCCGAAGTGTCCCAAGTTTCCAAATAATCTTTGGGGATTTACTTTAACTCGTCCTTCTTAGCCCCCCCTCTTACTATTCCCATACCCCCCCTATTCCTTATCCCTTGAAAAAACTCCGGAAAATACATGGAGGTTTTTGATCTGTTTCCGAGGGCCTTTGCTTTTTTGGGGAGGGAATTCCCTTGGCAACAGTCTTTGGTGGGCCTGCTTTTCCTCTGAAATGGGGGGAATTAAAATAAAGGCTTTTCTGGCAGGAAAGGATGTGTTCCTCATTTTCCTTTTTTCGTAACATTGTAGCCGAATGCAGTGGGCATATCCTTATCCCTCTCCCCTGGCCGTCGAGAGGGTAGGGTGAGAGGAAAAAGGAGGGAGACAGTCACCTTTTGCCCCCCTCATTCGGCTAGCCTGACGGCTAGCCGGCCTCTTCCACAGGCGGCAGAGGCAGCTTTCTTCATTCGGCGGAAATGTTACCTTATTTTCTTTCACGGCAACTTTGGTGTAGCTAACCCACGGATTGGCGTCCAGGGAATTTGGCGTCGTCCCCGTTAGGGGGCGGGCGTTGGTTTTCCCCAAAATGGACAAAGAGGATGATCCTGGGGGCAAAGAGATTTCTTACCTTGGAGCAGGAATGGGCCAGATGAGTCCGGTCGAGACGGCGGCTTACACGGTGATTTTTGCCGTGGTGGGGTTTTTGTTTCTTTTTGCGGCCTTGTGTTTAGGCCGACTGCTCCGTCCGCATCGGCCCAGCCCGCTCAAACAAGCAGTCTATGAATGCGGTGAAACCTCCGTAGGCCCCAGCGATTTGCAGTTTGATCTGCGATTCTATGTGGCGGCGTTAGTGTTTATTGTCTTCGAGATAGAGTTGGCCTTCTTCTTCCCCTGGGCCAACGTATTTGGAAAGTTGGTTCGGCAGGAAAAGGGGTTAGTAGGTGTGAGGCCGGCCGTTGGGGCAGAACCGACCGCAAAAGACGTTCCTGACAATTTTCTTCCCCCAGCCCGGAGGCCCGCCGCCGTGGCGGAAAATTCATCCAGGTCGATCTTGCCCTCCGGAACCCAGGAAGCGGTGCGTCGAACGAGCCGACCGTTTGTTTGGTTGGCCGCCGGCGAACTAGGCGTCTTCCTTGCCATCGTTTTTGTAGGGTTTTTCTATATCTGGCGTCAGGGCGATTTAGATTGGGTTCGGGCTTTAGAGGCCTTCCCACCGGCGCAGGAAACCGTCTCGGGCCAGTCGCCCCTCCAAACGTCTCCAACGGAACGAGCAACCCCATCGCTGCCGTCGGTTCCTATCCTGAATCCATATAAGTCGTGAGTTCTCCCGGAGTCTAAAAGATTCCTGTCAGAATGTTATCGATCGGTCTGGAGGGGCAATACCATCCTTGCCTCGCCCTCTTTCCCGGATGTTAAAGACAAACAGACTATGGAAACTTCCCAAATCGTCCGTTATCTTCGAGAGCGGTTTCCCAGGGCCATTTTGGGCGAGAACCTTCAGGCCTTTGATCCTTGGGTCCAGGTGGAGCCTGCGCAGTTACGGGAAGTGTGTTTCTATCTGCGGGACGAGCCAGCACTGCGATTCCAGATGCTCCATCTGATTACCGCCGTGGATTATTTAGAAAAACCTCCTGGCGGCGGCCAGGGGGGCTCCGAGGGCCATTTCGAGGTGTTTTATCATCTGAGCAGTTTGGAGCACGGGCATCGTCTGGTGCTGAAGGTGCGTCTGCCTCGCTGGAAACACAATCAGCCCGGTCAATTGCCCGAACTGCCTACCCTGAGCGACATCTGGCGCACGGCCGAGTGGCACGAACGCGAAGTGTATGATCTGAGCGGCGTCTGCTTTATTGGCCATCCGGATTTGCGTCGCATCCTCTGTCCAGAGGATTGGCAAGGGCATCCGCTGCGCAAAGATTACCCGATGTCCCATCAGTACCAAGGCATTCCAGGACGATGAGGGGAATATTTTTCCATTGGTTTTTGGCCAAGTCCTCTTTTTTCAGAAGCATACGTTCCTCCGATGGTGGATAGCGTAGTGCCAGAAGAATTTGATCTCCTGACGGAAGAAATTGTGATCAACATGGGCCCTCAGCATCCCAGCACGCATGGGGTGCTTCGGCTCATTTTGCGCACCGACGGCGAGGTGGTCCGAGAGGTTCAGCCGGAGATCGGCTATCTGCATCGTTGTGCGGAGAAGATCGGCGAGAATCTGACGGTTCGGCAATTTACGCCCTATACCGATCGGCTGGACTACCTGGCCGCCATGAACATGAATCTGGGCTGGTCGCTGTGTGTGGAGAAACTGTTAAGTTGGCAGGTGCCCGAAAAGTGTCGCCATCTGCGGGTGCTCATGGCGGAGCTGAATCGGATTGCCAGCCACCTGGTGGCGGTGGGCACTTACGGGTTGGACCTGGGCAATTTTACACCATATATGTATTGTTTTCGGGAACGGGAGAAGATCGTCAACCTGTTCGAGGCAGTCTGCGGTGCCCGGCTCACCTATCACTATATTGTGCCTGGCGGGGTGATGGGGGATCTACCGCCCGGCTGGTTGCGAGAATGTTCCCGGTTTTTGGACCAATTCCAGGCCACCTTGAACGACCTTCACGCCCTGCTAACAAACAATTATATTTTTATCCGTCGAACCGCTGGCGTTGGCGTTTTGCCGCTGGGGACGGCCATTAGTTACGGCTGTACGGGACCGGTGTTGCGGGCAAGCGGCTTGGCGTGGGACCTTCGCCGCCATGGGGAACCTATTTATACACAAATGTACGCCCCCTACGATTTCCAGATCGTCGCCCCGCAGGACGGCCAATATCCCGACGACGGCCTTTCTCCGCCGGTCCCCGACGACGCCGTGGTGGGCGATTGCTGGCACCGGTTTTATGTCCGGATGCGCGAAATCGTCCAATCGGTCCGCATTGTCCGCCAGGCGATCCAATGGTACCAGGAAGCGGACGGCTCGGTGGGCGAACCGATGAAAATCCAGCAGAAGCTCCCCGTCGCCGAAGCCTACCTGGAAACCGAGGCCCCCAAAGGACAACTGGGTTTTTTGATTGTCGGCCAGGGCGCGTCGATTCCCCGACGGGTCCGCATCCGTTCGAGCAGTTTTTGCAACCTTTCGGTTTTGCCAGAGTTGTGCCGGGGCTGTTTGGTGGCCGATGTACCCGCTATTGTCGGTTCGTTGGACCTCGTGCTAGGCGAGGTAGATCGGTAAAGGGCTTCGTCGTTTGAGCGTCCTCGGCGGCGGAAGAGTGGTAGTTACCGGAAACGTTGGCTAGATATTTTCTACAAAATACAATCCCTATGAGTTCGTGGTTGTTACAATTGGGTTTTGCCGATTGGCTTGCCTACGGGTCGGCTGGGCTGATCAAGGCCGGTTTGGTCTTGGTCCTGGTGCTTTTTACGCCTATGCTGGCCCTGTGGATGGAGCGGAAGATTGCCGGTCGGATTCAGGATCGGCTTGGACCGACGCGTACCGGCGGCCGGTTCGGCTGGTTGCAGTCGCCGGCCGACGGGATAAAACTCCTCATGAAGGAAGACCTCATGCCAGCGGCGGCTGACCCGCTGCTGTTTCGGCTGGCCCCCTATCTGAGTTTTTGCGCCGTATTTTGTCTGTTTGTGGTTTTACCGATGGCCGACGGCTGGGCGCCGGCCGGTTGGGACTCCGCCCTGTTTTTCTTTTTGGCGGTAGCCGGTTTGGAAGTCTTCGGCGTGATCTTGGCCGGGTATGCCTCCGGCTCCAAATGGTCGCTTTTCGGCGCCATGCGCGAAGCCGCCCAAGTCGTAAGCTACGAAGTGCCGTTAGGTCTTTGTGTGGTGGTTCCGGTGGTGGTCGCCGGTAGCATGGACCTGGAGGAAATCGCTCGAATGCAAGAGGGCTGGTTCACCCGCTGGTTCATCTTCCACGATCCGTTCACTTTTTTGACCTTTTGGATTTACGCCGCCTGCGCCATGGCTGGTCTGAACCGGGCGCCGTTTGACCTGCCCGAAGCCGAGAGCGAACTGGTCGCCGGCTTTGCCACCGAATATTCCGGTTTCCGATGGGCGGTCTTTTTCATGGCCGAATATGCCGCCATGTTCGCCTGGAGCGGCCTGGGAGCGATTCTTTTCTTCGGCGGATGGAACGGACCAGTTCCGGTGGCCAGTTGGCTGGGGCTTGTATCCACGAACGGGCCGCTGGCCGGCTTTTTGGGCAACCTGCTCAGCCTGCTCAATTTCCTCCTGAAAGCGCTGCTGGGGGTAACGGTGATGATCTGGGCACGCTGGACCCTGCCCCGTTTGCGCATCGACCAGGTCATCGCCATGTGCTGGAAGTACTGTGTGCCGCTGGCTACGCTCATGTTGGTAGGCGTGGTGTTCTGGCAAGCGATTAGCATGGAAATATTTTCACCAAAACCCACCGGCTCTTGCACCGTCCGCTGTTCAAGCAATCCGCCCCGGCTTTCCCAGGGGGCTTGGCCAGAGGAAACTCCTTCGGCTTTTCCCTTGCCAACCCGTTCCGGTCTTGCCAGCCAGAGAGGACTGGTACGATGAATGAACCTTCTTTACCGAGCATTTTGTTTTTCCTGTTTGCCGGGCTGGCCTGTGCTGGGGCGGTGGGGGTGTTGGTTTTCCAGCGGATTGTGTACATGGCCGGGGCGTTGCTGGTGAGCCTGGCCGCGGCGGCGGGACTGTTTTTTATTGCCGGGGCCGACTTTGTGGGCCTGGTGCAACTGATGGTCTATGTGGGCGGCACGGTGGTGTTGTTGGCCTTTGGTGTGATGCTGACGGCTCGCCGGAACCAACCGGCCTGGCAAGTACCGGGGGTGCAATGGGCGGTTGGACTGGCCGTCGGAGGGTGCCTTTTGGTAGTGCTGCTTTGGACCGTTTTGGCAGTGCCGCAGTGGCAAACTGCCTCCGCACCGGAGGCCGCCGAAGGTGCCCCGTCGGCCCCTGGCGTCCTGGTCCGTTCCGGCAGCCGCCAAACCTCGCCGTCCCAGACCGGCACGATCGGACCGTTGGGCTGGGCGATGCTAGGCGTTCGGACCGAGCAGGCAGATCAGTCCGATGCCTTGCCAGATGTCCGGCAAACCGGCCAATGCGGCTACCTATTACCGTTTGAAATTATTTCCGTCCATTTGGTATTGGTGTTGGTAGGAGCGGCGTTTTTGGCCCGAGCCAAACGCCCCCCTGAGCCTCGCCCGTTAGAGCAAGGGGCGAAAGTCGGGTGAAGGGGGCTTCGAGTCGCCCCCCTAAAGAAAGGTTTTCCTGGATTTATTTCGATTGATCGAAGGTTATCCTTCTTCCCTAACAATTCCCCAAACGAGTTTCGGAGTCGATCAGCCATGTTCCATCCGATTACCCTCGCCCACTATTTCGTCGTTGGTGCGGTGCTTTTTACCTGCGGGGTACTCTGCATGGTACTCAAGCGGAACGCCTTGGGGGTGCTGATGGGCGTAGAACTTGTGCTAAACGGGGCCAATCTCAATTGGATCGCCCTCTCGAACCCCGCCCTGCGAAGCGACCCGGCCTGGGCAGTTGGGCTGGACGGCCAACTCATGGCCCTGTTTGTCATCGTGTTAGCAGCGGGCGAAGCCGCCGTGGCATTGGCCATCGCCCTGAATTACTATCGCCTGTATCTTTCAGTCGATGTCGATCAGGCTAATCAGTTGAAAGGATAGATCCATCGAAAGTTGCCCCCTCCCCAGCGGCGGGTAAGGCGTTCGCTTCACTCTGCTGAGCTGTTACCAACTTTCTTAAGCATTTTCAGCATTTATGCCTGAGATAGACGTTTCCAAGACGATTCCGATGTTATTGATCTGGGCCTGGCTTTTGCCGCTCGGAGCGTTCGGGGTGCTTTTGTTTTTTGCCCCCTGGTTGGATCGGCGGGGCCGGGCCGCCGGTTGGTTGGCCACGGGCGCTGTGGCCGGGTCGTTCCTCTTGTCTCTGTTGGCCCTCGGCTTCTGGGTAGCCAAGGGGCCTACCGGTGCAGAACCGGCTGGGCATTCCGGTCAAACCGCTGGCGTCTCTTCCCAGACGAGGGCTCCTTCCGAAAACCCAACCAGGCCGATCACCGACCACACCGTGCACCAGCCTGATGGGCGATTGGAGTCGATTGCCGAACGAGCCAGCCACCAGTCCGGCCTGGCACGCCCTGGGCCGATCGTCGGTCGGCTATTTTCCTGGGCCCGGTTCGGCAGGTATGAAATCTCCCTAACCTATTACATCGACACGCTGACCGTACTTATGTGCATGATGGTCAGTCTGGTGGCATTATGTATTCATATTTACTCCCTCGGTTACATGGCCGAGGAATTGCACGAGGTGTCCGACCCGCTGGTGCAGGCCGCTGGGGGAGGGCCGCTGCGTCGGCCAGGCCGATTCGGCCGATTCTTCCAATACCTGAGCCTGTTTGTCTTCAGCATGTTGGGCCTAGTGCTGGCCGGGCATTTGGTGATGATTTTCATGTTCTGGGAACTAGTGGGACTGTGTTCCTACTTTTTGATCGGGTTTTATCGAGAGCGGCCCAGCGCCCAAGCTGCCGCCATGAAAGCCTTCGTCGTCAACCGGGTGGGCGATATGGGTTTTCTGGTGGGCCTGATGGCTCTGGGCGGCCTGGTAGGGACCTGGTCCTTGGGCGATATGCCCGATTCCCTGGGGCAGCCTGTCGCCGGTGTGTTCACCCAACTGCACGAGCTTCTGGTAGGCCAGTCCGCTGCTGCCGAAGGTAGCCTTCCCTCCGGTCTGGGTATGCCCTCTGGCGGTGGGTTTTCCAGGACCTTGTGGATTTTGGCCGCCGTGGGCATTTTCTGCGGCTGCGTGGGCAAAAGCGCCCAGTTTCCGCTGCACGTCTGGTTGCCGGACGCTATGGAAGGCCCCACACCGGTTAGCGCTCTGATCCATGCCGCTACGATGGTGGCCGCTGGCGTGTATCTGGTAGGTCGATTCTACCCCGCTTTCCCGCCGGAGGTGCTTTTGGTAATCGCCGTGGTGGGAACCATTACCTTGTTGATCGGGGCCACCATCGCCCTGGTAGCCACGGACATAAAGCGTGTGCTGGCCTATTCGACGATCAGCCAATTGGGGTACATGATGCTAGGGCTTGGCGTAGGCGGCTGGGCGGCCGGGCTGCTGCACCTGGTGACCCATGCCTTTTTCAAGGCGTTGTTGTTTCTCTGTTCGGGGTCGGTCATCCATGCCGTCGGTACCAATGAGATGCCGCAGATGGGGGCCTTGCGCCGGAAGATGCCTTGGACGGCCTGGACGATGCTGGTCGGTTGCCTGGCCATTGCAGGGGCTGGCCTTCCCGGTCTGGTGGGTCTGAGCGGGTTTTATTCCAAGGAGGCGATCCTGGCCCAGGTGTATCTGTTTTGCAGGGAGCAACCGGCCGTGGGCGGCTGGCTATTTGCCGCGGCTTTGGCGGGGGCGGGGTTGACGGCCTTTTACATGTTTCGGCTCTGGTATATGACCTTTGCCGGGCCGCCAAAAGATGAACATATTTTCCATCATGCCCACGAATCCCCGCCCGTAATGGTTGGGCCGTTGGTCGTGTTGGCTGGGCTGGCTATCGTAGCCGGTTGGAGAGTGCCAGGAACCAGCCTTAGCCTGCAACAGCTTTTGGACCGGGATCGTCCGGTGCTTTTGGCCGCCGAAAACGCCGCTCGGTATCTACCGGGCGTCGGGCAACCGGGGGATCGCACTTCGGCCGAATCCGGCACTTCGGCCGAATACGGTAAGATGCAGCCTCTGGCCGGTTCGCCGGTTTGGCCGGTAGTAATCCCGGAGGAACATCGTTCCCATGATCCGGGGGTGGCCGGGCCGGTCGGATGGATGGCGTTTGCCGCCGCCCTGGCAGGTTTTTTGCTTGCTACGGCGATATATGGGATGCGGAAACTGGCCCCGGAGCGGATTGTGCAGGCGGCGCCGGCGGTTTATACCTTTCTCAAAAATAAGTGGTATTTTGATCAGTTATACGAGGCGGCCTTTGTTCGGCCGGTGCTTCGGTTGGCCGACGGGACGGTCGATGTCGATCGCCAGGTGCTGGACCGAACGGCCGATGGCATGGCCAGGGGACTGATCCGGTTGGCCCGCATGGAAGACTGGCTGGATCGCCGCTGGGTAGATGCCCTGTTCAACCGATCGGCCGAGGCTGCTTATCGGCTGGGCCTTGGGCTGCGCCGGCTGCAAACCGGCGAGCTTCGCCAATACGTGCTCTGGGCGGTCCTGGGCGCTGTGGCAATCTTCGTGTTGGTCAGTTTAGGATGGTAGGCTACGTCTGCAAAATGGAGAACATACTGCGATGCCTCTGGAAGGCAGTTGGGAAAGTACGGCACTTTTAACGCTGATCGTGTTTGGGCCGGCGATTGCGGCGCTGGGACTGCTCCTTGCGCCGAAACGCCGGACCAGGGCCATCAAACTCCTCAGCCTGAGCGCCACGATGGTGGTGCTGGTGGGCACAGGGTATCTTTGCTTTTTGCTCAAACAGTCCCCTCCGATCGGGCAAACGGATGGGATGTCGGCAGCAGGTCCGGCGGTGGTAGTCCGACTGCCGTGGATTCCGGCCTTTGGGGTGGAATATTTTTTGGGCGTCGATGGGATCAGTTTGCCGCTGGTGCTGCTGACGAGTTTCTTATCCGTATTGGCGATGCTGGCCAGTTGGACGATCCAGCGCCATGAGAAGGCCTATTGTGTGTTGTTTTTGCTGTTGGAGACAGGGCTGCTGGGGGTGTTTTTGGCCCTGGATTTCTTTCTGTTTTATGTGTTTTGGGAAGTTACCCTATTGCCGATGTATTTTTTGATCGGCCTGTGGGGTGGGCCTCGCCGGGAATATGCCGCGGTGAAGTTTTTCCTGTTCACGCTGGCTGGCAGCGTCCTGATGCTAGTGGCGATGCTGATGCTGTATTTTTCGAGCGACCTTCGGTTGCTGAGCCCCTCGGAGCTTGCCGCCTGCCATGCCGGAGAAGCATCCCCATCCGAAGACGATTCCGGCGTCGAACCTAGGAAACCGGGCGAATCATCCGAGCGATTTGGGGATACCTCTGCTGGGTCCTCTGATCGGCCTCGGCATACGTTCAACCTGCTGGCCCTGGCCGCCCTGGGTCAAAGTCGAAACCTGAAACAAATGCCGGCGTCGTTTGCCCTTGGGAAAGCAGAGTCAAAAGAAAAATCCTCCGGCGTCGAGGGGCAGGCGGCGACGCTCGGCCCCCTGGACCGGCCGCTCTTATGGGGAAAATCAGTCCAGTGGTGGGCGTTTTTGCTCTTACTGGCAGGCTTTTTGGTCAAAGTCCCTTCGGTCCCGGTGCATACCTGGTTGCCGGACGCCCATGTGGAAGCGCCCACGCCCATTTCGATGCTGCTGGCCGGGGTGCTGCTGAAAATGGGCGGATATGGGCTTTTGCGGATCGCCTATCCGATCTGCCCGGCCGGCGGCTATGAGTTGGCCTGGCTTGTCTGTGGGCTGGGCCTGGTGAGTATGATCTACGGGGCTTTTGCCGCTCTGGCCCAGAAAGATTTCAAACGTCTGGTAGCCTACAGTTCCGTAAGCCACATGGGATATGTCGTCCTGGGCCTGGGCGTTTGGAGTGCGACGGCGGCCGTTGGCTACCGGATCGACGCCTGGCTGATGGGCTCAAGCGGCGCGCTGTTCCAGATGATTGCCCACGGCATCACTTCGGCCGGCATGTTCTTCCTGGTGGGCGTGATTTACGACCGAGTGCATCATCGGGACCTAGACCAAATGGGCGGCCTCCTGCACCGAATGCCCAGTTTCGGGGCCGTCTCCATTGTGATCTTTTTCGGAGCGATGGGCCTGCCTGGCCTGTGCGGCTTTGTCGGCGAGGTGCTGGTGCTCCTGGGCGCCTGGCATTATAGCGCCTGGGTCGCTGCTGTGGGCGCTACGGTGGTGATCCTGACGGCCGGGTATATTCTGTGGACCATCCAACGGGTATATCTGGGAGCGGAATACCGAGGCCCGCACCCGGAGGCTTTGGAACCGATGAGCTGTCGAGAAATGGCGGTGGCCTTGCCCCTGGCTGTCTTGGCCGTGGTTTTGGGAGTGTATCCGCAGACTGTGTTTTC
This sequence comes from Planctomycetota bacterium, assembly GCA_029550925.1. Taxonomy (GTDB): domain Bacteria; phylum Planctomycetota; class Planctomycetia; order Pirellulales; family Thermoguttaceae; genus JANXAQ01. The sequence continues at coordinate 32,957 of JAKPGL010000120.1, forward strand.
CTACGCGGAACCGAGCGTTCGACAAACGATCCAGCAATTGGCCGACTGGACCCGCCGGTACGAAGCAGCCCAGCCGTCGGCCGCTAACCTGGCAAATCCCGCCTCCTCCGAAACCCAACCGGTCAATTTCCAACAACCCAGCGTCTTCCAAAACCACTCCGTAACCGTGGCCGACGTGGATCGGTAAGTACAAGGAAAACTATGCAGCACGTGTTTGAGGACCTGTTTGGATCGGCAGTTAGGATTGGGGCGCTTTGGGCAGTAGCGCCGGAGCTGGTGCTCTGCGCCGCCCTGGCGACGATGCTCGTGGTGCGGATGCTGACGCCCCGCTGGCGGCACAGTCCGTTTTACGTCGCTGCGGCGGGTCTGGCGGCGGCTCTGGCCCTGGTGGTCTGCTGGGGGCTACCCGCCGGATCGAATCAAATTTTCACCGGCATGTTGGTCCAGGACGGATTGGCCTGGTTTCTCCGGGGGCTGGTGCTTTTGGGGACGCTAGTGGTAGTGAGTCTGACGGCCCTGAGCCGGACGCCCACGGAGGAAGGGTATCTGGAGTTCTATTTTCTGCTGGTGGGGGCCGCATTGGGTATGTGTCTTATGGTGTCGGCCAATCACCTGGTGATGGTGATGATCGGGCTGGAGATGGCCAGCATCTGTTCCTATGTGCTGGCTGGGATCCTGCGCCGGCAGCGGCAGGCGATGGAGGCAGCGTTAAAATATGCGGTGTTTGGGGCGGCCACGGCTGGGATAATGCTTTACGGGATGAGTCTTTTGGCCGCCTGTTTGGGATCGGTGCACCTGCCGACGATGGCCCGCGGCTTGGCCGATCGGCTTTCCGGTCTCCCGCACACCGAGGGGGCTGCCGCATACCAGTCGGTTTTGCTTCTGGGTGGGGTGATGTTTTTGGTGGGGCTGGGGTTTAAACTGTCGCTATTTCCGCTGCATTTTTGGGCGCCGGATGTCCTCCACGGCGCCCCGGCCGAGGTGGGCGGATTTTTGTCGGTCGTCTCGAAGACAGCGGCCTTGGGACTGTTGGCCCGATTGGCCCTGGTGCTAAGCGGCTCGGCGGGGCTGGCCCAAACCCCGGCTCTAGGGCACGTGGTGCAAGCCCTGGAACCGGCCCGGCAAACACTGGCCGGGTTGCTGGCCCTGCTGGCAGCAGTAACGTGCACCTTCGGCAATTTGGCCGCCTACGGACAAACCAACATGAAACGCCTGATGGCCTATTCGACAATCGCGCATGCTGGGTATATGATTATGCCGGTGGCGGCGCTGTTGGCCTCGGCGGGCCGGGATACGGCGGCAGCCCAAAACGCCCTGGCCGCCCTGCTTTTTTATGCGGCCGCTTATCTCTGGATGAATCTGGGGGTGTTTGGGTTTACGGCGCTGGTGCGGGATCGGTGCGGCCGGGAAGAGATCGAAACCTATCGAGCTTTTGGCCGACAAAGCCCGGGAGTAACCGTGCTGATGGCAATCCAACTATTCAGTCTGGTAGGGCTGCCGCCGATGGCGGGGTTTATGGCCAAGTTTACGGTGTTTGCCAGCCTCTGGCAGTGCGGCCTTGGGGCCCTGCTGTTGGTGGCGGTGCTTAATACGGTGCTGAGCCTGTTTTACTATCTGCGGGTGATCCGGGTGATGACGGCCGTTGGCGAAGAGGGAAAACATTCGGAACCGGGCCATCCTGCGATGCTTTCTCGATCGGAACGGTTTACCGGAGAGAGTACAACAGGCGGTTTGAGCGGAGAAAAAGGCGTCGAAGGCCCAGGCATGGCTCCGCCGTCGGCCAGTCCGCCTGGAGCTGAGGCGGAATCAGCCCCCCAAGCCGCCCAACCGGAACTGCCCCTTCTTTCCTGGGCCGGGCTGTGGTTGCTGGTGGTCTGTGTGCCGGTGGTGGTGTTGGGGATTTGGTGGAACGGGCTTTTTGCCTTGGCTCAGGCCGCCGCCGCAGCCAGTTGGTAGCCGGATCGGAGAACAAAATGTTTTTGAAAGGATTCCTTCGATGAGGCAAAAGAAGACCCCTTCGCCGGAGGTCGGATCGTCTGGGGAAGCAACGGGCCTTTTGTGGGTGGACAGCCATTGCCACCTGGACGACCAGGCGTTTGCGGCTGATTTGGCCGAGGTGATCGAGCGGGCGCGGTCCGCCGGGGTGCAGACGATGATCTGTCCGGGGACCTCGGCGGCTTCAAGCCAGGCGGTGGTGAAACTGGCTCAGAGTTGGCCCGGTCTGTATGCGGGTGTAGGGATCCATCCGAACGCTGCGTTTGAGGCATCGCCGCTGGATTGGGAGCAAATTTGCCTGTTGGCCCGGCAGCCGGGGGTAGTGGCCATCGGTGAAACCGGCCTGGACCGATACCGGGATTTCACGCCGTTGGAGACCCAGATGGAATTTTTGGACCGGCATGTGCGTCTGGCCCAGGAGTTGGAGCTGCCGGTGATTTTGCATTGTCGGGACGCTGAGGAGGAACTTCTGACGGCCCTGCACGAGGCGGCAGAACGGGGCCCTGTGCGCGGCGTGTGGCACGCCTTTTCCGCCGACCTGGAAGCCGCCTACGAAGCAGCCGAATTGGGCCTTTATATCAGTTTTGCCGGGTCGGCCACCTACACGAATAAAAAGTTCGAGCCGCTCCGGGAGGCGGTCGTCTGCACGCCGGACGATCGGCTGCTGCTGGAAACCGATAGCCCCTATCTTGTGCCGGAACCGCTGCGGGGCAAACAGGAGCGGAATGAACCGGCCCACGTGCTCCTGGTAGCCCAGCGGGTAGCCGAACTGCGGGAACAATCCCTCGACCACCTGGCCGCCATCATGCGGGCCAACGCCCAGCGGCTATTTGACCGACTTGGTAGCCCGTAATTCTTCGTTCGTAATACTTCAGCCGAATGAGGCGTCTCCTGCCACGAATGTAGAATACCAGAAAAGAGCAGGTAGATAGGACACCCACCTGTTTATAGGGTGGACGAGACGTGTGCGATTCCGGGAATGTAACATTTCAACCAAATGGAGGAATTTCTTGTTCTCATCCCCGTGAAAGTTCCCGATCCAGCCATTTTACCTATCCCCTGGAGAGAAAGCCTCGTCCGCAAGGGCGAAGATCGATGGCCGGGGATATCCGCTCTGACAGACGGTGCTCCATGCAAGGGGAAACTGAATTCCCACTGGCACGGGGATGACACGTTAAGACTCCGCCTGGCAGAGAAGACTTTCTTCACCCGACTGAATTGTTCCCAGGAAAAAACAATTGGGGATACTCGTAGCAAGCCCTACCAGCGGATAAACTGATAATACTCGATGAGACGCCGCTTTTAGGGAAAAATCGTTTAGATAACGTAGGTTTCCCCAGGCGGCGGCTTGGGCCCCATGGGGAAGAAGGGTTTGGGGTTATGTTTGAATGTACATTCAACAAAGGAGGCTCGTTCGATGGGTAACATCTACATCGGCATGAACCTGGAAGCCACCCGACACCATGACAAGCCGTTTGAATGGGGCCTGGAAAAGGCCGCCGAAATGGGCTACGAGTACGTAGAACCCATGGTCCACTGGGGTCGGGAACTGATGAGCGAGGCCGGTTATTACCATACCTGCTCGTTGTGGGACGATCCGTACCAGATGCGTCGGCTGTGTGAGAAGTATGGACTAAAGATTTCCGGCCTTCAGGCCCATGGGCCGTTGGGCCGACCGGATCGGCACACCGATTACCTCCGGCAAGCCATCCGGTATGCTGCTGAGTGCGGTGCTCCGGTGGTCAACACCGACGAAGGCATCAAATCCCCCTGGACTACGGAAGAAGAAGACTTTGTGCTGATTAAATATACCTTGCAAGAGGCGGCCTTCGTGGCCGAACCCCGCGGCATTCTGATCGGCCTGGAATGCCACGCCCAGTATTCCAAAACCCCTGAAGGACTGGACCGGATTTGGGGCCTGGTCAAATCGCCCTGCATCGGCATCAATCTGGACACGGGCAATGCGTATCTAGCAGGCCAAGACCCCTACGCCTGGTTGGAACGGGTCGTGGATCGGCTGGTCCATCTTCACGCCAAGGACATTACCGTCGAACATGGCGAGGCAGAACGGGGCAAGGTAACCGGTACTCCGGTCGGCTGTGCCTGCGGGGAAGGGGTGCTGGATTGGCCTCGGATTATCGGCATCCTGCGCCGCTGCCCACGGGATATTGTGATGTCGGTCGAATGCGGCTCGATCGACCAGGCCGAGCGGAGCCTGCGATACTTGAAGTCGCTGCTGTAACCGGCCGAGCCAAGACGCGCCGCCGCACCCCGACTAGCCATCCCCCCGCGCCGGGGAAACAACCCGTGCATACTCTCGGGCCATTCCTGGATCACGTCCTTCCCAAACACCGGCAGACGAGCCTTTGAAGGTTGAGCAGGAGGGCTATTCGATAATCTCGAACTCCCCTTTCTTTTTCTTTTTAGGTTTTTCAGCCGGTTCGGATTTTGGTTTTTCTTCCGGAGGTTTGGTCTGGGGTGGTTGTTTAGGTTCTGGCTTGGAAGTTTCTTTGGGTTTTGGTTTTTCGGGGGGCGGTTCTGCTGGTTTAGCAGGAGGTTCCGCCGGCGCCGGCTCGGTTTTGGGCTTTTCTGGATGCGTCTCTGGCTTGGCTGGGGGCTGTTCCGGCGGAGTTTCCGTAGTAGGCTTTTCGGGCGGTTTTTCCGCGGAAGGAGCGCCGGGCTTTAGAAACTTGGTCCCGGAAAAGACGGTGTAAAGATAAGGCGCATATTTTTCGGTATGGCCGGGATAGGTGCGAAGCTCAAAGGTATATTTTCGGCCTTCGACCACTGTTTCGATGACAAGGCGCTCGATTTCTGTTTCGATAAAATCGCTTTTCACCCGTCCTACCCGGCGATATAAAGCCCCATACCGATCCCCCACCCGAATGGGCGCTACTTGAAGATCGGGAATCTTTTTCCGAAGCCGGGTGGATAACGCCCGCACAAATTCGGCCGCCGTCGAAGCGGTAACGTTCATCACCTCCTCGAAGTCCTCCGCAGTAACCAGTATCTGCGGATAGTCATATTTTTTGGATTCTTTAAACCAAACCAATACCTGCCCCATGCGGGGAGGGGTAAGCCAACCTTTCGGAAAAGCCACCTTCAAACGATTCCCATCCAATCCCGGTGCTTCCGAAATCAATGGGGGCTCATAACCACCCAATGCAGGGAGTTCCCCAGGGTCTATGGTGATCGCTTTCGACTTGCCACGACCTCCTGAAGAATTATCCTGCCCTGACTCGCCGCATCCGCCAACACACCACCATAAAAGGCTAAGAAGCATTATCAGAACGATAGATTTATTCTGCATGGGAAACGCTCCTCCACGCTGCTTGCAACCGATGGAACTGCTCAAGGTTTGCCGACCCTATTTGTTCTCCATGCTGGTCGCCGATTTAGGGGGGGTTTTCCTTACCCGTCGAGGAACAGTGCTTCCGAATGGAAATACCGCTCCCCTGCCATATTCCCTTTTTGTCTAAGGGTTATTCTTCGATGACTTCTTTAACCACTTGGACAAAATGGGGAATTTTAGTAGATTGGGTAAGTTCGTCGGCTTTTTTGTCGGCCAATTTTCGCTCACTGTATTCAAACAAGGCGACACGACGTAAGTTTTGGTTGAAGACCCCCCAAAAGGCTTTCAGACGGACTTCTTTGTCGGCCTTGGACCGGCTTTTGGAACGTTTGGTAGGTTTAGGAAGCTTGGTCGGCTGGGTTTCTTCACTGGTCGATTCTGGGGTCGATTTCGGTTCGGCTCCCTTCGGAGAAGCCCCCTCTGCCGCCTCGGCCTGTTTGCGCAACTCTTTGCGATTTAAAATTTTACGTGCCATGATCTACCCTTCGTCAAAATCCGACGTCCACAGCCCTTGGCCGATCCCTGGCCACAGCGGATTCCACCCCACCCGCATAGGTCTTTATGGTTTATCATAACCCGTTTTAAGAATCAAAACTACTACCCCTCCTCGGCATGGATCAATCCATTCAATTGGGGGTATTACTCCGGGAGGATTCCTCAGGGGGCATCCCTCTCTTCAATCCCCTCAGCCTGGAAACTGGCAGGACTGCGGTCGTCTCACGGAGAAGCCCAAAAACCTTTCTAAAAAATTGCTTGTCTCTAGAGTCTCCAAAGAACAAAATGATTTTAATGATTTTTGATGTGTCCATCTGGCTAAATAACTCCATCTAGGGCGGGACAAAAGTTTTTCCGGTCCTAGTGGATTGCGGCATCTGGCCCCACCCGATACAGTCAAACTAAAATGGTACCCGTTCTTAACGAGACTTTTTGTAGGAGTGAAAACCATGCTCCAAGTACGCTTGTCTTTCTGGGGTCGGTATATAGGGCGTCAAAAGAAAGGTTCGTGGGCAGGACCACCAATGCCAGCAGAACTCCTTCTACCTAATTCTCCTATTCCCAGCCGGTTTATGGAGGATACTATTCCTTCTCCGGGCGCAAAAATCTCTGTCAGGCTTGGCGAGGGATATGGCCAGGGGGGCGTTGGCCTACGCTCATCCGCGTCTGGCAGGGCGTCTTGTGGCGAGGCGGACCGGTTGGTTCTCCGGTGGTGTTTAGGATGTGCCTGGATGGTAGCGACGATCCTGCACCTTGCGTCTTTGGAAGCGGCCCAACCGAAACGGCAGTTTCCCGACACAGCCGATACGATCCGGGTCTATGTGGATCAATTGCCAGGAGCGTTGACTCGTTCTCAACTGCGGTTTGCCGCCGCCCACTATGTGGGGACTCAAAAACTCCTCTCTCAACAGATTGATCTTTTACGGACCCAAAATCCGGATTTTCTGATGCTTCACTATCGGTTGGGGACCCGGCAGGCGGAGTCAAGGGTCATCCACATCCACATGGACCGCTGGGCCACGGATTGGGAAGAGGTGGATCGGCATGATGATTGGTTTATCTACACCCGGGGACCGAACCGCCAACGGGTGTATCAACTGGTTTCTGGCAACCGAGAGTATATCATGGACATTTCGGGTCGATACAACGGCAATCGAGAGTTCGGCTGGAAGGAGTATTGGGTGAAGACTGTCATTGCCGAGGCCCAGGCCTGCCACGCCGACGGCGTGTTTGCTGACAGCACTCACCCGCCCTATGCCGTGCCGCCGGAGCTGAACGATTCGCCATTGGGCGCCCCGCCCTATCTGAGTTACATTCCTCATTTGGAAGAGTTCTATGAATATGTTTACAAAAAATTGGACGAGGCGGGGTTGTATTTTATTCCGAATATAGGCCATTTGATCACCACATGGGATACCACAGAAGGATATTACAAAAATGTTCATGGCGCGATGGTGGAAGGTTTCGGCTTCCGAGGCAATACGGCGGACTGGCGACAGCAACAAAATCGCACCCTCAAACTTCTGAACAACGGGAAAATCTACATCGCCCAAAGCGGCGCCGGGGTGGAAGACATCCAAGAACGCCTCTGGTACCTGGCCAACTTTCTGTTGCTGAAACATCATCGGAGTTATGTCAATATTTTCGTTCGAGGCCCCGGGCTGGAAGGGCAACTCCACTGGCGACCGGAATATGAACTGCGTCTCGGTCGAGCGGTTCGGCCCCTGCCGAAAACCATCGACGAATGTCGCCATCCCACGGGCGTTTATTATCGGGAATTTGAACGGGGGTTGGTGCTGGTCAATCCCCAGCCGAATCCCCAGACGGTCCGTCTAGCAGGCGAACAAGTCTATCAACGAGTAGAACCTTGGGGAGGCGGAATCGTCGATGCCGGTGGTCGGCCTCCCCGGGGCGGCGTCCGACTGCACGACTGTGGTAGGGAAATCCGGCTGGAGCCTTGGTCGGGCGTAATCCTCCTCAAAGCAGCCGCGTCAGAACCTCCTCAGGAAAAATCCTCTACAAAACATTCGGAGTAGATTCTCTCTGGACTCAATCCATACCAAAGAATCTCGTCGGAGCGGTCGAAAAAGGAACAGTCGCACCGCTTCCGCCAGTTGAAGGAGGCGACGGTTCGAGCATCCGTCTTAGGAGGCCCGCTTTTGGACGCACAGACTCGACGGTGGTTTGATCGGATTTTAGAGGAAGTGCTTCAGGAGATGCCGCCGCTAGTGCATCAACTGCTGGAGCAAGTGCCGCTTCATGTGGAAGACCATCCGCCCCCGAAAGTCCTCCGAGAACATGGGGTACGCTTCCGGGATGAGCTTTGCGGCCGTTATACAGGAATCCCCCTTACCCAAAAAAGCGTGGAACACTCCGGCGCATTGCCCGATGTGGTTACTATCTACCGGGAAGGCATCTTGACCGCCGCTGCGGATCGCTGGGGCCAAGTAAGTCCCCAACGCCTCCGCAAACAAATCCGCATTACGATCCTCCACGAACTTGGCCATCACCACGGGCTGAGCGAAGAAGACCTCCGGGAACTTGGATACGAATGAGCGCGCCGGCCCGGAGGCGAAACGGATTTTTCGATCCTCTGCAAACGGCGGCGCCAGTTACCGCAGTACCGTATTCGGCCATTGCAGAAGGGTTCTGGAAGTAGATTCTGGCATTTGGGGACGCGTCAACACATTCGGCGTTTGTTCGGTCCCAGGAGCTTTAGCCCACAAAAGCGATCTACCCACCGAACCGGGCGCATAAGCTGGTCGGCAGCCTGCGGTACACCATCCATCCGGCCCAACCCGGCCCGGAGTTGGGCTGGCAGCCGTTTCGGCCGGTGGGACTGTCTGCGAGGACGCCAACGGGGTTTGGCCGGGGAGTTTGCCTCCCGACGCCGACAGACTGTTCGCCCGAGCTTCTTCGCCCGACGGCGACAGAGACCGCACCTCCCCGTCCGAACTGGTCCTAGACGGCGAAAAAGCGGCCAAGGCGACGGCGTCTGGCGACGGATCCGACAACGGAACCAACGGCCGATTCCACACAATTCCCGGCCGACCCGTCGAACCAGGGCGGTAGGAGGCAGGGGACTGGACCGACTGAGCGACCGCCGAGGCGTTTGAACCTATCGGATCGGAAACGGGATTGCTAGAGGAAACGTCCGGCGTAGAGGCTGCCGCCATGGGGAGCCCGCTCTGGTCGCTCTTTGGCGTAGAAGAGGGAGACGGCAAAGACGCCGATCCACTTGGGACTTGTTCCACGGAAGATGTTGCCGATGGAGCGGCGGCGGAACTGGCCTGGGCCAACATCTGCTCCGAGGAAGTCCTCAAAGCGGGAAATCCTTGTCCCACCCAGGCAACCCATTGGTTCTGCAAAACATTCAGGTCTCGGATACCATAGTGTTTCTGCAAGGCCTCGGCCCAGCGACCGGCCGCCATCCCGTCGGCCAGAAAATCGAGGTATTTTCGTCGGCCTCCTTGTTGGATCAAATACTCGGCCAAAGCATACCCTTGGGCATAAAGGGGCATGATGTCCGCCGGGTATTCCGTCATGGCGAACATCTGGTTAAAAGGAATGCCCCGATAGCTGCGTAAAAACTGGACCAGCATTTGGCGGTGTTTGGCTTTTTCGCTCTCGTGTTCGACGGTCGTAGCGCCGCCTTCGTCCGCCCAACGAGGCACGGGACGGCGGAAATGCGTCGCAAAAATCATGTGGGTAATTTCATGGGGAAGCACCGAATCCATGATCCGCTGGTAAGACCCCTGGATGGTCATCCGCCAGCCATAGACCTCTCCCCGATCAAAGACAAAACTGGTCGCTCCGCCAGCGCCCAACTGGGGACCCACCGTAGCCGTGATCGGACAAGGATACGACCAATCCGGAAGCTCTCGGCCAAGCCAAGCTATCGCCAACTCCCGACGAAGCCTCTCGGCTTGTTGGGCAAAGGCCGCCGCATGTTGAGGATCAGCCGTATGAACAATAAAATTCCGACTCTGCGAGCTGGCCCCCAGCGAGGCCAAAAGCACCCACGCGAGCCCAAAGGCTCTCCATCGCCGTGCATCCATCCTTGACGCCTCCTCCCGGTCCACAGGGGAACCAAAGGCTCCATCCGTGGAACAACGACGTGATGAAATGAGTTCTCCTCCAAGTTTTCCCGCGCCACTCCTCCCCTGAGAAACCTTCTGCCGGGAGTGGGCTTACTTGGCCTGGTAATCTACCCGTTTTGGCCAAAATCCCCAAGCCCGATTTTGAGTTTTTGCCCCGGATTCCCGTTGGGCAGCAAAAAGCATGGCGTGTGGTTTCCACCTCATCCCATGCAACCGAAAATAAACAAGCTAGATAAAATAAGTTAAATGGGTGCTCCCCCGCTTCATCTCCTCCGCGGCATGTGAGACACTGAATATACCCCCCTTGAATCAGACAAGATGCTTCCAGAAGGCCTAAGGTTATGAAAGCTCTCGTTTTGACCGCCTATCATCGGCTGGAATTGTTGGATGTGCCGATCCCCCCGGTGGGGCCGGAGGATGTCCTGGTGCGGGTGCATTGCTGCGGGATTTGCGGCAGCGATGTACATGGCCTGGATGGCTCTACCGGCCGTCGGCGTCCGCCGGTCATCATGGGCCATGAAGCCGCCGGGGTCATCGCCCAGGTGGGATCGGCGGTGGTCGGTTGGACCGTAGGCGATCGGGTTACTTTCGATTCGACCATTTGGTGCGGCCGATGCGGGCCGTGCCGGGCGGGACTATGGAACCTTTGCGATCATCGCCGCGTGTTGGGCGTTTCCTGCGACGAATATCGCCAAGACGGCGCATTCGCCGAGTATGTAACGGTCCCGCAACACATTCTTTACCATCTGCCGGACCCTGTTTCTTTCGAACAGGCCGCCTTGGTGGAACCGTTGGCGGTGGCGATGCACGCGGTGGGGCAGATTCCGGTGCGGGTTGGCGATACGGCGGTGGTGGTGGGTACGGGAATGGTGGGACTGCTAGCGGTGCAGGTATTGCGGCAGGCAGGTTGCGCCCGAATTTGGGCGGTCGATATGGATTCGGGCCGTCTGGAACTGGCCTGTCAACTGGGTGCCGAAGAAGGATTCCGACCAGACCGGGTGGATGTAGCGGCGGAAATCCGGCGTCGGACTCATGGCCGAGGGGCCGATGTGGTCTTGGAAGTCGTAGGTATCCCATCCACCGTGGCCTTGGCCGTCGATACAGTCCGAAAGGGGGGGTATATAAGTCTGGTTGGCAATGTGTCCCCCCAAGTTGGCTTGCCGTTACAGAGCGTCGTTACCCGGCAAATTCGGCTTCAGGGGATTTGTGCTTCCTGTGGGGAGTATCCGGCCTGCTTAGAGATGATCTCTGGAGGCAGAATCCGAGTGGAACCTTTGATGAGTGCGGTAGCGCCGTTGGAAGAAGGCCCCCAATGGTTTACCCGACTGTACCAGCGGGAATCCGGACTACTTAAAGTGCTGCTTCGGCCATGAGATGGTGGGAGCAGGTTGGATGGGCTCTCGTTAGGAAATTAGGAAAAGAAATAAAGAAAAGTAAAATTATCTGTCCACGAAAGACAAGATGTTTAAGATGATTTGGCAAAATGCAAAGAGGTGGGAATTTTGCTAAGCTACAGGGCGGCGGTAATATTGGTAAGCCAATAGAACTTCGTAAAGGTCCATAGAAATAGTAACTTCGTCGTCCGCAAAATCCCGTAGCCAAGTGCGATCGGATTGCACCGCATCCGCCAAAAGGGGGAGAATCTCTCCCAACGAGACGGTTACCGTGGGTTTGGTTTGTTGGAGAACCGAGGCCGTGGGAGGAGCTTCTTCTTGGGGACCATAATAAACGCGGAGGTTAGGACGACGCATAAGGGGTACTTCCTTCGACTAATTAAAACCACGGATGGGCCGCAGCTATGCCTAGCCCCCCTTTCTGCGGTCTCCAGGCTAAATGCCCGGATTCAGGTTGCCTGATATATCGGCTAGACCTCCCTTGTGGATTTGAACTTTTTGAAGGAAAATAGGTTTTTTATCCAATAAGGCTGTTAGAGGGGTTGTAGGGTTGCCGAGGAAGTTGCTTATCTATGGGCAACTTTCTCCGAAGCCCCGGTAAAACAGAAAAAATTAATTGGAACAATCCCACCCCCACTATGGGTAGGTTTTTTTACCGCCTGGCTTTCTTTTCTCCAAGGATTAGAGAAAAAGGGCGGCGGATTCCTCCTTGGGTAGAAACGCCAGGATAGGGAACCTTCTGACAGACGGTAGAACCGATCTGATTTTGGGAATCTCTCCAGAATTGCTTATGACCGAACCATTGACTATCAATGTGCGGGCTATTGCGAGGAGTTTAAGGCTTTCCCCGCGTCAGGTGGAGGCCGTGGTGCAACTGTTGGAAGAGGGGAAAACGGTTCCTTTCATTGCCTGGTATCGGAAGGACCAAACCGGCGGGCTGGAGGAGGAACAAATCCGTCGGATTCACAGATCGCTCAATCAAGCCCACCTGCTTGCCCAACGCAAAGAGGCCATTCTCCGGAATATCGACCTCCAGGGAAAATTGACGCCGGAGTTAGAACGGCAAATACGCACCGCCACCACCACCCGCCGATTGGAAGACCTTTATCTGCCTTATAAGCCGAAAAAAGAAGGGCTGGCGCCCACCGCCCGAGCACGGGGGCTGGAACCCTTAGCGGAAGAAATCCTTCAAGCCGCCCCTAGTTGCGCCAACCTGGAGGCCCGTGCCGCCGATTTCGTCAATCCCGATAAACAGGTCCACACCCCAGCCGACGCCCTGTTAGGCGCCGGTCATATCCTGGCGGAAATGATCAGCGAACACGCTGATCTGCGGAAAAAACTGCGGGAGGTTTTTTATCAGACGGCGCGGATTTGCGCCCAACGGCTTGAAACCGTCCCCCTTCCTCCTGAATGGGAGGCGACGAAGAAAACAGCGTCTCCGAGGCCAAGTTCTGGTTCGGTTGAAAGCACTCCGTCCACCGAACAAGAGGCAAAAGATCTGGAGGCGGCGCAACCTTCTAGGGAAGAAAACCAGACCGGTGCGATTTCTCCCGACAACGCCGCCGACGCTTTCGGTCCGTCTGCGAACCTTGCTCCTTCTGAGCCCCAGGAGAAGCAAAATCCTTCTTCCCCTTCCAACAACCCCGACCGCTCCGACTGCGAGCCGGTTGGCCAAGGCCCATCAGGAGACGTAAATCCTTCAAACTCTTCCGAAAGGACGGTCGATTCGGGAGAGAATTCCTCGGAAGCCCAAAACGTTTTGGAATCGGCTGCAGGGGACGCCTCCCCACAGGTCGCCGGTCCTTCTACCCCAGAAGTACACGTCTCGCAGGATACGCCTTCGGAGGCAGAGGCAGGTTCGTCGCCTGGTCCTTCTTCGCCAGCCGAAAACCATGCGGTCGAGAACCTGGAAGGGGAAAAAACCGAAGCGACGGCGAAAAGACCTGATTCGGACCGGGAGAGTTCTTTTTCCTCCGAAGAGGACGTTGCTTCCCATAGTTCGCCTTTAGAGGCGCCGCCCTCCGAAGCTTCGGAACCGGATACGGAAGCTTCGGCCCCTCCGGTATCTCATCCATTGACCAAAGCCGAACTCCGCCGACGCCAAAAGGAACTGAAAAGACAACGAGAATGGGAACGTCGGATTCGGACGTATAGCGACCTGTTCGACTTCCAGGAGCCGATCCGCAAACTCTCCGCCCATCGGATATTAAGCCTCAATCGGGCGGAACGTCAGAAGATGATTCGGGTCTGGATCGAGTGCGATCTGGAGGCGATGAAACAGACGATGTATCAGGAGTGTATCCCCGCGGACCATCCCCACGCCGATTTTCTGCGGGGGTGTGCGGAGGATGCTCTTTCGCGTCTGCTTCTTCCCAGTCTGGAACGGGAGGCCCGGCGGGAACTGACCGAACAGGCCGAAAACCACGCCGTCGAAGTGTTTGCCAAATCGCTGCGGAAAATGTTGTTGCAGCGTCCGGTGCGGGGCAAACGGATTTTAGGGGTCCAGCCGGGGATACGCAATGGCTGCGTCTTTGCCGCGCTGGATGAGTTTGGGAACGTCTTGGAGCACGGCAAGGTGTATCTGGTAGGACGCCCGCAACGCCGCCAAGAGGCCCGGGAAAAAGTCCTCCATTTGATCCGGCGCTATCGGATTGGCCTAGTGGCCATCGGCAACGGAGCGGGCTCTCGAATCTTTGAGGATTTCTTGGCGGAACTGATCAGTAGTGAATTGAAAACCGAAGATGTGCGGTATGGGATTGTTTCCGAAATCGGTGCGAGCGTCTATGCCGCCGGCCCTGTGGGTCAAGAGGAGTTTCCTTATTACGATATCCGCGTGCGATCGGCCATTTCCATTGGCCGACGGGTTTTGGACCCGTTGAGCGAGTTGGCGAAGATCGAACCAGCCCAATTGGCCGCCGGAACCTATCAGTATGACGTGAAGGCCAAACATCTTCAGCCCTTGCTGGAGGAGGTGGTCCAGTCGTGTGTGAATCGGGTGGGGGTGGATGTGAACATGTCCCATCCCTGGCTGTTACGCTATGTTTCGGGATTGAACTTGGTTTTGGCCCGTCGGCTGGAACAATATCGCCGCGAGCAAGGTCCATTCCGAAGCCGAGCGGCGCTGAAAAACATTCCCGGTTTGGGAGAGGGAACGTTCGAACTGGCAGCCGGGTTCCTAAGAATCTCCAATAGCCCCGAGATGCTGGACCGCACCGGCATCCACCCCGAATCTTATGAATTGGCTCGAAAAATCCTGGAAAAGGTCTCTGCCCGAGCCGAAGACCTGTGGAATCCCTCGTTGGCCCTAGAAGTAGGGAAACGACTCGAACAATTGGACGCCTCAGCGCTTGCTCAAGAATGGGGAGCGGGCGTCTGGACAATCCGCCATCTGGTGAGCGAGTTGCGCCGCGCCGGTCGGGACCTCCGGGAAGATTCCCCCCTGCCGACGTTCAAACGGGCGCGTCTGAAACTAGAAGACCTGACGCCGGAGATGGAATTGACAGGAACAGTAGTTCATATAACCGACTTCGGCGCTTTTGTGGACATTGGGTTGCCGGAAAACGGATTGGTGCATATCAGCCAAATGGCCCCTCGTTACGTCCGAGACCCCAGGGAAGTCGTCTCGGTAGGGGATAGTGTGAAAGTCTGGGTTCTTCGAGTCGAAGCAGATCGTCGGCGGATATCCTTATCGATGATCTCTCCGGATCGCCGTGCCCAAGCGGCCCAGGAAGCGCGTACGGAAAAAGCCGCCTCGGTTCGGTCTGGGAAGGGGCCTAGGGATCGGGGTGAAAAAAGTCCTTCCGCTGGAGAAGCGTCGGTCAAGGAAAGAGGCGCCCGTAGTTTGCCTGCGCGGTCGGCTCGGCCGGGCAGAAGACCGGCCTCGGGTTCCCCTCGGCGAGAATTCCGGTCGAAGGTTCCCCCGCCTTCGCCGCCCAAGCTCTCCGAAGCCGTCAAACAGGGCAAACAGCCCATGCGAACCTTTGCCGAACTGGTGCAGTTTTTCCATCTGACCCGGCAACAACAGACAGCCACCTCGGCCCAGGCCGCCCAGCCATCGGCGGACGGAAAACCGTCAGAATCGGCCGCCTCTCCCGCAGTTTCCCCTGAGACGCCCTCGGCCTCCGAAGCGGCTTCCCAGAGTGTTGTCAAAAGTTCACCAACAGCGGAAGCTCCTCCGTCGGATTTGGCAACGTCCGGCCGGGAAACAGCCCCTTCTGCCCCGCCAGAAACAGCCCCCTCGGAATCGGAGAGGGGGCCTGCTGATTCCGCACCCCGTCCGGAAAGTGCCGTCGCCGAAAATTCGCCGCCCGAAAATACTCCGCCGCCGGAATCGGTCTAAGCATTTGCATCCCGCCGCCGCTTTGGGAAGGAAGGCTCTTTTCTTCTGTCCGTCAAGAAGGGCGCCGCTTTGCGGCAGCGGCGTCCAAAAGAAGAAAGTTCTGCCTTCGGGGGAACGGGCGACGTCTTGCTTTACTGAGGTACTTGCACCGGCTCGCCGCCGTCTCGGGTGCCCAGTTGGTTGAAGAGTTTGTAATCGACGGTTGCGCTAAAGAAATGGACGCTGCCGTCGGCCATGGCGAAGTTGGCTCCGCCCGGATGCCGACTCTTAAATCCACACCCCCGCCACCAATAACTATCGACCCCTTCGACCGTCTGTTCCATGGTATTGATCGGAATCTGGGTGGCCAAGGCGGGGAAATTGTGGTTATAGGCGCCGTTATAGACGCAGTGTTTGGGCAAGGTTTCGCCCAGCATGATGGTATTCGACAGGCCGTCTTTGATGTGATCGAATTTTACGCAGTTTGGGCTTCGGTCCATGATGCCCACGCCGCCGTTGCAGTTGGGCGACCCACAGCCATAGTCGGCGGTATTGGCACAACAATAACTGGGCGGCGGCTCCGGACAATAAATGCACGAGGTGTTCGTCGAAGTGCCATCTCGTGTCGGCCCCATGGACGGACAATACCAGGCGCCCATCGACTTACCGGGATTGTTCACGCCGGTTTGGAGTCGGCCTCCCAGCAGGGGATCTCGGCTATCCGGGTCGCTGGGACAAATGAAGGTAGCCACTACGGTCTGCACGGCCGGTTGATTGATCGGATCCCAGATAGAGACTTTGAAGTTGAACTGGTCAAAAAGCGGCTGCTGTTCGATATACGGCAGGATGAAGGCCGCCCAGGTGCCGCCGCGCTTGTCTCGAAAGTTGCTCCCATAGGGCAAGGTTTTCAGGGCCGAGTGGTAATTGTGCAGGGCCAGGGCGATCTGTTTGAGATTATTTGTACATTGCGCCCGCCGGGCCGCCTCCCGGGCCGCCTGCACCGCCGGAAGCAGCAGCGCTATCAAAATGCCGATAATGGCAATGACCACTAACAGTTCGACTAGCGTGAAACCATGTGCCTCCTGGCGGTGAGGATCAGAGCGCTGAGGCCAAAATTCGATTCTCAGTTCTGGTCCATTACGCATACCGGCCCATTGGCTCATAAGAAAGTCTCCTTACGTTCCTGACGGTTTGTGCCGATCCTGGCCCGTTTTCCCCATAAATATCATACCGTCCGTCCTGCGGAACAGGTGTCCCTGGTTGCTTAGTCGCCGTTTCGTTGCCGGCGGAATCGGCGCCCCCAGCCTACCAGCAGCATTGCCCCGGCCAACCCCAGCAGACTCCAGGAGGACGGCTCCGGCACCCAGTAGGCAAAAAGCCGAACGTTGTCAAAGTAGGTCTGGTTACTCGGAGTGCCCAGGGCGGTAAGTCGAATGCCCAAGTCCTGCCCGGCCAGCGGATGGTCAATCCCCCGAAATTGCACCACCGCCGTAGTGTAGAAGTAGCCGACTGTGTCGGTAGCCTGGGGCACAAGAAGCGAGTTATTGTCCATAGCCAGGGTCTGGCCGCCGGCCAAAAGTTCCACCTGATAACCAGCAAAAGTAGTCGAACGCCGATCGGCCACATCGACCATGAGGATATACACATAGTCATTTCGGAGCGGCACGCCGGCCAAGGTTTGGGTCAGACTAGCCCCGCCGGTAACATAAGCGGATTGCACGCCATCGGCGGGCGTAATCTCGCTACTGCCCTGATATACCCCGGCATTGCCGGAAGCCACCCAGCCGAAGGCCCCCATCTGAGAGCCGCCTTCGGGTACATCATCCATCTCAAAGCTGGGATTATTCAGCGGGATGGCCGCCCCGGTAAGCTTCCAGAGCCGGACATTGTCGTAATTGGATTGGTAAGGTGTACCCACCGGCAAGAGCTGAATTTGTAGGGCGGACCCGAGGGAAGCATTATGGTTGGCGGTAAAATAGCCTCGGGCCGTGCTCCAGCCGCCGACCGGTGGCATCGGACCGTTGCCAATGGTGCTGTTATTCACGTAGCCTAGATCTACGCCGCCTGCGCGCAGAGTCATTTCGTGGCCCTGGGCAGGATCGTCTTGGCGTCGGCCCCAATCGACCTCCAGGATGTAGAGGGTGTCCGGCTGGAGAGTTTCGCTCAAGGTGGCTGTAAGCACGCCGCCGGGATTGACAAAGGCTATTTGCTGGCCGTGCGGTACCCCGCTAGGAAATTGGGCTGTCCCAGGCCGAAATGCCCCGGCACTGCCAGAGACCGCCCAGCCGGGTACCGTATTGGTCCAGGCGCCAGGAGAAAGCACCGGCTCTTCAAAACTGAAATTCCCGACCGCCACGCCAACCGGAAACACCGACCCAGCCGGGGCATACGGATCAAACGAGGCGAACATGAAACTGCCGGCAGCATACCGGTTGGCCGGCCCGCCGTCGATAGTGGTGGGATACGCGGCCGGATTGGAAGTCCATCGTCCGCTGCCCACAAAGCTCAGTGCCCCGCCCCCGTCATATGTAATCCAATTAGTTGGCGAGCTGCTATTCCCATTCGGGTTGGAAGGATTTACCTCCATGACGATCGCCCCTTCAAAGCCGCCCGGCAAAACCAGCGGCGTAGGTAGCGGCAAAAACCGAGTGCCGCCGATCAATTGGCCGTTGGTCCCGCTAAAACTAAGCGAGGCCAAAAGCACCCCGTCGGTATTGTTTTTGGTGCGGGCATAGACTTTGACGGCCAAGCTGCCCGAAATCCCATCGCCGCCGCTATCAAAAGCCCCTAGATGGGTGATCATTAGAGGCCGATTGGTCCGAAAATCCATGCCCAAGGCGCCGGTCATCGTTTGATTGCCGACCGTGCCCAGTTTCACATCGTAGGCAATCGGCGCCCGCTCGAAGATGAACGTGCCGGCGGCATAGCGGTTGGCCGGTCCGCCGTCGGGACTGGTCGGATACTGGCCCTGGGTAGTGCCGTATCGGCCGGTGCCCACAAACGCCAATGCCCCGCCGCCGCTATCGGTGGTCCAGACTGGTGTGGCGCCGCCGCTATTGCCGTTACGCTCTTCTGCCCCGTAATTTTCCGCCACAATCGAGCCCTGGAAACCAAACGGTAGATAAATCGGCGTGGCCAGTGGCTTGAATCGGCTTCCGCCAATAAGCTGGCCCGGATCGGTGGTCGGAAACTGAAGCGAAACCACCGGAGTGGCTGTATTGGTGCGGTCGTAGATATAGGCGGTAAGATTTCGGTTTAGACCATTGGACCCGTCGTCAAAAACGCCCAGATGCGTTACCAGGATGGTGCCCTGGACGTTAAAATCCATGCCCAACGGTCCACTAAAATTTTGCGTTCCCGAGGTTCCAGAGGGCACTTGGTAGGCGATGGTACCTGCCTGAAGCTGGCCGCTGCCTAACACACCCGCCACTACGGTCGCAACAACCATTGGCCCAACAGAAGAGAGGATGCGGAAAAGCCGCCCGTTCATCGCCCGCTCCTTTCTTGAAAAGGCCCTTTTGGAAATAGCCCGAAGCCTTCCTGAGCGGTTAAGGCAAACCACCCGAAAAGCACCCTAAAGAAAAGTGCTAATCCTTTCGAGTTTTATCATACTCTCGGGCGTCCAAAGATGCAAGGAACCTCTGAATGATTGTTTTATGGAACTTTGAATAACCAATTAAAGCTGGCCCTCTCAGCCCCCCCAACATTCGGTATCCACTAGGCCGGGGGGATTACATGGGTAATTCAACCGGCAATAATTCTGATGGGTTTCGGAGACGATCAGATTGGAGATTCGGCCAGCCAGTGGGCGGTTTGTTTAGCCCAGTAGGTGATGAGGATGTCGGCGCCGGCTCGGCAAATGGCGGTGAGCATTTCCAGGGCGATCAGCTTTTCATCCAGCCAGCCCTGCTCCGCGGCCGCTTTGACCATGCTGTATTCGCCCGACACATTGTAGGCGGCCAACGGAACCTCCGGCCAGCGACGGCGCACCTCGCGGATCACATCCAAATAGGCCAAAGCCGGTTTGACCATCACCATATCGGCCCCCTCAGCCAAATCCAGTTCGATTTCCCGCAGGGCCTGTTCCGTGCGGACGGCCGGGTCCATCTGATAGCTGCGTCGATCGCCGAATTGCGGGGCGCTTTCGGCAGCTTGCCGGAACGGCCCATAAAAGGCACTGGCATACTTGGCCGAATAACTGAGGATCGGTACATCCGAAAACCCGGCCGCATCCAGGGCCTTTCGGATGGCTCCGACCATGCCATCCATCATGCCGCTGGGAGCTATCAGGTCGGCGCCGGCCTGGGCATGGACGACCGCCTGTTGGCCCAATAGTTCCAGGGTGGCGTCGTTATCCACATCCGTTCGGCCTGTCCGCTGGTACAATGGGCCGCAATGGCCATGATCGGTGTATTCACAAAAGCACAAGTCGGTAATGACGAGCACATTGGGGGCGGCGTCTTTGGCGGCCCGGATCGCCTGCGGGATCACGCCATCGGGCCGAAGGGCCTCTCGTCCTTCCGGGTCTTTATGTTCTGGGACGCCAAACAGGAGCACCCCGCCCAGGCCGAGCCGACCGGCTTCCCGCACCTCCTCAGCCGCCAAATCCGGCGAGAGCTGATAGTGGCCGGGCATGGAGGGAATTTCTTTTTTCACCGCTCGGCCTGGCCGAACAAAAAGAGGCAGAATCATCTGTTCGGTTCGTAAATGCACCTGCCGAACTAGCCGACGTACCGCCGGCAGGTACCGCAACCGCCGTAATCGCACCGTAGGAAACATGCCTTGTGGGTTCATGGCATCGCCTTAGAGAAGTCACTCGTTCTTTTAGAGAATGGGTTTAGCGACATCGGGACGCCGCCAACGGCCGTCCGCTGATTTTATTTTGGCAAATCGGCCTTTGGGAGGGAAGGAGAACTCCTAGCGGCGTCGTCCCCGGGAACATCCTCTTTTTCAGAGGGTTTTGCGTTTGGAGAGGAGGAGCGGCTTGGAATGGGGGAGACCAAGGCGGTTTTGGCCTGGGCAACCGCAGAGGCGGCCCAGGGTTTATCGGCATACAGGTCCACGATGGCCTGGCGAATGGCCCTGGCAGTTTCCGGAGATGTCTTTTCCAACTGCTCCGCTCGGTGAAGCCGCTCCTGTAAAACCTGCAATCCTCCGGCAGCCCGCTGCTCCACCTCCTGGCGCAGGCGTTGGAGCCGACGCCGGGCCAACTCCAAACACATTCCGGTCGTGCCGGAGCGATCAGAGCGATTTTCATACAAATCCAATAGGGCCTGGAACTTCACAACGGCCAAATCCGGATTGGTTCGCGCCGCAGCCGCCGCCTCCGCATAGGCCTGTTCCACCGGCGAAAGGGCCGTATGAATCCGAAGCCGACCGCTGACCTGAAGTTCAAACTGCCGTTCCAGCCGATCCAGGTCGAGTTCCCGTTCATATTGACGGATTTGCTCCGCCCGCGGATCGGAAGGATACCGGGTCAGAAACTCTTGGATGGTCGGTTCGACAGTACGAAGGGCTTCGATGGTCCCCTCCTCGGCTGTTCGAGCAATCCGTTCATAAAGGGCGTCAGCGGAGGACGGTTGCAAAAGATACCAAACTGTCCCTCCGACGGCCAACAAAGCCGCCGCCAAAACCCAAGTTTGCCAGGAGACCCACGGTCGGTGGGGTTCCTCCACCGGCATCTGGTCCAGTTCTTCTTCGGAAACGGAAGTGAAATGAGTGGGCCTCTGCGACCCGCTCATCCGCCGCGTAAGCTCTGGCCGATAGGCAACCCCCTTTTCGCCAACCCCCGAAGCAGCCTCCTCCTTCAAAACGCTTGGCTTCCGCTCAGGCCGAAACTCAGGTGGAGTAGCTTGCCGAGTAGGGGCCAATAGGCAAGAGACCTCCTGATCGGCTTGGGACGAAGCCGGAGCGTTAGAATCCGGAGGCATTGCCCCCCGAGAGGCGTCCCCTCCTTTTTCCCCAGGCTCTAAGGAGATGGCGGATATGGCGTCTTCGGCAGCCTGGGAGACAGGAAGTCCAGCGCCTCCTGCAGCCACAGGCCAGGTCATCGATTTGGTCTCCGGAAGTTCAACAACTTCTTTTTCCGCCGCGGGCGTCCGTTCTTGCTCGGCCCTCGGCTGGTCTGCGATCCAGGATTCCGTTCCCGCATCGTCCGCATCCATTGGAACGGCCTTTGGTTGATCTTCAGGCGCACGAGGTCCCGTTTCCGCCGGCGGCGATTCCTCCTTGAACGCCTGCTCGGGTTGGGACGATCCTTCGGGGGCCGCCGTCGTCGCCTGCAATAGGGCCTCCAATCGGCGGCTGGCGATCTGGGCGGCGGCGATCCGACGTTCCGGGTCCTTCTCCAAAAATTGGTCCAAAAGCTGTTCCAATGCCGCCGGCGTTTCCGGCGCATAATGGCGGATCGGCGTCGGCCTGCTGTTATGGAGCTTGTCGAGCATTTCGGACAATGTTTTGGCCCGAAGGGGCGGTCGACCGCTCAACAGGGCGTAAAGCACTGCACCCAGGCTATACAGGTCCGCTCTGGCATCCACCAAACCGCCCTCGGCTTGCTCCGGCGCCATGTAATCCAGCGTGCCTACCACACTGCCCACCGCCGTTATCCGGGTCCGGCCGAAAAGTTGGGCAATGCCGAAGTCGGCCAGTTTGACCGTTCCATCCGAGGCCCACAGGAGGTTGCCTGGTTTGAGGTCCCGATGGATGACTCCCCGGTCATGGGCGTGTCGAAGTCCCCGACATATCTGAAGACCGATTTGCACCACCTCCGGCCATAAGAACCGCCGTCCGCGCCGAAGCTCCGTATCCAAACTCGGTCCGTCCACCAGTTCCATCGCATAAAACAACAGCCCCTCCTGCTGGCCAAACCCGAAAAGCCGCACAATGTTCGGATGCTTCAGACGCCGGAGCGTTTCGATTTCGGCTTCAAAGCGGCTGCGAAAATCCTGTTCTTCGCTCAGGGCGGCGGAAAGGACTTTCAAGGCGGCCCGTTGGCCTGTCTCGACATCCACCCCTTCATAGACCACCCCCATGCCGCCCCGGCCAAGCTTACGGACCACTTGATAGGGACCTAACCACTGAAACTCCATTCTCGACTGCCTCTTCGGAAATTGGTCCAATTCCCCTCGTCCCCCCCTCAGGGAAGCCGCCACGCTCCTTCTATTTATCCTAATGTTTACAGAGTTGCTGATCCAGTCGTTGGTCGAAAAACATCGCCGATAAAAAGGCCCATTGCCGATCCCCCCTCAACGTTTTCCTCCGTTTCACCAGGAGATTATCCAAGCCGGCAGGGGATTTTCCTTGAGGAATGCAGGAGAGGGACTAGACGAACCGTCCCTTCTTGGGAGAAAATAAAAGGGAATACTTCAGCCGATGGAAGGGACTGCCTCTCCCCGCCGGGACAAGAGGCCGGCCAAGCCTGGCCCATTAGGGCGAAGTTTGGCTGATAGGGGGGAGTGGGCGTCTGGTTTCTGGGGGTTATCCAGCCTCGCCTGGCAGAAAGAAACCTACAAACAGGGTCCTTTTCGGGCGGAAGTTCTGTTGGACCAGCGGACAGAGTATCTCCTAAGAGGCGGTAAATATGTCGGTGGATCGTTCTCCGGATAAGGATATAGAATCCCAAGGTCCTGGACCTTTGGGGCCGAAAGCGGGAATTCTCAACATTTATAAACCGGCCGGCTTGACCTCCAGGGACGTGGTCAACCAGATTCAGCGTTTACTTCGGCCCGCCAAAGTAGGCCATGCGGGCACGTTGGACCCGTTGGCGACCGGGGTGTTGGTGGTATGTGTAGGTCCGGCCACTCGACTGATCAAGTACGTCCAACGGATGCCAAAGGAATATATCGGTGCATTCTTATTAGGCCGATCGAGTCCTACGGAAGACACCGACGGCCCAGTAACCGAACTGGAAAATCCGCCGATTCCTAGTCTGGATGCGGTGGAAACTGCTGCTCGAAAGATGTTAGGGCCGATCTTGCAGCGACCGCCAGCCTACTCGGCGTTGAAGGTGGAAGGTCGGCGGGCATACGAGCTGGCTCGCCAGGGCCAACACGTAGAACTACCCCCTCGGCCGGTAACGATCTATCGGTTAGACGTTCTTTCTTATAACTATCCGGAGTTAGTGCTTCGGATTCGATGCAGCAGCGGGACGTATGCGCGGGCGGTAGGGCGGGACTTGGCCGCCGCTTTAGGAACCAGTGCAGTCATGTCCGCCTTGGAACGGACCAGCATCGGCCCGTTCCGCTCCAAATACGCCCTTCGACCGGAGCAAATTACCTCCGACAACTGGGACCTGCACCTCTTGCCCTGCACCTGGGCGGTCGAGGGACTGCCCCAGATTCGTCTTCGGCCCGCCGAAGTCGAACATGTCCGCCAAGGGAAGTCGATCGTCCGTTTTAGTCGGCGGAATAGTGTACAAGAGTTTGCCGCCCTCGATCGCAAAGGTCGACTGGTGGCCATTCTGGTCCCTCGCGGCGAAGGCCGACTCGGTCCTTGCCGCACCCTGCCGCCCATGTAACGGACAAACCGTTCACCGACTATTCCACCGACCAGACAACCGCCGAGCGCCGCACCGCCCGACCTGGATGGAACGGACAAAAACTTCGGCGACTATTCCGGCGGGGCGGCAAGATACCGGAAAAACAGCCCATCGGGAGAGCCGATGTATTGTCGAATAAAAAAGTCATTGCCGCTTTTGGCGCGGATTTGGACGTTTAGCTCCCATAACGATTGCACCTGCTCCCGCGGCGGAACAGCGATCCATTCTCCTCGGCGACGCATCTCGCATAGATGGCGATAGACTTCGGCCGTAGGGGTGGCCGACATCAGGGCCAACGTCCCCCACAGAATCCACCGCCGGACCGGCGGCAGGCGTTTTCGGATCGCTCCCTTGGCCAAAAGGACCGCCAGCATAAAAAGCCAAGGCATCGAAACCCGCATCCCCAGGTCGTTGTTCAGCCCATAGCGAAATAGCGACAAAACAAGCAGCACCCCTACCGCGGTGCAGAACACGATTCGTTCTGGACTTTTTCGGGGCCGACGCACGAGCAGGATCAGCCCGGCAATCGTTCCTACGTCGATCATCCAGAAGAACCCCAGCCGCACTAGATAGATCAGTGTGGGCCAATCCTCGAAGCCCAGTATTCGGAACTCGGAACGGGGATCGTTGCGAAACGGCAAGGGGGCAAAATGGGCCGCATAATAAAGCCCCGCCAATCCGAGCAGTGCGAGGGCGGCCAAGTTGGGGCCGCTCAGCCAGCCGCTCCCTGGGGCAACCCGATCTCGATCCCCTCTTGAACCGCCGAAAATGTCGGCCAATAGGAACGGCGTTAGCCCCAGGGTAACAAACGGCGACCACAGGGCCGATAAAGCCAGGGGAACCAAAGCCCAACAGCGCCCCTGGAGCCTGGACCAAAAAATACCGGCGGCCATCATCCCGGAACATATCCATGCGCCCAGCGCCTGCTGAGGGACCCAAAAAACCAGTTCCATGTGGGAACAATAGTTCCAGGTATAGGGGCCGGCCCACCACCGTAATTCCCAGTTCCACCAGCGCAGCGCATACCAGTCGATCCCCCAGGCATCGGGGACCGGCGGCGGGCGCGGCGGCCCCGGGTCCCAGCCGATCAGCTTGAAAATCGCCGCCCCCAGCACATCCGGCGCGGAAAAGAGAAAAAAGATCGCCAGGACCATCGGTTGGCATCGTCCCACCAGCGCCGCAAACCACGCCAGGGCCAACATCACCCCCGCTGCGGTCCATAGGAATATCAGTCCATTGGCGGCCGCCCAGCCAAACCACTTGCCCACCACAGCGCCGGGCAAATACCACCCCGGATAATAGACCAAAGGAAAGGCCCCCTGATCCGTTGGTATCCAAACGGGCCAAGGAGACTCCATCAGATGTTTGAGCACCGCATTGTGTTTGAAATAGTCCCCTTCTTGAAGGCCCACGCCGCCGGCCCCGGAAAGACTCACTACCAGCAGACACACCCCCGCCCAAAGCGCTCCCTGGGACCAAGAGAATCCCTTGGCGACGAAAAAACCTCGGCCGGCAGGAAAAGACGTTCCGCCCACGGAGTCAGAACGATCCAGCAGCCCGGCCTGGACTGCCTTCCGCAGCAAGCCAACCACGGCCCCTAATAAAAGAATCACAGCCGGCCAGGCCGCCCACCATCGAAGCCAACCCAAGAAAAACACCGCCGAAGGCAACCCCACATACACACAAGAAACCGCCAAAAGAAAAGCGATCCCCCTTGGCGTCGGCGGGCTGGTCCCGAGGGCATTCCGATGATCCGGTTCGGATTTCGACATGGAAAACTCGATCTTCTTCGGAAATACCCCTCTCAGACTTTCCCTAGAGGAAGCGTCGGCCAATCGCCGCAACACAGGCTCCTCTCTGGACTCACCGGGCGTTCATACTGTGCAGAGGCCCATCGCTTGGCCCCGGGCGACTCTCTGCCCGCTTTTACAGAATTTACCTTCCCGCGGCGCGGCGTTCCAGGGTGGGTTCCGGTTGCCAGATATAGAGAAACGTCGGCAGTTGCGACCGATCGAACCCCGGGATACTCAGAGGAAATAGATTCGTCTGCACCGGCTGATTCGGAGTAACCGCATACACCGACCGGGCGGCGTCGTGCGAGCGGTGCAATACGACTACTTTGGCCTGAGGAGCATGGGCCATCCGACGGGCCAAGGCAATCGCATCGTCCAGATAGCCCACCGCATCGATCAGACCGCGTTCCAACGCCTCTTGAGCTAGAAAGACTCGGCCGTCGAAATCCTCCTGCCGAGCCGGATCGTGCTGCGGACGGGTCATCCGAACCACTTCCCGAAATCGGGCGTGATATTGGTCGGCAATCTGCTGGAGCAAGGCGCGCCCTTGGTCGTCGAGTTCTCGGATGGGAGTGCCCAGATCGGTATATTGACCTGCCTTAATAGGCGCGCCGAGGATGTTGAACTGCATCATGGCGTCCCGGAGATTATACAGGTTCAAGATCACCCCCATCCCGCCGGTGATGGTCGTCGGATGGGCCACGATTTGGTCGGCTGCGGTGGCCAGGTAATAGGCGCCGCCGGTACCCAGGTCCATCAGGCAAGCCACCACGGGGATGCCGCGGCGGACCTTCATCGTGCGCAAGTCCCGCCACATAATGTCGGCGGCGGTTACCCCGCCGCCAGGACTATTGATCCGAAGGACCACCGCCCGGAAACAAGCGTCTGCTTCAACCCGATCCAGTTTTTCCCGAAACACCGCCGTCGGATTTTCCCCCACACTGCCCAACCCGGTAATGGGCGTGTTCACCAGCAGCCCATCCACATCGATCAGAGCGATCTTTTGCGGACTTTCACTCCAGGGGAGTTGGACGGCCATTTCGGCCAGCGGGCCTCGATCTTCCACCGGCGAAGGATGAAGATAGACCTTGCTTTGGGTCCGGGCTTCCAGTCCCCGACACCCCACAGCCGCCAACAAAACGCTCAGAAGACCCCAATACGCACGAAGGCTCCGCAAGGCATTATCCTCCCTAGGGAATCGTCTGCCTGTCCGTCTGCGCCGCCGCTCCCTGCCGCTCAGCAAAACAGAAGGGCCTTTCAGAAAATGCCAAACGTTTCTGAAAAACCTCTCCTGCCGAGCGTTCCTGGGATTCGGAATGCGCCAAATGGATCAGTTTTAAGGAGCTATCGGCGCAGCATGGGCGGTTGGTGCGGTGCTTTCCGCAGTGCAGCTACGTTGCACATTCTTGGCATTCTTCGAATAACCCCCCCTTTTGTTATAGCCCCTACAACCGATACGATCCTTACCACTGGCCTTCAGCCTCGTTACCCTGTTGACCCTTGCCAAGAAGCGTCTGACGCCCACTCGAACAAAAGCCGGTTGGAGTGGGCAGAAATAAGGCGAAACGCCGCCCAGCCCTAGGGGGGCCGCCTCTAGCAGAGAGGCCCCCAATGGAGCTAAAATAGCTCAAAAAGGAGAGGGCCTTTCTGGGAAAACGGGTTCTCCTTCGACCATATACTCCCTTATAAAAAGGGAACTCCTTTTGTTGGGAATGGACGGAGAAACTATTTTCTCCTTGTAGGAAATTGGGATGGCGTCGAACTACTGGCGGGACAAAGTGGTCTTAGTTACCGGCGGTTCGAGCGGACTGGGGCGGACCATTGCCGAACAATTTGCCCAGCGGGGCGCACGGGTGGTCCTTGTCGGGTTAGAACCCCAGCGGGTCGCCGCCGCCGAGGCTCAATTCCGCCAGGCCGGTCATCAGGTCCTGGGGTTGGCCGCCGACGTCACCCAGCAGCCGGAGGTGGATCGGCTTTTTGAGAAGGCCGTCGGGTGGTTTGGCCAACTGGATGTGTTGGTCAATAACGCCGGTCGCTCCATGCGAGGCCGAATCCTTGATATCACGCCAGAACAGTTCCAGGAAATGCTGGACTTGAACTTCATTTCCGCGGTTCGATGCACTCGGGCTGCCGTACCGCATCTTTTGCCCCGCAAAGGGCACATCATCAACATCGGCTCCTTGGCCGCTAAAACGGCGCCCCGCTGGGTGGGCGCCTATCCCGCCAGCAAGTTTGCCCTGGCGGCCTATTCGCAGCAACTTCGGCTGGAATTAGGGCCGGAGGGGCTTCATGTATTGTTGGTATGTCCGGGGCCGGTGCGTCGGCGTGATCCTCGACTTTATTCCTTAGGAGAATTGGACGATCTTCCGGAGCCGGCCCGGCAGCCGGGGGCCGGGGTGAAAATCGACGCCGCTCAGCCGGAACGCCTGGCCCGGGCCATCCTTCGCGCCGCCGAAAAACGAAAACCCGAATTGGTTTATCCCCGCAAAGCGAGGGTCTTTTTCGCCCTCTCGCAGATTTGGCCTGCATTGGGCGATTGGCTCCTAGTGCGTCTGACGGGGGAATAATGTCCCAAGCTACCTCCCGCCAAAACTTCCGGAATGTTACCTCCGGAACGGATTCCCTCGCAAAAATAACCCTCCCGGGTACATGGTTGCCCCCCTTCCGTCATTCCATAAGGAATCCTCTCAACGTCTTTCCTACGTTCTACCGGGTACATCTATTTTCGTTTCGGAGATAAGGAGGTTTTCCGATGGACGCCGCGTGGTCGCCTAGTTCCTGGCAAACCAAACCCATGGCCCAGGCAGTGGAATATCCGGACCAGGCTGCCCTGGAACGGGTCTTAAGGGAACTCTCCTGTCTGCCGCCGCTAGTAACCAGTTGGGAGATCGAACGGCTCAAGGCCCAACTAGCCGAGGCGTCCGGAGGGCAACGATTCCTCCTTCAAGGCGGCGATTGCGCCGAAAGCTTCGAGGAGTGCCGATCCGACGTAATCGTCAACAAGCTGAAAATCCTGCTGAAAATGAGTCTGGTCCTGGTACATGGGACCGGCTGCAATGTGATTCGCCTGGGCCGGATCGCCGGCCAATACGCCAAGCCGCGTTCTTGTCTCACCGAAACCCGCCAGGGGGTCACCCTGCCGAGTTTTCGGGGCTGGTTGATCAATCGGCCCGGTTTTACCGTCGAAGAGCGAACCCCCGATCCGGAACTGTTGCTTCGCGGTTATGAGCGGGCGGCGCTAACGATCAACTTCATCCGCGGTCTGGTCGAAGGCGGTTTCGCCGACTTCCACCATCCGGAGCTGTGGGACCTCGATTTCGTCAACCACTCCCCCCACGCCGACGAGTATCGCAGGATCGTCCAGGCGATTGGAGGCAGCATCCGTTTTCTCGAAACCGTGGCCGATCGGCGATTGGATGAAATTACTCGCGTCGAATTCTACACCAGCCATGAGGGTCTCCATCTGCTCTACGAGCAGGCCCAGACCCGCCAAGTGCCCCGACGCCCCGGCTGGTACAATCTTGCCGCCCATTTCCTCTGGATCGGTGATCGCACCCGCGACCCCAACGGCGCCCACGTGGAATACTTCCGCGGCATCGCCAACCCGATCGGCGTCAAACTGGGCCCTTCCATCACCCCGGAAGAACTTCTCGATTTAGTCCGGATTCTCAATCCCCAGAACGAACCCGGCCGACTCACTCTCATCCACCGATTCGGCGTCAGTCGGATCGACAGTTGCCTGCCCCCCTTGATCGAGGCGATCCAACGGGCAGGGGGCGTCGTCCTTTGGTGCTGCGACCCCATGCACGGCAATACCATCGCCGCCGCCGGTCGAAAAACCCGCTCCTTCGACGACATCCTGGGCGAATTGGAACGGGCCTTCGATATTCATAAACGCCTAGGGTCCCGCCTGGGCGGAGTGCATTTTGAACTCACCGGCGAAAACGTAACCGAATGTATCGGCGGCGCACGAAAACTTACCGAAGAAGACCTCCAGCGGGATTACCGAAGCGACGTCGATCCCCGGCTCAATTATGAACAGGCCCTCGAAATGGCCTTCGTCATCGCCAGCCGACTCCAGGGCCGATGCCGCCAATAATCCCGCCAAGACCCTGAAAAGCCCAAAATTTCCGTGTGGTGAAGCAACCGAGGAAATAGCGAGCCTCCCCGGTTTCCAAAAAAACTCCAAGGCCCTCTCCGCCCCATTATTTAGGCCCGTATTTGGAGAAAGCGTTCCAAAATCTTATAGCCCACCTCGGTCAAAAAACTTTCCGGATGGAATTGCAATCCCTCGATGGGATACCGCTTATGGCGAACGCCCATGATCTCTCTGGTTCCATCCGGGGCCTCGGACCAGGCGGAAACCTCGAACACCTCGGGAAGGCTTCCCGGCTCGATGATCAGACTATGGTATCGGGTGGCCGTGAAAGGATTTTCCAGCCCGACGAACAAGCCTCGACCGTCGTGGTAGATACGGTCCGTTTTGCCGTGCATGATCCGGCCGGCGCGAACGATCCGCCCTCCAAACGCCTGGCCAATCGCCTGGTGCCCCAGACATACTCCCAGGATCGGTATTTTACCGGCAAACCGCTCTACACAGGCCACAGAAATCCCCGCTTCATTGGGCGTACACGGGCCGGGGGAAATAATCAAATGGCTGGGTTTTTTCGCCTCGATTTCCTCCAGTCGGATTTGATCGTTTCGATAGACCTCCAGGTCCAAATCCGGATCGATCTCCCCCAATCGCTGCACCAAATTGTAGGTAAACGAATCGTAATTGTCGATCAAAAGAATCATAGGCAGACCAACAGTCCCTGAAGAGGAACAGATGAAAACGTACCTCCTGCATTCCAGAAGAACTCCAGAAAACGGCGTCGGTTTTGGAGGCGTCGCCGCACTTTTACCATTCTAGGGTAAATTCCCTGGAGAATCCAGGCAGCCCCGAAGTACAGAGAACAACCCGGCGGCGCTCTCCGTAAACCGAACCTCAGCCCCCGACGCAAAAGCCGTCCCCCGTTTCAGGCAGGCCGGGAAAGTTTTTTGATCGGCAGAATCCGTTCTTCGGGCAAACGAATGTTGAGAATCCGCAAGCCGAACTTCTCGCCTACCTTGACCGCTTCCCCCAAAGCAATCGGATACCCGGCGGCTTCCAACTCCAACAGCTCTTCGCACGAT
>JAKPGL010000028.1 GCA_029550925.1 Planctomycetota bacterium
CACCGGACCTTTTGTTTTTCGTAAAGATTGTAGAGGGTATTCGCGCCGGCGGCGTTGATGACAGCCAAGCGAGGTTTTTGCCGGATCAGGCCCAGTTGATAAAGCTCCTCGAATGCTTTGCCGAAGGCGCTGGAGTTGCCCAGGTTGCCGCCCGGAGCGACGATCCAATCGGGGACCTCCCATCGGAGCCCTTCCAGGACCCGGTACATGATCGTCTTTTGCCCCTCCAGCCGAAATGGATTGACGCTGTTGACCAGATAGATGCCCAACTGTTGGGAGACTTCTTTGACGCGGGCCATCGCGTCGTCGAAATCGCCGGCGATCTGGATCGTCAGCGCCCCGTAGTCCAACGCCTGGGAGAGTTTGCCGTAGGCGATTTTGCCCGATCCAACAAAGATGATGGCCTTCATCAGCCGGGTGGCCGAGCAGTATAGCGCAAGCGACGCAGAGGTATTGCCCGTGGAAGCGCAGGCGGCCCGTGCGGCGCCGACCAGACGGGCGTGGGTGAAGGCGGCGGCCATGCCGTTGTCCTTGAAACTGCCCGACGGGTTCATGCCTTCATATTGGAGGAAAAGGCGTCCGGGCTTTAGCCCCACATACCGGGCCGCCCCGTCGGAGGGCTGAAGCAGCGTCTGCCCTTCGCCGATCGTTACACAGAACTCCTGCGGCGCAAAAGGCAACAGCTCATAAAACCGCCACACGCCGGAGAAACAATACGGATCGCTTCGCCGAGCCCATTTGGCCTCGAAGTCCTGAAGCGACCCAGGCGTTGGCAGACGGTCCCACTCATACTGCACGTCGAGCAGGCCGCCGCATCGGCTACATGCGACCAGCACTTCCTCGATGCCGTACTTCGCCCCGCATTGGGGAGATATACACTGTTGGAATGCTCGCTGGGAAGAAATGGCTGCGTCCCCTTATCGAAAAACACGACGGCTGGCGTCGCCGCCCAAGGGGCCGTCCTCTTGAGGCCCCGGATTTCCCTGAGAAAAAATCCTCCTTTCTCAAATCCTCGGAAGAAAGGCCGTAGATTATGGTATCATGTTTTGGCCCCGAAGCGAAGAGGGCTTCCGCTTAGGTCCCGGTTGTGTTGGCCCCTCCGACCTCCTAGCGCTTGCGACAGCATCCTGATGCTGGGCTTCAAACTATACTGGTTGACGTCCCACAACGCAACCGGCTCGCTTGGGCCAAAAGGCGGAAAGTTACGGCCCACTGCGTCGCTTGATCAGGATGACCTGATTGCCGGCGGGGTTGAAATGCACTTCGTCCATGAACGTGCGCATCAGGAGGATGCCTCGTCCGCTGAGTTTCTCCAGGTTGGCCGGGTCGGTCGGATCGGGCAAGCAGGAGGGATCAAAGCCCGGCCCTTCGTCTTGGATGACAAAGACTGCCTCCTGATGGGAAAGCTCCGCAGAGACATAAATTCGCCGGTGCGCATAAGGGGGCTGCTGAAGTCGCTGCTGAATCAGATGAAAGTACTCCCCTTCATTGCACTCTCGAAGCTGGGAACTAAGCTCCAGATTTCCATGATAAAGGGCGTTGCTGAGGGCTTCCTGAAGGGCGATGGCAATCCGGGTGCGATCCGCCTCGTCGCAGAAGCCCAAATACGCCAAATGTTCTTGCAGGTAATGGATCAGCGGGCGGGTCCGTGTCAGATCGTTTTCCAATGTGAATCGACACGAATGCTTACACATACATTGGAACACCCTGGTTCGCGTGCGCCGTCGCCAGGCCAACTCGGCCACCGTGTGGATGGTTTCCAGCAAACAGGGGTCCATTTGGGCCTTGGGGACATAACTGACCGCCCCGCGCTGGAGGGCCTCGACAGCCGTCTCCTCGCTGCCTTGCGACGTAATCAAGATCACCGGCGCCTGGGGAAACCGCGTTCGGATCGCCTCCACCAACGCCAGTCCGTCCATCTCCGGCATGATCAGGTCGGTAACCACCAGGTCCGGCGGTTGTTGGGCCATGAGGGCCAAGGCTTCGACCCCATTCAGCGCAAACCGGACCTGCAACGAGGGGTCCCGGCTTAACAACCCCCCAATCCATGTCCGGTCCACCGGAGCGTCATCCACGACTAAAACCTGGATCATCCCTGGGGTCTCCTTCCGCCGGGATTGCCGGAGTCCGGCCCGACCAAGCGGCGGGAAACCGCCGCCGCCGATTGGCCGGGGATTCCCTCTGGAGACTCAACCGCCTGAAGCCAACAGGCGAACGCCCTTTTCCACTTGCCGTCGGTTTAGAGTGTAGCTCTTGCGCCGAGGTTGCCGACGGTTCAAGCGGGCCTCGGTCCTGGCGGTTCAACCCTCGGAGGGTTCTGCGCTGGAAACCGTCGGCAACATTTCCGGACGGATAGACGCCAAAATCTTCTGTTTCAATTCCTCGGTCAACTCGGGATGGGCTTTCAGGAAATCGCGGGCTTTGTCCCGACCTTGGCCCAGTTGAGTATCTCCATATCGGAACCAAGCCCCGACGCGCTGGACGATCTTTTGGCTCATGGCCAAATCCAGGACATCGCCTTCGTAACTGATGCCGTCGGTGTGCATCATGTCGAACTCGGCCACCCGGAACGGCGGAGCCACCTTGTTTTTGACCACTTTGGCCCGGACCCGCTGGCCGATCACCCGCTCGCCCTCTTTGATCTGGGAAATTTTTCGGACTTCAATCCGACAGGCGCTATAAAACTTCAGCGCCCGACCGCCCGGCGTGGTCTCCGGATTGCCGAACATCACCCCAATCTTCTCCCGAATCTGGTTGATAAAAATGACGGCGGTCTTGCTCTTGGAAATGGCGCCGGTCAGTTTGCGAAGGGATTGGCTCATCAACCGGGCTTGCAAACCCACATGCGAATCGCCGATTTCGCCTTCGAGTTCTTTCTGCGGCGCCAAGGCGGCCACCGAATCCACCACGATCACATCCACCGCATTGGAACGGATGAGCAATTCGGCAATGTGCATGGCCTCTTCGCCGCTGGAAGGTTGACTGACCAAGAGGGTCTCCAACTGGACGCCCAACTTTTTGGCCCACGTGGGGTCCAGGGCGTGTTCGGCGTCGATGAAGGCGGCAATGCCGCCGGCCCGCTGCGCCTGGGCCGCCACGTGCAGGGCAAGCGTCGTCTTGCCGCTGGATTCCGGCCCAAAAATTTCTACGACCCGACCACGCGGAATTCCCTGCCCGCCTAGAGCCAAGTCCAAAGACAAACTCCCGGTGGGAATCCCCTCGATCTGCCCCCACTGGCCGCTGCCCAAGGGCATGATCGCCCCTTCCCCATACTGTTTCTCGATCTGGGTAATGGCCGACTTCAGGTCCGGATTGGATTGGAGGATTTCCCCAGCCGTCTTGGACGCCGGTCGGCCAGGCGACTTCGGTTCGGACTTTCGG
>JAKPGL010000124.1 GCA_029550925.1 Planctomycetota bacterium
CGCCTCTCCCCTGTGCGGGAGAGGCCGGCGGAGCCGAAGGCGAAGCCGGGTGAGGGGGAACAAGTGGGCAGCACCAAGGAGCCTGGATTCCCGCCTGCGCGGGAATGACAAGGGGGGGCGGCGGGGGAAAGGGCCCCCTCACCCGGTTTGGCTTGCGCCAAACCACCCTCTCCCGCCAGGGGCGAGGGTGCTTTTTCGCCTCTCCCGCCACAGGCACGGAGAAAAACATAGGTCCCATTCCATTTCCTCCTGCCAGGGGCCATTGGTATCTACACATCGTGATTGGGTGTGGAAGTAAGGTCGAAGGAAGGCAGTTGGGCGGCGAAGTGTTTGAGGTCATGGAGCGAGTAATGTTCCAAAACCGCAAGCATCGACAGAAATATCCACAGACCGGCCAACAGGGCCGGGGCGGTATGGCGCCGACCGCGCTTGGTCTGCCGTCCGCTCAACCGAACCAAAAAGTCCTTAAATTCCTCCGCTCTGGCCGAACGGTCTGCTTGCAATCGCCAGACCACCACGCACGCCATCGCTGCCACCAACAGCCGACGGGCCAAGGCCGATCCGGTGGCTTGTTGCCACTGCTCCAACTGATGCCCATGGCTTTTCAACAGCTTGAAAAAGCTTTCGATCTGCCACCGCCAGTAATAGCACAGGGCCAACCGGGCACTCGAGGCCCACTCCGGCGGAACGTTGGAAAGCAACTTCCAGTGGGCCAACCGATTGCCCCTCTTAGAACGAACCTCCACAAAAATCGCCCGCACCGGCAAGGGAGGCCCCGGAACCTCGTAGCGTTGGTCCGCCACGTTCTTTCGGGCAGGTCGATCCAAAATCACCTCGGTTTCCACCGCCCAGATTTCCGCCAGCCGACCTTGGTACCGACCCTGTCCCACACATCGCAATTGTTTCCGCTGAAAAAGGTTCTGGTGAATCTCGCTAAGCAGGTACGAACCGCCGTTCCAGACCACCCGACGATCATCCCCGCGAACCAGAAACTTCTCTCCGGCAGCGTTCCAGCGGCGAAAATGATCGACCGAATCGGCCTCCCGATCGATCACATGGACCAGCGGTTTGGGCAAGTCCCACTGGTGGGCCGCCTCCATGGTGGGCAGAACCTGCTCCAAATGGGATGCAGGCGACGGGCTGGGAGAACGGGTGCTCAAGCCCCCCCTGCCGGTACCCAGGTGGATTTCCATCGGCGCCAACGGACTGCCGTCGTCGGCGCTCACGAGCAACGCGGTGGTCAATTCGTAGCCGATATCGGTAGAGTGGGTCAACGTGGCCAGGTCCCTCTTCCGGCGGGGATGGTCGAACCGGAGTTTGCACCAATCATGCACCAGAAGGCCAAACGGGGCTTGGGTCTGGGCCAGACGCTGTCGGCCTTCTTTACGCAGCGGTT
Source organism: Planctomycetota bacterium (assembly GCA_029550925.1). Taxonomy (GTDB): domain Bacteria; phylum Planctomycetota; class Planctomycetia; order Pirellulales; family Thermoguttaceae; genus JANXAQ01. The sequence goes on from JAKPGL010000124.1 coordinate 1,397, forward strand.
CGATCAGGGATGCCAAGGAAACCCGAGGATTATTCAAAAAACGCCAGGCGGCCTGGGTGGCCGCAAAGGCCGAACCGGCCCCAAACAGGCTCGAAACCCCGGCAGCCAATCGCTCGGCGGCACGCAAGTGGGCCCAAACCAACATTCTATAACGCTCCTGGAGCCTCCGCTCCAACGATGGGATGGTAATCCTTTCCATCCCAATACCTTACACAAAATCCCGAGATGTGTAGATACCAATGCCCGCAGAGGGGAGAGGGGAGGTCCCCCTCACCCGGCCTGCTAGCGCAGGCCACCCTCTCCCGCAGAGGGGAGAGGGGAAAAAAGAGTGTTACTTCCTTTAGGTGAATATTTAACCATATTTTCATCCCTTTTCCTTCAGG
>JAKPGL010000130.1 GCA_029550925.1 Planctomycetota bacterium
GGTAAACATCGTGTAGAGAAAGTCGGCGCAGACACGGGCGGTTTCCAGGGCGGATTCCAGAAGGATGGGTTCCAGTTTTTGGCGGTCTGGCCAGACCGCTAGACCACGCTCGGCCCGCTTCGCTGAAAAGGCCACCAGTCCCTCGATCCGTTTTCGCAGCCCCTGGAGGGCTTCGTCGTCGGTTTTGCCCAGCAACTGCGCCCGGTACCCGTCGATCCGGATTGCTTCGGCCGCACGGAACCACCGAAACAGTTCCATCGAAATATGATGAGGACAACGAGGCTGCGCATGGGGCGGGGAACCAGCATCCTGAATATAGTGCAACAGCGGGCCGATCTGCCGACAGGCATGAAGCGGCGTCTCCGTGCGAAACGCCTGTAGCGACCGCCGATAATGGGCCTCTAAAGCATGTTTGAAAAGCTCCCCGGTGCTATGGCCAATCCGGCGGGGCAACGCACGGGTCAGCACATAATCGTCTGCATAAAAGGTCTTCAACGGCCGGGCGTTGATCACCTCCGGTACTTCTCCCCACTGGGCGGCGGCCATGAACGGATAGCACAAGTCCGGCAACATGGAACAATCGACCAGCACCTGATGGAGGTTTTCTTGGCCCAGCAGTTGCTCCCACCGCTGCGTTTCCGGCAGGACCGCCAGGGCCGCCTGGGTGATCTGGCGATGCGGCTCCCAGGCCAGTACCTGTTGAAGTGCCATTGCACTGTCCAGCACTAGACTCCACCCTAAAAAGATTGCGAATCTTCTGTTCATGTATTTTCCTCCTTGGGATTAAAGAAAAGGAGGTCCGCCGAACTTCTTCAAGCCATACCGAGTTTCTGCATCAGTTCTTTACGGCCTTTTTCGTAGTTGGGGTTGTTGACCTCGCTTCGGCCGCAACTATCCGTCCATACAGAGAGAGCGTCTTCCTGGGCGCCCAATGGGAAGCGGCAGACGGCCAACGTGCTCGGTATCCGCTGGAAAATCAACCGATAGAGTTCCCGACCATTGAGCGTGTCGCCGAACCGTAGGCCCAAAATGCGCAACAGGCGAAGGTCCCGCAGTTGATTGGTAAGTCCCCCGTGGCCGAGCACGTGAATACAGCCCCCCGCCGCCGCATCTCGGCCCGGACAAGGACCGCACACTTCCCAGGGCGTCCCCTCCGTCAGCCTGATCCGTGCTTCTGGGTCCTTCAGGACCAATTCCACCAATTCCGGCAAATTGTCGCAGGGATAACTGGCCTGGGAGTCCAGCGTATAGAGGTCGTCGGGACACGGCGGGCGCACACCGCCTCCATACTGACAGACCGCACAGAGCAAGATATGCGGTTTGACCGGGATGCCGGTCTTTTTGGCCCGGTACATCGCCGCCAAGGATTCTTTCTTCGCCCTAGCCAATTCCTCCACGCTCCGGGGTGGAATGAGCACCACCGTGCCTTTACCGCTGGCTTTCTCCTTTACGCAAGCCCGCGGGTAAGCCATTCCACAGGCCCTCTCGCACAACGAAAGCTGAATGGCCCGCCCTTTTTCGTAGTAGCCTTTGTCGGCTTTGGGGCAGCCTTTCCATGCTTCGGAACCTGCTCCGTCGGCGCCGCAAATGTCTCGCACTGTGCGGATGGCATCCAACAGATGATTGACCAGAATCCTAGCCGGCAGGGTAACCCCCGGCGGCATTTGCAACCGGTAAAGAACGTCCAAATCCCGCTTTTTATTAAAATCGCTTCCTTCCGGCGTGTCTTCGTCGGGACCGGAAGTTTGGAATCCAAATACCTCCCGCAGGTTGCACCGGAGCGTGACCGCGGTATTGGGATTTCGGCTGATTTGGTCGATGATCGGTTTCAGTCGGCCGGCTTTGGCGCCGGTGGGGTCTTCGCCCAAGGTGCAAAGGACGCAGAGAAGCTGATACGGCCGGAGGGTCATGGTCGGCCAGGGGTCGGCTGGCTGGTTGGCCTTGCCGGGTTCCGGTTGGTTCACCGCTGGCTCCTGCTGGGACGGTTCGGACGCCTGCCGAGGGGCGCTCCCAGTCTGGTTCTGTCCCTCTGCTTCTGCTAGGGACATGAAACAGTTTGTCTCTGCGCAGACGGCGCATGGAGGACCTAACCGGGCGCCGAGAATGCTGCCAGCCGCCAGTCCGGCGCCAAGCCGCAAAAACTCCGCTCTGGTCATCCCCGACTTCTCCGGCGGGTTCGACTCGGACAGAGGAAAGGGGCCATTGTTCATGATTCGGTTCTTTCTTTGTGGGGGGATTTCTGCAAAGCGTTATCCGATTTTGCCTATCCGGAAAAGAGATTCTGGCGGGGATGTCCTCCTTCGGGGGATTGGGTAAAATGAAGGATTCTTTAACGACTTTTATTGTCTCTTCTGGCGGTACGTAGGAAAAGACCTCGGGATGACAAAACAGACCAAGGAGCAGAAGATGGCGTTGCAGAACAAAGCAGTATTGGTTACTGGCGGCTCTAGCGGGATTGGTCTGGCGATTGCCAAGGCGCTGGCGCAAGAAGGCTGTCGGGTAGCGATTGCGGGTCGGGATGCGGAAAAGCTGCGACGGGCGGCGGAAAGCTATCAGGGCCAGCCGCCCTTGCTTTGGCGTCCCTGCGATGTGGCCGATCGGCAGGCCGTCGGCGAGCTTTTTGCCTGGGTGGAAAAGACCCTGGGACCATTGGACATTTTGGTCAATAGCGCCGGGATCAACATCCGTCGGCGGGCCGTGGCGGAACTGGACCCGGCGGATTGGGACCGGGTGATCGCCGTCAATCTGAACGGGGCGTTTTATTGCATTCAGTCGGCCTTGCCTGCCATGCGAGCCAAAGGAGAAGGGCTGATCATCAACATTTCCTCCATCTCCGGCAAACGGGCGTTGAAATATAGCGGCGTCGCCTATTGCGCCTCGAAGTTCGGCATGACCGCCCTGGGGACCTGCGTGGGCATCGAAGAATGGCCCAACGGCGTGCGGGTTACCAATATCTATCCCGGCGAGGTCGATACACCCATCCTGGAGCATCGACCTACCCCGGTGCCGCCGGAACGCCGAGCGCAGATGCTCAAACCGGAAGATATTGCCGCCTGCGTGGTGATGGTGGCCAAACTACCACGCCATGTGCTGGTCCCGGAGCTGGTGGTTACCCCGCTCTATCAGGAATACATTTAATTTCTACGCCTATCTTGGCTGGGCTTTGGCCGCAAGAGTTGGCCCGATCCTCGCCCGCAAGGACGAGGGGAGGGGGGGAGAGAAATCATTCTCCGCACATGCGGGCCAGGTCCCGGAGAGATTGCAGGGCTTCTTCCACATCGACGGTACGAACGCCTTGGCGGCGGGATTGCCGATCGAATTGGGCCAATAGCATCAACTCCTCGAAATCTTCGGAGGCCATGAGCCGACGTCGGGCGCGGACGCCCAACGTACCCTCCCGAAACGCCAAGGCGTCCACATGATGCTCGATGAACCAGGCCGTCCGGGGAGTAATGAAGCCGTCCAGGGCCTTCAAGCCGGCGCTGACGTGGTCCCGGGGGTCGATCGCCTTGCCCACATCGTGCAGCAGGGCGGCCAATTGGAACTCTTCGTCAAAAGGGCGGGCGTCCCGGGCCAACTCGAATACCTGTAAACTGTGGTATAGTACATCCCCTTCCGGATGTTTTCGAGGGTCTTCCCGTACATGCTCCAAGGCCGACAGCAACAGATGATACACCTGAAACCGATCCGGCGGCGCGAGACTTTCCTCCGTGGTTTGCCGCACCCAAAGTTGAGGGTACATCTGTGCTAGCAGGTCTTCGAATTCCTCCAGGTCTGCCTGGGGCAACGCCTGCCCGGTTGCACGACTCCGAAACACGCGCCGGTATTGCCGATACGGATACACTCGGATCTGAATGGGAAAGGCCCCGCGAAGCCAAATCCGATGGGTCGCACCGTGCGGTTTTCGCTGATCGGTGGGAACAGTTCTTATCCGATAGGCAACCTGTTGGAGATCGAAAATCCGTCGGATGGCTTCGGGCCGATCGGAAAACAGCCGCAGAGAGATGATCGGTTCAGGAGTGGGGTCCCCGGTGAGCACGCCGCCAAAGATTCGGGGACGAAACGCCCCCAAAAGCCTCATCCACCGCAACGCTTCAAACCGCCGAAGCCGCAACGTCTCAGCATATCGGCCTGAGGCATGAAGATCCGTTAACCTCTGGAACTGTTCTCGGACTTCGCGATTGGTGGGCAGATCGGTCCGCTGGAAATGGGGACCATAGATACGTTGAGCCGCTTTCCGTTTGGCCCGGAAAAGCTCGGTTTCTTCGTGGGCCAGGAGTATCCGAGCGGCTTCCCAGGCTGTCCGTCGCCGCAGAGACTCTTCAGCCATCTTTTGGGCGCCGATTGGTTGCGGTTTTGCCGGGAGGTCTTTCCCAGAGGCTGTCCTGGAGTTTTGTTTTGTCCGATGGGTTTTGAGTTGACCGATCCCTGGAGGAAAACTCCCTACGATCCATTTCGGGACAGCCTCTCAGCACGTTCCCGCCGACTGCCTGCCGCCCAAATTGCCTTCGCTCCTTTTTCCTCATCCCCCGGCGGCAGGAGGGCTAAAAACCGCTGCTCCGGTTCTTCCTCGAAAGGAATACCATTGTGCTCATGATCATGAGGACAGCGGAACCGCAACAAGGCCGATTCGGCAAAAGGCCTGTAAATTGGGTAAAATAGAAAAAATGGAAAAACGCAACAGCGTGGGTATCAATCCCACTTGTCTAAAATATACCCTGAACACCCTTGAAAAAGCAATGGTAAGATACCCCTGGAAAGCAACGTGGGCTTTTTTCTCCGGGCTTGGGGAGAATGCCCTAGGTAAGGTAAAATAGGAAAAAACACCGATTTGAATCCCCTTTAAGGGGGATTAAACGAGAATTTCTTTTTGCGGAAACGGGGTTTTTGTGTCGGAAGAAGTGCAACTGGCAGTTCAAATTGGCCGACTCCACCTGCCCAACCCGATCCTGGTGGCCTCGGGAACCTTTGGGTATGCCCGTGAGATGGAGGGGGTGGTAGAGCTGGCTCGGCTAGGGGGCATTGTCCCGAAGACGATCACATTACAACCTCGGCGGGGAAATATCCCCCCCCGAACTTGCGAAACGCCCTCCGGAATGCTCAATTCGATTGGCCTGGATAACGATGGGGTGGAGGTGTTTTTGAAGCGGCATCTGCCCTATTTGGTAACGGTCGGTCCCCCCATTATCGTGAGCATTGCGGGCAAAGGCCCCCAGGAGTTTATCGAATTGGCTGCTCGACTGGACAAAGCCGAGGGGGTTGCCGCCTTAGAACTGAACCTCTCCTGCCCGAATGTCTCCGGCGGGATAGATTTCAGCACCGATCCTGCTCGATGTCGGCAGGTGGTGGTCGGGGTGCGCCAGGCGACGGGGTTGCCGATCCTGGCCAAGCTGACGCCGAATGTAACGGACCTGGTTCCTGTGGCCCAAGCGGCGGCCGAGGCGGGGGCGGATGGGTTGACCTTGATCAATACCTGTTTGGGCATGGCGGTGGATTGGCGGCGGCGTCGGCCGAGGTTAGGAAACATATTAGGGGGGTTAAGCGGCCCGGCCATCAAACCGATTGCGCTGCGGGCGGTGTATCAAGCGGCTCGGGCGGTTAAAATTCCGATTATCGGGGCGGGTGGGATTGCGTCGATCGAGGATGTGATGGAATTCTTGGTCGTAGGGGCCAGTGCGGTGCAGATCGGGACGGCCAATTTCTACGATCCGACCGTGTCGATGCGTATTTTGGACGCCCTGCCGTCGGCCTTAGCCGAGCTGGGTGCTTGCAGCGTCGCCGAGGTTGTCGGCGTTCTCCAAACCGAACCCGTCCCCTCGGCGACCGAAGGCGGACCGAGACGTTGACGCTTTCTTAAAGAGAGTCCTTCGAGAAAAAGGAGCATTTTCCAAACGATGCGCGTCTTATCAGGCATTCAACCGACCGGACGGTTTCATTGGGGAAACTATTTCGGAGCGATCCGGCAATATATCGAGTTGCAGGAAGTAGCGGACGAGGCGTTTTATTTTATCGCCAATTTGCACGCTCTGACTACGATCCGAGACCGGGAACAACTGAAGCAGAACACCTTGGATGCGGCGATCGACCTGTTGGCCCTGGGGTTGGACCCGGCCAAAGCGACGCTTTTTGTCCAGTCCGATGTGCCGGAGGTCTGCGAGCTGACCTGGTTGTTGATGACGATTACGCCCATGGGACTATTGGAGCGGTGTCACGCCTATAAAGACAAAAAGGCGCGGGGTCTGCCGGCGGATGCGGGGCTGTTTGCCTATCCGGTGCTGATGGCCGCCGATATTCTGGCCTATGATTCGGATACGGTGCCGGTGGGCGAAGATCAATTGCAGCATATTGAGGTCTGTCGGGACTTGGCCGGCAGTTTCAACGCCAGGTTTGGGGAAACATTTGTGATGCCGCGGGCCAAAATCCTCGAAGGGATGGCCCGAGTGCCCGGCACCGACGGCGAAAAGATGTCGAAAAGTTACAACAATACCCTGGAAGTCTTTGAAGAGCCAAAAATCCTCCGCAAAAAAATCATGCGGATTGTTACCGATTCTCGGCCGGTAGAGCAGCCGAAAGAGCCGGAAACCGATCATCTGTTCCAGCTTTATTCGCTTTTTGCCAGTCCAGAGCAGCGGGAAGCGATGGCGGCCCGATACCGGCAGGGCGGCTTTGGCTATGGAGAGGTCAAGGCGGCGCTGGCCGATTTGGCCGTGGACTATTTTGCCGAGGCTCGCCGCCGCCGCGCCGAACTAGAAAGCCAGCCGGAAAAAGTCCAGCAAATCCTGGCCGACGGCGCCCGAAAGGCCCGCGCCAAGGCCGCCGAAGTCCTCCTCCGTGCCCAAAAAGCCTGCGGCGTAAAATAACAGCAATAATAGCAAAGTGCAAAGTGCGCCGACCGATGTCCCATCCTCAACGAACCATGTACACGCGGCGGGAATTTTTGGGGCAAGGTCTGGGCGCCGTTGCCTTGGCCAGCGCCGGCGATTCCTTTTCTCGTGCGTTGCAGACGCACGCCGCCTTTGCGAACCGAAGGGTGGTCGGCGTGGTGCGGTCCCGGCCTGCTCCGAACGATCGGGTCCAAGCGGCCTGTATTGGATTGGGACATCGGGGTCGGCAACATCTTGTCGGCTTGGAGGCGGTTCCCGGGGCGGCGGTGGTCGCCCTTTGCGACGTGGATCAAGAGACGCTGGGACGCCGGGCCGACGAGTTGCAGCAATGGACCGGTCGCAACGTCCGGTGTTCGGTGGATTATCGGCGTCTGCTGGAGGATCGGCGGATCGACGCGGTGAGCATTGCCACGTGCAACCACACGCACGCCCTGATCGCCCTGGCCGCCTTGGAGGCGGGCAAAGATGTTTATATTGAAAAGCCTTGTTCGCACAATCTGTTTGAGGGTCGGCAATTGGTGCGGGCCGCCCAACAATACGGACGGATTTGTTTTCATGGCGTGCAAAGCCGCACTTCGCCCGCGGTGCAGGAGGCCGTCCGGCATTTGCAGGAAGGCGTGATCGGTCGAGTCGGCCTGGCCCGAGTGCGATGTTCTGTCGGAGGATTGCCGCCCGCAGCCACGCCCAACGAACCCACACCCGCCACAGTGGCGTATGATCTTTGGCTGGGACCGGCGCCGATGCGACCGTTCAACCGTTCTCGGTTTCATGGGTGTTGGCGGTGGTGGTGGGAGTATGGCAACGGCCCGTTGGGCAATCAGGGGTTACACCTGGTGGATTTGGCCCGGTGGGGATTGGGGGTCGGTTGGCCCCGGCAGGTCCGACCGCTCCGAAACGCCTCTGCGTCGGACGCACCTCTTCTCACGCCCGCCTTTCCGTGGGCAATGGGAGGCCAAGCTTGGGTCTTTGAGTTCCCCGGAGATAAGACACTGGTTTTGGAACTTTGGCCGAACGAAAAGTCAGAAGGCTGGTCGGGCCGAAGGCAACCGACTCCAGAGATGGTCGCCTTCTACGGCTCGGAAGGGATGATGGAGGTGGACTATTTGGGCTATCGGACGTTTTTAGGCCGGCGTCGGCAGCCCGGCCCTTACGGTCAGGCCGCTTCGCAAGAATTCGAGCAGTTCGTCCTGGCCGTGCGTACTCGGCGGATCGAACGGGGCAGCCCAAGCATCGACGAGGGGCATCTTTCGTCGGGCTTGGTCCACTTGGCCAATATCGCTGGTCGGCTCAACCGGCCCCTCCGGTTCGACCCGGCAACCGAGACTATCCTGGCCGACGAAGAAGCCGAGCGACTTTGCACCCGTTGGTACCGTCGGCCTTTTGTTCTCCCTGAGATGGGCTAACCGGAAAATCCGCCGCCCCCGGAGGGAACTCCCTACACATAAAAAAGCCTTTTTCCGGCGTTGAGGGGCTAGACCTTTTCGGCCCGGATGCACACAATAGGGGCTATATGCGAGGTGGAAAATACCCCGGAGAGGGGCTGTCCCCTACGTTTCGAGTCTTCCAGTAAAGGAGGAAACGACCATGACCCCAGTCGCCAGGCTGTTTGTGAGATGCTTTTTTTTCGGAGAAACCCTTGTTGGACGGATCGTTGGTTTAGGAATGCTGATGGCGGGAGGGGTGCTGTTGGGGGTTGGCCTGGCCGGTCTGGCCGATGGCCTGCTCTGGGCGGCGGAAAATGAAAAATCGTCCGCATCGGCCCCGGGGTCGGCCAGTTCGGCCGCTGCGGCGGAAAAATCCTCCCCGGCTTCTGCCAAATCGGCCGATCCAGCCCAACCCAAAAAGGAAGCCGACGACCCCCACGCTTGGAAGGCCCTTTTCGACGGCAAAACACTGAAAGGCTGGAAGGCCCCGCAGTTCGGCGGCGAAGGCAAGGTCGAAGTCAAAGACGGACAGATCATCCTCCATGCCGGCGAAACGATGACCGGCATCGTCTATGAAGGCAAAGTCCCCACCACCAACTACGAATTGGAACTAGAAGCCAAACGGGTGAACGGCTCGGACTTCTTTGCCACCACCACTTTTCCGGTGGGCGATAGCCATGTCTCCTTTGTAACCGGCGGATGGGGCGGCACGGTGATCGGCATCTCCTGCGTCGATTGGCGGGACGCCTCGGATAACCCGACCAGCGCCTTCCGAGAGTTCAAAAATAACCAGTGGTATAAGTTCCGCATCCGCGTGACCGACGCCGCCATCCAAGTCTGGATCGACGGCGATCCGGTCGTGGACTTGCCGCGAAAAGGGTATAAATTCTCCGTCCGGGCCGAGTGCGATCCCTGCCGACCGCTGGGGATCGCCTCCTGGTGTACTACCGGTGCGGTCCGCAATATCCGCATCCGACTGCTCAAACCGGAAGAAGTCAAACAAGCAGCCGAAGAAAAACAGTAAAAACTGGATAGCGGCGCCTCGCCCGCAAGGGCAAGGGGCGGCCGATTCCCAGGACGTGAGTCCAAGAGGAATAGGACAGAACACACACCAATACTTCGGGCACATCCATAAGGAGTTCCTGTCATGGCCGAAGCAGAACAAGGCGTGGTTCGACACATTGCTTGGAAAGAGATTTTTCCCTGGTGGATTTTGGTGCGATGTTTTCGATTGGCCATTAGCGCCCAGGTGCTGATTTTGATGGCCGTCGGCGTTACGCTGACAGTACTTGGCTGGGGCGTTTTGGAGCTGGTGCTTTCGCCGGCACCGGCCTGGCGCGTCGTTCCGGAGAATCAGTGTCCTTGGCGGTGGATAGTGAGCGTGGTCCCAGAACAACTGGGTCCGGTCGGCTTTTTCGTGTGTCCAGCGGCGCCGAGTCGGACGGAATCTGGGACGAAAGAGCCGAAAACCTCGGCCCTGATGCCTCCCGCTTCGGCGGCGGGGGAGACGGTCTCCGAGACGCCGGTTCCTTTGCCGACGGTTCCGGCGGGGGGAGGAGGCGACTGGTGGCGCCCGCTTGGAACTGCCTTGAGCGGTTCCGGCGGTTTGAGGGATTGGCTTTATCTGGGCCTGGCTTGGCTTTGGAAACTGGCTGTTTGGGCCTTTTTCGGGGCTGCGGTAACTCGGCTGGCGGTGGTACGACTGGCGAGCGAGGAACGCCTGCCGTTGGCCAAGAGCCTTCAGTTTGCCAGTCGAAAATGGCCCTCCTATGTGGCCGCTCCGCTATTTCCATTTTTAGGGATGTTCCTGGCGGGCCTGCCGATCGCTATTTTGGGACTGTTTCTTCGGTTCGAGGTAGGCGTATTGATAGCTGCGTTGCTTTGGCCGTTGGCCTTGCTGGCCGGGGTGATGATCATGATCCTGCTGGTGGGGCTGGTGTTCGGCTGGCCGCTCATGTGGACCACCATCAGCGCCGAAGGCACCGACTGCTTCGACGCCCTGAGCCGATCCTATGCCTACGTCTTCCAGAGACCGCTTCGGTATCTGTTCTATGCAGTGGTAGCCGGCGTACTTGGGGCGTTAGGATGGGTTTTGGTATCCCAATTTGCCGCCGGTGTGATTCAACTGACGTACTGGTCGGCTGGTTGGGGCATGGGCGGCGATGCAGGCGCTTACATTCGTCAAACCGAGTTCGGCCCCGTAGGCCGGATCGGCGCCCTATTGATCCGCTTCTGGGTGGACTGCGTTAAACTGGCGGCCTTTAGCTACTTGGTCGCCTATTTTTGGGCGGCCGCCTCGGCCATTTATCTTCTTCTGCGCTATGATGTAGATGCCACGGAAATGGATGAGGTGTATCTGGAAGAGGAAGAAGAACAACCGGGCTACGGAATGCCGCCGCTGAAATCGGACGTTTCCGCCGGCCCCGCCGGCCCCGAGCCGACCGGCCCGGCCTCCGCCCCCAACCCGCAAGAATAAAGCTTGGATGTAGGGCCGTCTGCTAGACGATGGATAGACGGCTCAGCCAGCCAGGGCAATAACGGGGTTATACACACCACAGCGTCTGCTCCGCCAGACATTGGGGTTTCTACTACCCGACAGCAGAGGCCATTTTTTGCTCTGCCATTTTACCTAAGCAATTTGAGGGAAGAGGATGCTCGCGTTTTACACGGCGCCGGGGCCGCGGGCGCCGTCCCGGATTTGAAGGGTCTCTTCGACGGGGACGACAAAAATCTTGCCGTCGCCCGGCGCACCCTCTGGCCCGGTGCGGGCCGCGCTGAGGATCGTCTCTACGGTCCGGTCCAAAAAATCGTCGTTGACGACAATTTCCAAGCAGATTTTCCGCAAGACGTTGGACCTGATTTCCCGGCCCCGATAAGTGTCCGGCCGTCCATGCCAGCGAAATCCCTGGGCGTCGCAGATGGTCATCCGCGTTACCTCGATCTTTTCCAGGGCCTCGTGGACAGCCTTCAGTTTGGTCGGTTGAATAATAGCGATCACCAGCTTCATCAATGGCTCCGGTTTCAACGCCCGCCGTTCTCAAACACCGCCGCCGCCAAACGGATGGGGAGGGATTCGAACCCCCGGTGGGAAACCCCACGCCGGTTTTCAAGACCGGTGCCTTAAACCACTCGGCCACCCATCCACTAGGAGGAAATGTTACTTCTGGAGTTTTGCAAATTTGGGATTTCCCCCGATCTTGTACACTACCGACCCTCAAAAATCACGGGATTTTTGAGGGACCTGTTCAGTGTACGAACACCTGAACAAGCCCATTTTGCAAAACTCCAGTTACTTCTTTTTTAAGTTGCCTCTTTCTGAAATTTACTCGGCCCCAAGCCCATCGACCAGCATCCCCGTATTTTGCGGGGGGGTTGATCCCGCAAAAAGGGTGTCATTGGTGGGTCTCCAAAGGGGACTGGTCTAAATCGTTTTTTTCTTGGGGCATTGCTCTTTTGTGTTCCGGTGGGTTTGGAAAGAGCTTTTTGTCCCTCTGCGGAGGGGGGTACATTTGCTGCATTCCTCTCCAAAAGAGAACCCCTTTAGAGAGTATAGGGAGAAATGATTTTTCCGAAGAATTTGCGTATTTGCGGAGGATATTCTAGGGTTGTACAGAGGAACCCCCATACGGAGAGCAACGCCGCCGAGGGATCATCGGCAGCAAAGGGCTTTTTGGTGTGAACGGGCGGATATTCTCCGGAGGGACCGTTCGGGGCATAGGTTGTAGAGGGCTGGATATTTTCGGTTCACACCGCGGGGACAGGGAAGTCTTGAGAAAAAACATTTGTTGAAAATTCTGGTAGATCTCTTGCCATGATGAATATGTCTTCTCAATCTTCGCCGGACACGTCCTATCCGGAATTGGAAAAGGCGCTTGCCGGTGCACAATTGCCGGCGCTGCCGCAAAGCGCGATTCGGTTGTTGGAACTTTCACGGAATCCGGACAACGGTCCTGCGGAATATGCCCAGCCGATCGAAGCGGATCCCGGTTTGAGTAGCCAAGTGCTCCGGTTTGTGAATTCTTCCTATTTTGGTTTTTCTCAAGAGATATCCAACATTAAACAGGCGATCACGTTAGTTGGGGTTCGGACGATCAAGAACTTCGCCCTTTGGAGTGCGGTGTTCAGTCTGTTGCCGAACCCGAAGTGCGGTCCGTTTGACTTGAAATATCTCTGGCAAGATTCGTTGCGGCGGGCGTTGTTTGCACGGATGCTGGGGAAGTTATTAGGGCAGAAGGAGATGGAGGATATTTTCACGGCGGGTTTGTTGCAGGACCTGGCGATCCCCATTTTGGCAAAAGAGAAACCGGTTGAGTATCGGCGTTTGTTGGAAGAAAGCTTGTCGCAGGGGACGCCGCTTTCGGTCTTGGAGCAAAAGGTTTTCGGGTGGACCCATGCGGATGCGGGGGGGTTTTTGCTTCGGCAATGGCATTTACCGAAAAATTTGGCCGAGCTAGTGGAAGGGCATACAAGGTTAGAGGAGTGGGTAGCCTGCCCCACAAAAGAAGGGGCAAGATTGGTCGTAGCTCTTTCGGCCCTGTTGCCTACGGTAGGATCGGCGCACTGGACTGAGCTAGGCCGATTGGAAGAGGCTTATGGGAGGTTGACGGGTTCCAAGGGGTGTACGTTGGAGCAAATTTTTATCCAGATTGACGAGGACTTTGCCGATTTTGCCCCGATTCTCAAAATTACCCATCCCCCCAAATCGTTGACCCTCACTTATCACGAGGCATTAGCCTCAATCGGATAAACAAAACATTGGCAGTTTTTCTGCCTATTTTCTCTTTTTACCGCCCGATCGAGGCTCTGGTTGGGTACTTTTTTTGCCATTTTGCCCTTCCAAACCTGTTCCCGGGGTGGCCAATGTTTACCGGCTTTTAAAAACTTTTTCTCAAAAGCAATAAACCACCCGAATTAAAAACGATTAAGATAACAGAGAATCCTTTTCCGAAGGTACATCGCCTTGAGAAGTCCTGGGGGCATCTCCCCTCTTAGGGGGGGCACAGGTACCCTTTGTGCTAAAAGACCGCCCCCCACGAACCCTTGGGAAACAATTGCCTGTCTGAGTAAAATAGAAAAAAGAGGACCTAGAGAATTTTTTAGGAAAAAGTAGGGGGCTTCTTCTCTGGGGAAGGTTGGGTGGGAAGAGGTTGGGAGTCCCTAAGCATGATGGCCAGAGATCGAATCCGACTCAAACATCTTCAGCGTCAAGCCGAAGGGTATCTGGAGCTTGGGATGGCCCAGCAGGTGTTGGATACCTTGGCCAAGATCGGCGATCCGGAAACCTTCGGGGCCCATTTGCTTTATCTGCAAGGAGAAGCCCTTCGGAGCCTCCAACGATACGAAGAGGCGATTGCTCCCTTAGAAAAGGCTGCCGAAGGCGATCCACGCAATATCCAAATCTGGATCGCTCTGGGATGGTGCTACAAGCGGACTGGTCGATTACCGTTGGCGATTCAAACCATCCAAAGCGCCTTGGAAGTCGAACCTACCGAGGCAGTGCTTCACTATAATTTGGCCTGCTATCTCAGTCTGGCTGGCGAAAAACATCGGGCGATTCGGGCCTTGGCCAGGGCGTTGAAGATTGATCCTCACTATCGGGAGTTGGTCGAAAAAGAACCCGATTTCGACCCCATCCGCAACGATCCCGATTTCTTGGCTCTGACCAATTTGGTGGTCTAGCGAACAGGCTCAGGGATAGTCTCTCCGGACTGCGGCCATACACTGGGGTGTGTTTTTGCCGCCGCGTCTGTGCAAAGAAGTTGCCGTCGGGGTCGTCGCTGCGCTCCATCCGGGAAAATCAGCGGGTTTTATCCGGAGAAGCGGGAGCGTCTGGAGAAGGTTTTTCTGCTGATGGTGTGCGGTCGGCGGCAAAACCAATCGCCGCCAAATAGTTCCGTGTGGCGATATACAGGACCCCATCTATTGCGGTAGGGGGCCCGTACACAGCCTGATCCATGTGGTTTTCGGCGAGGATTTTTTTCTCTCGGCTCAGCGCGAAGACGACCACGTCGCCGTCTTCGTCGGCCAGGTAGATTTTGCCGTCGGCTACTAGCGGCGAAGCCCAGATGGAAGCCAACATGTCGTGGGTCCAGAGAAGTCGGCCTGTCCGGGCGTCCAGACAATGAACCAAACCGGCAAAATCGCCGATCACCAGCAGTCCGTCGGCCAGTACGGGCATAGCAATCGTCCGATGGAAGGTCTCCTCGAAATCGAGCCGACCGTCGCCGTTCAGGTCCTGACCGGTGTATTTCCACACGAGGGCAGAGTTGGGATTGGGTTGGACGATTTCGCCGGCCTGGCGATCGACGGCCTGGAGACGGCGTGGGGGGACAGGCTGGCCTTGGCGGTCCAGCACCCGTTCTGGGCTGACATCGCCTCGGCGGGTGGGGTCGATGCACCACAAAATACCCGGTCCTTCGCCCAGTTGTGGGTCTTGGCCTGTGGCGATATAGACTCGGTTTTCCCAAAGGACCGGCGTAGCGATCAGTTCGTTTCGGTCGCCTCGGCCGTCGCTTCGCCAAAGGGCGGTTTTGGGGTTGCAGTCGAACTTCCAGAGGAGTTTGGGGCGTCCGTCGGTGTGCTCCGAGGCGCCCAGAAAACCGTACAGCCAACCGTCGCCGCCGGGAAAAATCGCTTGCGGCGTCCCGCCTAAAATCCCAAAAGCCGGGGAACCCCATTGGCCGTGCAGAATATGCTTGCCCGGCGAGTTGTCCGCCCAAACCAGTTTACCGCTCCTTTTATCGAGGGCCAAAAAACTGGGGGCTTCCGGAGCGGGAATCCGCTCATGGGACTCATCCACGCCGTTGCCCGTCGAGACAAAAAGCAGCTCACCCGCCGCTGTTACCGAACAACTGGCCATATTGTGTTGTCGAGAGCCGACCTGTTGCATCATGTCAAATATCCAGACGATGTCCGCCTCATGGGCGTCGGTGCGGGGTTCCTGTCGGTAGGGACCGTCGTTTTCGCCGTCCCGAAATCCCTCCGTATCCAGACAGAGGACCTCGCCCCGATTGCTGACAACCCAAAGGCGATCCCCTTCGACCAAAGGGTTGGAACAGAGGCCTACTTCAGGCCAATCATGGGCTGGGCCGGTGGGGAGTTTTTCCCTGGCCAGTTGCCAGAGGAATTGGCCCGTTTGGGCGTCGAATGCCAGCAGACATCCCAGATCGACCGAGGCTGGGTATCGGGCCAGGTAACCGGCGCCATTGTTGGTTCCGCAGAAAACTTTGCCGCCTGCGACCACCGGGGCGCCATACGTTTGACTGCCCAATCGGGCCAGCCATCGGATGTTTTTGGCCTCCTGCCGGTCCCACTGGCCGGTCTTGGGGTCAAAGGCGCCGATCTGCCAGTGGGTAGGCAAAGCCCCTGTCTGGAGGACGTTGTTCCGGTGCGGCCCGCCTCCCCATTGAGCCTGAATCGGTAAAAGCCTCTTTTCAGCCGGCGGCGAGGGGGGTTCTTTACCGGCAGGGCTTTGGGACGATCTGCTTGGGTCTTCTGGGCAAGGGGCCCTTTCCCCAGCCGCCAAACGGCCGAAAACCCCCAGCCCTATCCCTAGCCAGACCATTCCCCACACCAAGATGCTGCCAGTGTTCCAACCGATCCTGTTTTTCATCAACATTCCTTTCGCCAGGAATGGTTCGCAGTTCGAAGCAATGGCCGACGACGGCATAGCTGCCGCATGGCGTCTGCTAAAAAGGGCGCGCCTCCTAAAAAGAGGGAGGCAGTTGTTTTCCGGGAAGTCATGGAAACGTCAGGTGGGTTTAGGCGGCGGCCCATCGACCAGGATTTCGTCGCTAGGATCGAACTTGGGCAGGACGAAGTTCAAAATGGTCATGCGTCCCAACGCCCGATGGATACAGCCAGGCCGAATCACAATACACATCCCCGGTTTGATGGGGAAGGTTTGGCCGTCCAGTTCGATCTGGGCGTCTGGTTCGCACTCCAAAATGTAATAGGTCTCGGTGAGCCGCTGGTGGTAGTGAGGCTCGGCGCCGGCGGTGATTTCGGTGCGGTGGAGGGTAGCGGGGTAGTCGGCCAGATCGGCCAAGGCCCGGTGCGCGGTTCCGCACGGGCAGGCTACGCCCGGCACTCGATCAAAATCCACCAGATGATACCGAGCCGCGGGGGACTCTGCACAGCAGAAAGACATGAATCGAGACTCCTTCGAAGTTCCGCTCGGTGCGGGAAGAAAGCGTTTTGTATTAGTGTAACTGTTTCGTGGAGGAAAATCACCCATCGTGTGAGGAGTGGGGAAGCCGGGGCAAAGGTCGGGCGGTTTTGTGAAACTTTACCGATTAGAGAAGATTTTCGGGAGCCGGAGGGGCGGCGTTTGCCCCTACAATCGATAAACTTTTCCTAGCTTCTGTAACAGGAAAATTCTTCTCAAAAGAAGCCGTAAGTCTTTTGCAGAAAATCGGTTTGGTTCATTCAAGCCCCTTCGCCGGGAAAGCCGATACCGTAGTTGACCCCTTTATGAATCAGCGCGTGCCGCCCAGGCACGCTGGAAGGGTGCGTCAGGAGAACCGGATCGGCAATTTCGAGCCACGGAGCGGCTCGACGGCCCTGACGCAAGGGACGGTGTGAACGGGCGTCCGATTCTTCAGGCCCCGGAGGCCCTCAGAAGCCTATCCCACGGCTACCCAACACTCCGGTAGAAATACTGGCGGTGGGGCTTCTGAAGACCTGCGGGGTAAGAAGACAGGATGTCCCAGTTCTCAGTACAGGAGAGTTCGCTCAATGAAAGCGAAATTGGCTGTTGGAGCGCTCCTTGTGAGCATGGCCCTGGTGAGCCAGGGGTTGGCAGGGGATCTGCTGACTGGTTTACGGGGCTTGAAAGGCGGCCCCTGCTGCGACCCTTGCGGGGCGCCGGTCAAATGTGCTGTACCAGAACCCAAGGCGTGTGAACCGGCTTGCAACGCATGTGATGTGTGCTGCAAGCCCAGACACGACCTGCTGGTCGGCCTGAAGGAACTGTTCAAGAAGAAGTGTTGTGATCCTTGTGGGGATGCCTGCCAGGCTTGCGAACCGGTCAAGTGCGCTGTGCCGGAACCCAAGGCATGTGATCCGTGCGAACCGGCCTGCTGCGAACCTGTGCGGGAAAAAATTCTGAAAAAGCTCTTCGCCAAAAAGTGCTGCTGCGATTCCTGCGAGGCGAAGGCCTGTGAACCAAAGGCCTGCGAGAAGGCGGCTTGCGAACCCGCTTGCGATTCTTGCTGCAAGTGCCGGCCGCAACTGATCCAAAAGATGTTGCACACCTTGTTCGGCAAGAAGTGCTGCTGCCAGGTGGATCAGGGCGATGGCTGTGGGTGTGGGGCTGCCGCCCCGGCAGGTGCACCGTCGCCTGCTCCGGCCTCCAAAGCGGCCGAACCAGCGCCTTTGCCCAAGGCGCCGAAACCGGACGCTGAGGCCCAATTAAATCCGCCTCGAAGCATCTCGCAGACCAGCCGACATATAGCGCGGTACTAAGGGAAAACCCTTCCTTTCGGAGGGGAACCCTCTGAGCCGCCTATCCGCCAGAGAGGCAACGGTTCCTCAGCACCACCCATAAAAATCCTCTTGCGCACAAAGCAGGACTGTCCTTCCCAAAGGAGAGTCCTGCTTTTTTTTTGGAGTTATTCAGCCGAGTGCAGAAGTGCCGGGAAAAAATGTCATTCCCGCGAGAGCTCTCAATCCAGGGTCCTATGAGGCGGCTACTTCGTTATTCCTCCCAAGCAGAGGCTGCAAGAAGCCTAGATTCCCGCTAGAGCGGGAATGACATATTCGCCAGAAAAATCTCGGGTTTTGCTATGAAAATTCCGGTACTTCTGCACTCGGCTGAATAATTACTGAACCTCTATCAGCATCGGGGTCGGCTTTTGGAATATCTGGAGGGAGGGAGTCCCGAACTTTGTTTTGGCTGAGGCGCTCGGGGTGCGCGCCGAGCTGGTAAGGCAAAGCAAAACAGGAAAACCGGAAAGACCACAGAAGCCTCCCACCCGCCTTTTCCGTCCTCCCTACCACCCAAAGAGTAAAAAAAAAGACAAGGACAAAATTTTCAGTTATTCAGGCATTTATTCAGAAGTTCCTATTGAAGACATACAGAACGATACCGCAGCACAAGCATTGTTGCGCACAATTCCTCACGCAAAGGAGATTGACTTGCGAGCACATAAAAACCGCCACGATGATCGTATTGTTTTTGCCCAAAAGCCATAATTACATTGGCGCTACTTGCCACGGATGTATTCGATAGCAAAGTAACCTCTGGTAGTTCCCGGTTTCCAATCTGTTGGGTCAAGACGTAATGCCAAGATGTTTTGTCCATACCATTCGGGGTGGGCCCCAATTGGAATGCGGTAAGTGTGGAAATTGCCGTCGGCAATAATGTCGAAATCAACGTGTTTGGCTTCATTCCATGTGGGCGACTTTTCTGTAATCCAGTAAAACTGGGCTTTTTGGCCGATGGTAATAGCCATGCGTATTTCGATAAAGCAACAGTCCTTTCCCGAAACGGCGAATTTGTAACACACCATATAAGGATCGCCAACCATACATCCTAAGAGCCGTCCTTCTTTAATGGCGACAGCAGAGATTCCCTGCTTGGGCACCCATCCTTCCGCATCCTTTTCAAACTCAAACGCAAACACATAATTGCCCAAGCCTAATTCTTTTAGCCGCATCTTTGCAATAGATTGGTCCAGGCCGTTTATGCGGTCCAGTACACGCAAGTACCACTCAGCCGCCTCTATGCGTTTAGCTAGTCTTGCCTGCCCCTGTAACAGGATAGATTCATTCCAAAGGGCATGGCCTCTCTTGGCCGCCTCTTCCGGTGATTCCGGCATGTCCTTGGCCTCAAACTCGATCAATACGTCTAAGGCCGAAATTGCCAGCTTGCTATCCATAGCCTGCACCGCAAGTTCTTTGGCCTTCTTGGCTAGCACGTACCGATTAGCCTGGTCTTTGTCTTCGGCGGCCATACGGAGCATTTCCAGGGCCAGTTTGGTTCGCTCCTGATTGGTTTTGGCTTTTTCCAGGTCTTTGCCGAAAACTTCCGCAAGCGCCTTTTCGGCTTTGGTTATCTCTTCCGGGGTGGGCATGGGGTGTAGGTCGCCGCCCCTACAGTAGGATACGCAAAACAAAATGGCCAGTAGCACCCCGGTTCGACAAGCCTGAAAACCGCCCATGTTCGTTCCTCCTAGACAGACAAGCCAAAACAACCCGACTTTTGCCTAAAACACCTCTAACCCCCTGTTGAGCGAGCGTTTTTTAGTGGCCCACCAAAAACTTGATCCAAACCGTCCCGTTGCGCATAGCCGCCTCCTTCTGCAAGAAAGACCTGGAAACCTGAACACAAGCGCTATTTAAGATACGCAATCCGCTCTGGGCCGTCAACACCTTGCTGCTATTGGAGTTTACCCAGAGTTCATTTCGTGGGGATGTGCGAATTGGCCGGAATTTACGGCGATTGCCCAGGTTAGGTCGCTTTGGACCGCCCAGCTCGGATCGTACCAACCCGCTCGAGAGCTAGCACGGACGACATCCTGCCGGTAACCCGAAAGATGGGCGAATGTTAGCTTCTGCCTGTTATTTGGCGATCATCCCACACTGGGTAAACTCCAGGGTATGCTACCTTGACTTACGCCGCCAATCCCAAATTGGAACTGCCGCCAATCCCAAATTGGAACTATTGAGCAGTGACAATCAGGTTCCCTTCTAGCACCGTCGGTCAAGACGGTATTTTGCCCGGCTTCCGACCTTTGCCTTCTCCAGCACCCGCCTTCCGCCCTTACGGAGGCTGGTCTCTGCTGCCTTTTTCCTTAGAGGTGTTCTTTCCCCGGCCAAGGTGTTACAATTTTACAAAAATCTTAGGGAGGTACCCAGAAGGATCACCCCATGTCCGATTCTCCGCGGTGGGAGCAAAGTCCCTTTATGAAATCGGCCCGAAGAGAGCCGACGCCTTGCACGCCGGTCTGGCTCATGCGCCAAGCGGGCCGGTATTTGCCGGAATATCGCTCTCTGCGGCGTCAAGTCCCTTTTTTGCAACTCTGTAAGACTCCCTCCTTATGTGCAGAGGTGATGGTCCGGACGGTCGAACGTCTGGGCGTGGACGCCGCGATCGTGTTTTCCGACCTTCTGGTGATCCTGGAGCCGATGGGGTTTCCGGTAGAATATACGGCGGGGGAAGGGCCGATCTTTCCGCATCCTATCTGCACAGCTCAGGATGTAGATCGTCTCCGAGAATTGGAGTCGGTGGCAGAATTGGAGTTTGTCTTGGAAGCGGTTCGGTTGACGCGATCGGCTTTGCCGGGGCATATCCCCCTGATCGGTTTTGCCGGGGCGCCGTTTACCTTGGCCAGTTATCTCATCGAAGGCCAAGGGAGAAGCAATTTTCATCGGACAAAATGGCTGATGTATTCCGACCCCGGCGCCTGGCAAGCGCTGATGGATCGGCTGGCCCGAGCGGTCGGACGATTCTTGAACGCCCAAATCCAAGCCGGTGCTCAGGCCGTCCAACTGTTCGACACCTGGGCCGGTTGTCTGGGGCCGGAAGATTACCGTCGGTATGTGCTCCCCTTTAGCCGGGCGGCAATCCAGGCGGTTGATCCCGCCGCACCGCTCATCCATTTTACCACTGGCAATCCTGCTCTTCTGCCTTTGGTCCGAGAAGCGGGCGGACAGGTGATCGGGGTGGATTGGCGGGTTCGGCTCGACCAGTCCTGGCGTCAAATCGGCTATGATCGCGCCATCCAGGGAAATCTCGACCCGGCCGTGCTGCTCACGAATCCCGATCTCATCCGACGCCGCGTCCAGGAGATTCTCCAACAAGCGGGCAATCGGCCAGGACACATTTTCAATCTCGGCCACGGCGTACTGCCGGAAACTCCGGTAGAAAATGTCCTGGCTTTGGTGGATGCAGTCCATCAGCTCAGCGCCCGTTCCTCCAGCCCCATTTAACCGACGGGGGCACGGAACCGCGCCCGTAAGGAAACGGCTTTTGCCGACGGGGCGGTTGCAGCACCCGCAAGGGCGAGGGGCGTGTACTGGAGAAGGCGAGGATCGGAAGTCGGGTGAAGACGCAGCGCCGACTCGTGTAGAGGCCGATGCCACTCTATGGACAGGGCAGGGGAGGGCAGGGGGGGGAGGGAGCGTTTACCGCACTCGGCAGCGGAAGCGGATGACGCCGGAGTGGAGGGCGTCGCCTATTGTGAGGGCTTTTACCGCACTCGGCAGCGGAAGCGGATGACGCCGCCTTCGCCGGGTTTGAGCGGTTGGGCCAGTTCCCATCGCAACAGTTGCGAACCCGCCTCGTTCGGTTGGGCCGTAAACTGGGCCTTCAGACTGCACTGGGCGCTATCGGCGACGTACTCCAGCCGACCGGAGAGATTGTCCAAAATGGTTACGTTGCCGATCGGCTGGTTGCCGACATTGTCGAACCGCAGGGTGAAATCCACCACATCGCCCGGTTCGGCGTACGCGGTGGAAGCGACTTTCACCAGCCGAAGTTGCGGATTGGCCGGCGGCGAGTGGACCACATAGAGCTGCACCAGGGCGTCGGTGTCGGCGACGGCGGCGGCCCGCTGTTCGTCCAGGATGACGGCCAAGGTCTCGTCTTTGTTCCAAACGACGGCGGCCTCCACCTGGCGGGCCAGTTTCAGTCTTTCTGCCTGGTCCATCCGTCCCCAGCGGATGATTTGGAAGTCTTCGTACGGTAGGAAGCGATCTTGGAAACTTTGCGGCCCAAGGGCCGAGGAGACCACATCGCGGGTCAATCGGCTCAAATACTGTCCAGGCAAGTCTTGGCCTACATAACGACCGGCCCCCAAATGTTGTTTATGGGAATAGGCCCCGGTGCGAATTTCCTGTTGGTTCAGTTTTGTGGGTTGATACACGTTGGCCCAGCCGTCGCGGCCTTCGTTGGCCAGTAAGTTCGAGACCTGTCGGACGGCGCCGAAGCGTGGGCTGTAAAGATGGACCCGATTCGACGGCTCAACCCGTTTGCGTCCGTCCACGGTGTCATAAAGAGCGATGGTATCTTCGATTTCCAGGCCGCGTACTTCGCCATCGGCTGCCGCCTCAGACGGCAGGCCCGCATCGCCGCCGTCCCGGAGGTATTCGTCGTCAGGCCAAGGCTGGGTAAATCCAGGCGGCGTCCAGGGGCCGTAGGCCACAAGCGGGGCAGGGGCGGGCACCCATTGGCCGCTCGCTGGGTCTTGAACTACCCCCCAAGGCATGGCGGCGGCGGTCTGCGAGGCGGTAGGCTGCCCAAATGCCTCCGGCGGCAGGGTAGGGGAGGGGGCAGGACAGGAAGAAACCGAACCGCCCGGCGGTCCCCCCCGACAGGAACATAACACCATCAGTGTGAATACGATTCCTATCTGAACGCCGCCGATCCAAGCCGAGGCGGCCAGACCTTTCGCTTTCCTCGGACCAACAGACTCCCCGTACAGCGGAAGGGGTTTCATGGGCCGGCCTCCTTGGGCAAGGCGGAACCCCGCCGCGGCGGTTGAAGGATTTTCATCCGGGGGGGGTATTTTTCATACGGCGTGGGCGGCCCCATGAATTCCGGTTCCGGTCGTTCTGGGTCCAGAGGAACTCGGCCTCCGATGCGGAGGATGGCGACGGGTCGGCCTAACTGGTCGGCCACGGCCAAAGGGTCCCGGCCTGGGCCGACTTCAAACCAATTCTCTCCGCCTGCCGCCTCTGCCGAAACGGGCAAGGCCCGTCCCGGGTCTTCCACGTAAATCACCCGGGTAACCAGCTTGCCGTCCAAGGCCAGCTCCAAGTCTTCCTGATGGAGTTGGATGGGGATGGCAAACCGGGCTTCCTGTCCCATCGGAGCATAGAGCCGATCGATCACTTCAATGGTTGGATACAGTTCTTCGCCCGGATGCCGGGGGATGTTGGCGAGCCGAAGCCGATATACCGGCCCGATGAGCAGCCCAACCCGAATGGGAGCGGGTTGGAGAGGAGCGAATTGCGTCCCCTCGGCCAAAGCGACCGATGCGCCCATCGGGGCCTTGATTTCCACGGGCTGAAAATAGCCGAGGACTGGGCCGCCGCGGGGCAGGCGAGCCGCCGCTATCTGGCCGGGGGCCAAAATCCCTTCATGCTGATAATGGACCGGCGGTTGGTCGGCGGGGGTAGGTCGGCCCGCGGGAAGTGGACCCGCAGAAGGAAGTTGAGCCTGCACGTCGCTGGTTAGCAGGCAGACCCCCACCCAACCCAGAACGGCCAAAAGGCCCATATTTCGTAGTCCCACCACCGGGAATATCACGAGCGGCCTCCGGTTCGGCTTGGGAAGAGAGACAATGGTTTCATTCCTGAACGCCGGCTGGTTTTGCCTTCCCCACCTAGGGAGAATATCCATTCCTGCACCCATCCGGGACAACGAAATTCTTTTTCCTTGTAGGCAAAAGGTGCAAGCCAGCCCCTGGACGGAAGGAAAACTTTAGTCCACATCATGGGAACCAGCAGGACGCCGTACCCCGGCGCCTGGATGGCCTACGGGCCTCCTCCGAAGTTATTCCTCAGCGGCGGGTGCGGGGGTCGGCGCCGACTCGCCCTCTTGAGGGCAAACGCCCGCGTCGTAACCGCCGTCCGGGCCGATCACCTGGCGTTTGATCCCATGAGGTTGTCGGTACAAGACCGGCGGGGCGCCATTCCGCTCCACAATCCAGGCATGGTTGGCCGGCCGAGGATATGAGAACCCAGGCTGCTGTTTCACGTCGATCCGCATTCGATGGGTCGGGTCGGGAATACGTTCTCGCGTATGGTTGACCATCGTGTGTTTATACAGGCCGGCCGGGCCTCCCAACGGCACATGGGGCGGGCCGGGCAGACCAATCGGAGTGCCGACCATCGGCATTCCCCATTGCGGGGCGGAATAACCAGCCACATATCCAGGCAGATTTCCGTTGGGACACATAGGACCATAACCCATCGCCGGGAAGACCGCTGCGCCGTTGCCGCCCAGTTCCGTCGGCAACTGAAGGTCTTTATTGCCCAATCGGACAATCGCCAGAATCGAACCGCGGTTATCCGCCTCGGTAATCGGATCCACCCCAGGGTCTAATCGGGTGCTCACTAAGGTCTCCACCCCGGCAACAGCCAATTCCTGGAACTCGGGATCGGGCAGGTAAATGACTTTCGTCACAAAGTTCCCGCTAAAAACCTGGTCGAAATCTTCTTCGGTGAATTGGATCGGAATGGCCGAGTGGGCCAGATACGCTGCGGTCCGAGGAATGGCATTGGCCACTTCCAAGGTAGGATAAAGTTCCGCTCCAGGCCGACCCGGAATGTTCGCCAGTTTCAATTGATAGATGCCGCCTTGGGGGAAGTTATACCTTGCGGGGCAAACCAACGGTTCCGAATCGAACGCCAGCGGATGGCTTACCCCCCAAGTAACCTGCATCCCCTCCGGGCCAGCAAACAGGATTTGGGAGGCCAGCGGCGGTACCGGCTGGGCAGGCTGGAACGCCATCACCCCTGGTCCGGGGCCATCCACTCCTGGTCCGGGATGGGCCAACACAGGAGCTGGGGGTAGATTCCCAGCCAAAGGCCCTTTGCAACCTACCAGACCGATCAGCACAATCCCTAGCACAACAACAGGAAACGTCTTTTTCATGGTGTCCCCCCTGCCTAGCGAGTCCTTCTGGCGGCATCCGGCCGCCTTCAGGCAGATGCCAGTTCTAGTGAGTCCAAGTTACCAAAGTTACCTAAGTTCTCCGTCTTGAATATTCGGCCGGTGCGGGACAAAAGCCGACCAGCCTTCCCTCGGAAAGATATTGCCCAGGCGGAAAGATTCCCATCGCCTTTCGGCCTGCTATGTCGTAAAATCTTCCGACGACACCCAATCGGGCAATTTCTTTCCGTGTTCCTCAGGAGGGGGCAGACGCATAGGCGCCTGGTAAAACTCTCCCTCTGAGAGCTATTGTTCGGTTTGGAAAAACAGGTTTCTTTGGTAAATCCGGAAGAACCCCCAAAATGTCCCTAACACGACAGCCAACAAGGTGGTTCTGGATTGTTCTATTAGGGGGGATCGGGGTGGGATTCCTACTCCGACACCCCACGGGAGAATTACCCCACCTATTGGCTTATCAACAGGACGCTTCCCCAAAGGGTTACCAACCCCCCCTTAAGGACGAACAAAAAAAACCAGAGGAACTGGATGCCCAAAACCTGCTCGTCCAGGCCATTGTTACCCTAGAGAGCCGACTCTGGGTGGCAGGAAAGATCCGTTACTATTTTGAGATGTTTAATGATGTATCCGTAGAAGGCAAAGGGACCTATCTTGCCCACCTGAGCGAGTCTGGCCAATGCTTCCGCTGGGAATTGATTTTGCCTCTGGCGGACCAAAACCTCAGATGGTGGGAAGTTTTTGATGGGCAAACCTTGTGGACATATCAAGCTCAGTCCCAAGACCAGAACCAACAACAAGAAACCCTTTCCAAGGTAGATGTCCTCCAAGTAGCCCAACATCTTAAAAAACAGGGCAATCTGCCGAAAATAGGAGAAATAGACAATTGGCCTGGTCTGGGCGGACTGCCACGCCTGCTCCGCTCCTTACAGGCCAACTTCCAATTCACCCTCCTCGAAACCACCTCGCTCCGGATCACCGACGGGCAAAAAAGCCGGAATCTGCCCGTTTGGCGTCTGCTCGGCGTCTGGAAACCCGAGCGGTTGGCCGAACTCCTGCCGGACCAGGCCGACCGAATCCACCAGGGACTGCCGGTCCGGTGGGAAAATGTCCCCCAGAACATTCCCGAACATGTGCTCCTCTGTTTGGGTCAAGAGGACATGTTCCCGTATGAGATTCACTACCGGCGGAAGCCCTCGGGCCGCTGGACCGCCTGGCTAGCGCAGTTCGCCTGGTTCCAACCGCAAGAGCAGACCCTGGCTAAACTGGAGTTTGTGGAACTGAGCCTCAATGTACCGTTGCCGGCCGAGGCGTTCACCTATCAGCCGCCGCCCCAGTTAGCTCCCTCCAACGCTACGCAAGAGTTTATCAGCGAATTACAGAAAAAGATGAAAAAATAGTGGAACACTTTAGCCGAATGTAGTCCTTTCGTAACATTTCAGCCGTATGCAGTACCTTCTCATTCCCGCGCAAGTGGGAATCCGGTCAGTGAAACAGTCAACAACAGGATTGCCGCTTCAGGAACCATCTAAGGGTTTTCTACCTCAAATATGGATATTCTCCCCAAAATAGATGTCCTTTCATTCGGCTGAAATATCACGAGCCTTTTCGCAGAGTCTTTCGACCTCCGTGGGCGCTTAACGGATCTCTCCGATCAGAATCTGCACATCCAGTTTACGCAGGGCTTCCATCCCATAATGCCCCTGGTCGGCCTTCTTCGTCGAACCCATCTCGGGAGAAGGTTTCCCATGCTCTTTGCGCTCTCTGCGGTAAGTATTTCACCGCGGAGAACGCAGAGGGACGCAGAGAGTTTTGGTTTTGTTTATTTCTCGCTCCATTTTTCTTTCCTTCTCTGCGCTTCCTCCGCGATCTTTGCGCTTTCTGCGGTAAATGGATGATCGTCGCATCGACGATCATGCCGTCGTACACCCGAAGGCCGACCGGCTCCAAGCGGCGACAGACAATCTCCAAGATGCGTTTGCCCAACTCGTGCTCCTCCAACAAATGGCGGAACCGACAAATGGTGGTTTCATTCGGCGGCCTGTCCTGGCCAAGATCCAGCCCCAGAAACTCCCCCGCCGCATGACTGTCATGCATTTGGCCGTCTGTGGGTCGGACAGAGGGAACCAGATCAGCAGGAAGGAGAGTTTGAACATCCAGAGGAGCGGCTTCGTGGGTCGGCCCGGGCCGTTTTGTTTTGGGTAGTAAGGATCGACCAGGCGGATCAGCTCGGCCCAAGCCGTGTGCGGTTCGCTTGCAAAAACTCATACGAGCGGGTAGGTTTGCGGCGTTGTAACGTCGGCTGTTAGCCGGCGATTACTCAGGCTAGACAGCCTAAGTTACGTAACGCCCGCTGTCTAGCGGGCGAATTGACTCAGGCTAGACAGCCTAAGTTACGCATTGTTCGAAGGACTTTCTAGGCATGGTTTACCCCTCTTTCCAGGGACGCCCCTCTGCATAATTCCTTTTCAAAAACTCCCTTAAGAAATCAATCTAAGTCTTGGTAGCCCAACAGGTTAGCAAAACTTTTCTTTTCTGAAAATTCCCCCTCGTACAATTTTTGGGAAATTTTGGGAAAATTTTTCTCCACCTGCTTGATAGCGCCAGGGAGGGGAGTGATTATACTATTCAAGATAGTGATGGGTGTTTTTTAGTCCTCATGGGCTTGGAAAGCTCCTTTAGCCTGTTTTCGAAGCCCACAAGGTAAAAACGGGAATTATTCAGAGATTCCCTATTATTATTGGAATGATCGTCGCAGCGGAGAGCGGACGATTTCGAGACCGCCCACACACGGATTACCAGCCATTGGGAGATTTGCGATGCAGGTCCCGTTGTTTCGGCTCAGGTGGATGGCTCCCGCCGTCGTGTTGATCAACGTGGTTGCGGGGTTTCGTGGCCTGGAGGCGGGCGCGGCCGATTCCTCGACGGCGGCCCCGTGGCCCTTTGCCGTCACCGCGGGCCAGCGGCCCGGTACTTATTGGTGGTGCCCGGGCAGCGCCTTTTCCATAGAGGACATCGACTGGAATTTGAAGCAGCTTCACGATGCAGGCTTCGGATTTGTACACGTCGTCCCCATCTACGGTGCGAAAGGGGCCGAGGCGCAAGCGATTCCCTACCTCTCGCCTCGCTGGATGGAGATGTTCGAGCACATCGTCCGCCGCGCCAAATCGCTGGGCATGTTCGTGGACATGACCACTGGTACGGGCTGGTGTTTCGGCGGGCCGAACCTTCCCAACTGGGCGATTGACGTCAAGGCCTGCTACGAGGCCAAGTCCAGAACCGTCCGCTTGGCGCCCGCCGCACGCGTCAAGCGGGCGGCGCCGGGCGGCGAAGGCCCCATGATCAACCCCTTTTCCCCGCGCGCCATGAACCTCTATCTGGAGCGGTTTTCTGCGGCCTTCGACGCCTTTCCCAACGCGCGGCCCCGAGCGCAGTATCACGACTCGTTCGAGTATCGGGGCGATTGGTCCGAAGAGTTGTTCGACGAGTTTCAGTCTCGCATGGGATATGACCTGCGGGAGTATTTGCCGCTGTTTTTCGACGATTCCCGTGGGGATGACGAATCCCGCGCCAGGCTGAAATACGACTATCGCCGCGTCTTGGCCGAGCTGCACTGGGAGTCCATCCGCCGCTGGTCGGCTTGGGCGCATGATCGCGGGATGCTGACGCGGAACCAGGCCCATGGCGCCCCCGCCAATTTGTTGGATCTGTATGCCGCGAGCGACATCCCCGATATGGAAATGTTCGGCGCCTCGGAGTTTCCGATCCCCGGCTTCCGACGCGATCCGGCGATGGTACGCTCCAGCGACGACGACGCTCGGATCTGTATGTTGGCGTCGTCGGCTACCCACGTAGCCCATCCGCCGGGCAAACAGTTGGTCGGTGCGGAAACGTGTACGTGGCTGCGGGAACACTGGCACACCAGCCTGGCTCACATCAAATTGCAAATCGATTTGTTTTTCCTGACAGGGGCCAATCAACTGCTGTTTCACGGCACGTGCTACTCGCCCCGGGACGTCCCTTGGCCTGGCTGGTTCTTCTACGCCTCGATCAAAATGGATTGGCGAAACGCCTTTTGGCGCGACGTACCCGTCCTCACGCAATACGTGGCCCGCTGCCAGTCGGTCCTCCAAGCCGGTCAACACGCCAACGAGGTCCTGTTGTACTGGCCGATCCACGATTTGTGGATGGATGCCTGCGGGACGACGATTCCCCTGACGGTACACCGCCGCGAGTGGATGGCAAACCAACCGGTGGGCGAAACGGCGAACTTCTTCCTGCGTCGCGGATTCGCCTTTGACTTCATCTCCGACCGCATGGTGGCGGAATCGGCGGTGCGGGACGGCATGATCATAACGCCGGGGGGGGCGTATCGGGCGTTGGTTGTGCCCCCCTGCCGATACATGCCGGAGGAAACCTTCACCCGATTGACCGAACTGGCGCAGGCGGGAGCAGCGATCATTTTCCAACGGCGGTTGCCCGACGATGTGCCGGGACGCGCCGACTTGGCCCGCCGACGCACACGATTCATCGAACAGCGGGCCATGGCCAAGCAAAACGGGGTGATCCTCACGGATGACATCGAACGGGCCCTCACCGCGGCACAAGCAGTGCGGGAACCGATGGTCGATCGCGGCTTGCGATTCGTTCGCCGGAAGGTTGATGCGGATACGTGGTACTTCATCGCCAACCATACGGCCGAGGTCGTGGACGATTGGATCGTTCTTGGCTCGCCGTGTTCCGAGGCCGCCCGATTCGATGCCATGACCGGTGCATCGGGACGTCTGCCCGTCCGCAAGCGAGATGGACGGACCGAGGTCTATCTGCGTCTCGAACCGGGGCAGACAACGTTCGTCCGTACCGGCGCTGACGCGGCGATGCCGCCGTGGCGACACTTCCGCCCTTGTGGAGAACCGGTCGTTCTGAGCGGAACGTGGTCGGTGGAATTCATCGAGGGAGGGCCGGTGTTACCCGCCGCGTATCGAACCGGCAAACTTGCCTCGTGGACGGAGGCCCCCGACGTCGCAGCCCAGGCCTTTGCCGGAACCGCCCGTTACGTGCTGGAATTCCCAGCCCCGCCCATGCGTGCCGACGCATGGTTGCTGGATTTGGGCGACGTGCGCCACAGCGCCAGGGTTCGCCTCAATGGACGAGATTTGGGCACGCTGGTCGCCCTGCCTTTTTCCGTGCTTTTAGACCACGCCGTCCAAAAGGGCAGAAACCGCCTAGAAATCGAGGTTACGAATCTCTCGGCCAACCGCATCCGTGACCTGGACCTGCGAAACGTGGATTGGAAAATCATGAAAGACATCAACATCGTCAACGTCCATTATCAGGCGTTCGATGCATCGCACTGGCCGATCGAGCCGTCGGGATTGTTGGGTCCGGTGCGGCTCGTCCCGCTGGAGGTCTTTGACCCCGCGGCGAAGTAGCCGGACATTGCGAGGTCCGGACGGTCGTTTCCACCGCCTCTTCGGTGCGCCGACGTTCTTTCGATTGGGCTTCCTGGTCTTTGGTGAGCCGATGCTGCCGCTTCTTCGACTCAACGCACTCAACGGCCATCAACTAACGCGCCGCATCCTGCTGCGATTCGACGGGCTTCTTGTCCGGGATCGCCAGGGCGACCCCATTGCGGTATTGTTGTGGCGTATCGCTGTGCTTGGAAGTATTGGCGTCGCCGCCTCGCATTGTTGGCCCGACGGCTTCCCAGCAAACTTCAACGGCAGGTAACCACCCAGGAAACAGGAATCCTTATCCGCCAATTCCTCCGACGAAGCCGTCCAGACTATCACCTCTGCCTTGCCGGCCAGCCGTTGTTCGAGCATCTATCCACTGGCGGATGGTGTCCGGGTCGCGGGCTACTTCCTGCTCCGCATCTTCGATCAGCTTGGTAACGTTCGGGTCTTTCTTGAAACAGTATCGCACCCCACCGGAGTGCAGGGAAAGGCACCAGTTCCAAAGCTTCCCCTGCACCGCCGCGGCTGGTATATGGGCTATTGGCGGGACGGCAACACCGGCTACGATAACGGGCTTCGGGATATTGCCAGCAAAACGGATCGGAAGGAGCGGATACAGAAACTTGCGGATTGGGCCAAGCTTCTATGGCGGGAAGCGGAAGAGGCTGGTTACGTGGTGGCCCTGTGGCATCCGGAGATTCTGCTCGACGAGGTGAAGGCCGCCTGGTCCCCAGTTTATGAAATTATAGCCCGCACACCGGAAGAGGCAGAGCAGCAATTGCCGGAACCATGGAAGACGTTTTTGGCGGAATACATTCCGCCGAACCAGCCGCCGCCCCAGTTAGCTCCCTCCAACGCTACGCAAGAGTTTATCAGCGAATTGCAGAAAAAGATGAAAAAATAGGGTAACACTTTAGCCGAATGCAGTCCTTTCGTAACATTTCAGCCGTATGCAGTACCTTCGCATTCCCGCGCAAGTGGGAATCCGGTCAGTGAAACAGTCAACAACAGGATTGCCGCTTACGCAGCAGGAACCATCTAAGGGCTTTCTATCACAAAATGGGGTCTCCCCAAAATGGATCTTCTTTCATTCGGCTGAAATATCACGAGCCTTTTCGCAGAGTCTTTCGACCTCCGTGGGTGCTTAACGGATCTCTCCGATCAGAATCTGCACACCCAGTTTACGCAGGGCTTCCAGAAAGCGGGGATCGGTGCGGTTATCGGTGATCAGACCGGCCCATTGGGTCAGCCGACCATACCGGCGCAAGCCCCGTCGGCCAAACTTGGAGTTATCGGCGGCGATATACACCCGGTCGGCCGAGGCCGCCATCCTCAGCAACGTATCCGTCGTATCGGGCGGATTGGTATATACATATCCTTTTTCGTCGATAGCGTCGGCTCCCAGGATGGCAACTTCGGCATGGAGGTCGGCCAAGTTCATCTCGGTAATCGCACCGGACAGATCCGGACAGTGGGGCCGAAGATAGCCGCCCGGCAATAACACCTCGATGCCCGGCTCATGTTGGAGTTCTCCGGCGGCCGGTAGCGAGGTGGTAATTACCGTCAGGCCCGTTCGGCCCCGCAGATGCCGGGCAATGGCCAACGTAGTGGTGCTCCCGTCCAACATCACACTGGAACAATTCTGCAGTATTTCCACCGCCGCCCGGGCAATGGCCTCCTTGGCCGGCAGGTTCAATCGCACCTTTTTCAAAAAATCAAACTCAAAGACCGTGCGGTACCCAAGGGTGGCCCCGCCGTGGGTACGCACGATCTGGCCCTGCTGCTCTAGAGCTTGAAGGTCTCGGCGGATGGTCATAGAGCTAACGCCCAGCGTCTGGCTGAGTTCTTCCACGCTGCACTCGCCTCCCTGGGCGATCAGTTCGCAGATTCTCCGTTGCCGGGCGTGGATTCGAGAAAAGGACTTGTTCATACCAGACCTATCTCCCCGGTTTGGGCGGCAAAATGAACATGGAAAATGTTTATATAATCACAATCTACACAACCCCATTTCTCTCGTCAATCGAGGGATTTTTCTGCACTATTCCCCCCTCGCCTATCCGCAAAATTCTTGACGTTCGTGTTTGACCTTGTTAAAATCGAACACAGTAAAATAGTCAGTGGAGGTCGAGGTCTATGGGAGTTCTACGGTGAGGTTCTCCAAAGACCACGACCATAGCGACCCACAACGCCTTTTCTTTTATCCTTTTGTCCGAGGGGAGGTCTGTGCCATGTCCAGTCGCACCGTGTGGATCGGCTTAGGGGTTATTGGGTTTCTGCTGGTCGGAAGCACTGGTCTAGAGGCGGCGGTCATGTACCGGGATGCGGTCCTGAGTACCAATCCGGTCATCTATTGGCCGTTAGATGAGACTGGCGGCCCGCCTTATCCGACGGCCGTAGATATTGCCCCAGCAGGCGGGGCCAACGACGCCACTTACCTGAAGCATTCCGACCCCAATAGTGTGTTGACGTTAGGCCAGGCAGGGCCTCAACCTACCGATGGCTTTTTGTACATGCCATCAGATAACCGCGCCCCCTACGCCAATCACCCGATGACCGACCGAGGAGGCGCCGGCACCCTCTATCCATCACTTTACACCTCCGCCGGCGTCGGCCCAACCGCCTACAGCGTCCAGGTCTGGTTCAAACAAGAGTCCCTCTCCACAGAATACCCTACCTATGTCTTTGGTCGGGCTAGTGGAATCGCTGGAGATGATACCTATACTCGAGATTGCATCGGCATCGGCTCCGGCAAATATGGGACCTCGGCCAAGAAGATATTTTTCTGGGACGGCAGTACGGTGGTTAATAGCACCAGTCCCCAGTCGGTGGAAGCAGGCAAATGGTATCATCTTGTTTACATTCGGAATGGAGATTCTTTTACCACGTATCTAAACGGCAAACCGGCCCTCTCCGGCACGGTGACCTGGCGAGGTGGCAACGGCGAGCGCCTGGGCATCGGCATGCGAGCAGATAAAACAGAACCTCTCCTGAGCATTCGCGGCTGGTATGACGAGGCGGCCGTCTGGAGCCGGGCGCTGACGGAGCAAGAAGTCCGTTCTCTGTACTTGACGGCTTTTCCGCCGTATCCGGCCGCTGTTTTGGCAAGCAATCCGGCCGCTTATTGGCGGCTTAATGAAGTGGTAGGCGATAATTTGGCCTACGACATTAGCGGCAACGGCCGGGACCAAACCCTGGGCAACGGGCAATCGCCCAATGTAACCCGCACAGGATTGCCGCCGGATGTCGGCCCCCGGCCAACGGATACCGCCCGAAACGGCGCCCGCCTAGGCGGCTTTGAACCGACCAACTACGCCCCTACCATCCCCATTGGGAAAACAGGATATACCGATAACGATTATGCTTTGGTGGTGCATTCCACCTCGCCGGTGGTGGTGCCGGACACCCAGTACACGGTCGAAGCCTGGATTCGGCCCTCCAATACGACCAATTACGGGCTGGTGGGCTACATCTTCCATCGGCGGGATTTTGACGGCTCCGGCGGGTTCGGCGACGCCCTGGGCATGGGCGGCACGTACAATACCCCACCGAACAATCATCCTGCCGGTGCTCTGTTCTACTATAATGGAACTAAAAGCACCTGGGCACAAAATCCCACCATCCTGCAGCCTGACCAATGGTATCATGTGGCCTTTGTTCGGGAGGGAGACATCGTCCGGGTGTATTTGGATGGACAGTTGGAGTTCACGGTCAACTCGCCTCTTCCCGGCGGGGTAAACTTTGATCAAGGCACCTGGGTCTTCGGCGGCCGGAGCGACACCAGTTTGCCCCAAAATGATCATCTCAAATGGCCGGGCAATATCGACGAAGTGGCCATCTATGGTCGGGCCTTGAGCCAGGCGGAAATCTTCGCCCATTTCAACGCCGCTTTGGTACCGGAACCAAGCAGTTGGCTGCTGCTGGCCCTGGGCGCCTTGGCGATGGTTGGCCTCCGCATTCGGAAGAACCGATAAGGAGGGAGTTTTCGGTTGGTCTTTTCTGGTCTTTTCGAGCCGCTTTCACGGAGGGGATCCCTATGGCGGAATGCCGCACCGATCAAAGCAGTGCGTCCAAATCACCGAGCGGCGTCTTCTGCCCAACGCTACACGGTTTCACCTTAGTGGAACTTTTGGTCGTGATTGCCATTATTGGCATTTTGATCGCCCTGCTACTACCGGCGGTGCAGGCGGCCCGGGAAGCAGCCCGCCGGATGCAGTGCACCAATAACCTCAAGCAACTGATGCTGGGCATGCACAATTACCACGCCGCCCACAACGTGTTTCCGCCCGGCTCGTTGGCTTATGATCCCAATAATCGGGCCACTTGGGGCAGGACCGCCGTCCACCATTGGACTATGTTCATCTGGCCTTATGTAGAATTAACCAGCTTGGCCCAGACCTATAACTGGAGCGTCGGCTTCCGAGGCCCGGACTGCGATAATGTGAACGGTAAAATCTTTCGCACCGCGATTCCGCTCTATCAATGTCCGTCGGATCGGCCGGGTGTGTTTGGCAACGAATCGCCGTTGCCGAGCGATGGCTACACCCGCTCCAATTACGTTGCCTGCCATAGTCCCGACGGCTCCATGATGGAAAAAGGCATCACTAACTTCGACAAATCCTGCAACGACGCCAATAACCCGGCCACCAAACGGGCCCTTTTCAACTGGAACGTCTTCCGCGGCATTCGGGATGTCATTGACGGCACGTCGAATACGGTGGCCCTGAGCGAAGTGATTGCCGGGCCGAGCGGATCGGCCGACCTACGCGGACTGTGGGTCTCGGATTTGGGCATCGGCTACAGCCACCTGCGCACGCCGAACTCACCGGTGCCCGATCAACTGCTCGGAGGCCGATACTGCGACTCTAGCAAGCGCAAAGCCCCCTGTGTGGGCAATTCGCCCTGTTGGAGTACGGTCATCTATGCAGCCCGGAGTTATCATCCGGGCGGGGTGAATGCCGCACTGGCCGACGGAAGCGTCCGCTTTTTCAGCGATTCGATCAATGCGGCCGTTTGGATCGGTCTGGCCAGCATCGACGGTATGGAAGTCGTCTCGGCCGAATAGCGCCGAGTGGAAAGCAGCCCAGCGTAAGAGTACGGTCTGTAGGGCCGGGGCAGTGCCCCGGCCGGATTGCCACATGGGAAGCGTCCCATTGGCCAGGTAGGCAGAGCCTACGCCCTACCTTCCAGGGTGGACTTCCCGTCGGTATTCGGGAGAGTCAAATGAAGAAACCGGTCGTGAAACCTGCCAGGATATGGACGATTTTCCTGTTGGGCTTGCTGTTTGCCGTCGGTTGCGGCGGCAGCGGACCGGGTATGCGCGTCTGGGGTACGGTAACCTATCAGGGCAAGCCGATCCAGGAAGGCCAGATCGTCTTTACGCCCATCGAAGGCACTCCCGGCCCTTCCACCGGCGGCCAGATCCGAAAGGGCCAATATGAAATCCCCAAACAGATCGGTCCTTACAGCAAGGGGGTCTATCGGGTGGAGATTACCGCCATGGGGCCGGAAAAAACCTATTCGCCCAACGCCTCTGGCGAAGGACCGTTCTACACCGTCCGGGAAGAACTTATCCCCCCAAAGTACAACCGCCAAAGCACCCTCCGGGTAACCATCTCCCCAGAGCCGGATAAAAACCAATATGACTTCCAACTCCAATGAAATTTTACGATACTTCAGGCGAGTGAGGGGGATTGATGGGAAAGAAGGCCATCCATTGTCATGCCCGCGCAAGCTCTTGATTCAGCATGGAAGGCATCTGCTACCCTGGCCTCCCAGGGGCTAAAGAAACTCATCAAGCAGCCCCCAAAGAAGCCTGGATTCCCGCTTATGCGAGAATGACATGTTAGGGCATCCCAGAGAAACAAAGTTTCCGCTCCGCGGAAGTCTTACAAAACTCTTGATCGCTGGCCGCCGGAGAATACGCTAAAAGGTGGAGGTAGCTTTCTGGGGCCCTCTCTTCAAGAGGGGAAAATAGGGGAACTGTGGCTTGCTCAATGGGCTAGTGGACTCCGCTGAGGTCTTATTTTCCATAACCAAAGGGCTATTTTGCGGGAGGGATTTACCATGTATCGGCAAAGCTGGCGGGAGGTAAGGGGAGTGGTCTTGGGGCGGGGCTGGTTGTGGGTCTTGCTTTTCCTGCCCAGGCGGCCCTCGTAGGACACTGGTCCTGGGACGGAACCTATACAGATATATCTGGTAACGGGCTTGGCGGTTCACCAAACGCCCAGGCCAGCCTGAGCAACACGATTCCCTATCTTTTGCTTGCCCAAGGTACTGGCCAATCGCTCCAACTCAATGGCAGCGCGTGGGTGGAGGTGTCCGCCAATCCGGCTCTTAACTCCAATGTGTTCACCCTGGCCCTATGGTTCAACCAAAATGGGCAGACCCAACCTGGCTCGTATTCTCGCCTCAGCAGCCGAGGAGGGGATACCTTCGAGATCGGCGTCAACGGGGCAGGCCGGGTGGCTTATTATCCGGGACCTAACTGGCAGGATACCCCATACAATCTTCCCAGCAGCGGTTGGCGGCATCTGGCTTTTGTCTCCAACGGGAGCCAACTTACTCTCTATGTCAATGGGCAAGCGGTGGCTACGGGGCCTTTTTCGGGCAATCCCACCGGCCTGCTCCGCTTCGGCGCCCGCCATAATAACACCGAAGGTTCCCGGGGCTTGATGGATGATGTGGCCTTGTGGAACGAGGCCCTTTCGCCGTTAGCGATCCAGACGCTGGCTACTGGAGTGTTTAAGCCGGAACAAGTACATCAGTTGCCTATGAAGCAAATTATCACCATCACCTCCGATCCGGCCGAATGGAAGTTGAGCACGGTTCGACATTCCGGAGGCGCAGTAGGCAACTGGGTTCCTACCTCGGACCCGTTGCCGGATGCCGCGACCTTTACCCAGGATGCGCCCGCTGGTAGCTCCAGCAATATTCTGCAGGCGGCGGCGGACATCGGTCTGCCTGGCATCCTCCGCGGCGACGGGGGCGGCGGCCAGCCCACCGGCGTCCAATATTATCGGACCACCTTTGAGTTGGCCCCGTTTACTGACATTGCTGCCCGGATTGTGCTGGCGGTTGACAATGGAGCGGCTGTCTATATCAACGGCCAACTGATCGCCCGCGAAACTTCCTACAGTACCGACAACTGGCAGCGGCCCTATTCCAGCCTGGTCATCGGGCCGGACGGCTCTATCAGCAATGTAACCCTTTTCGACCAGGTGGCTTCGAGCTTTACCGGCTGGCGAGTCGGCGTCAATGAACTGATCC
This sequence comes from Planctomycetota bacterium, assembly GCA_029550925.1. Lineage (GTDB taxonomy): Bacteria > Planctomycetota > Planctomycetia > Pirellulales > Thermoguttaceae > JANXAQ01. The sequence continues at coordinate 37,646 of JAKPGL010000130.1, forward strand.
TGGCCATCCGAAACCCCGATTCCGAAGGCCTCAACGCCGGTGCCTTAGCCTTCCGAATGGACATCTTTCATAACGTACCTGAGCCTAATAGCATGGGACTTCTCGCCTTGGGAAGCGGAGCTGTTCTTTTAGTGGCTTTCCGATCCTCAAAACGGCGGCTTGTCTCAGACCGTCTTGGCGCCACTATCGGATTGGGTATTTGATGTATATTTTGCCACTGAAGGCGGCGCAAACGCCAATGACCGCGGCTTCTACCTTTACCTCCATGTGCCGGAAAGTAGTAACCAGCTCAACTTCCGCGTCCGTGGCAACGGCGCCCAGCCGAATCCAGCCGCTGAGAATAAAGTCCCCGAGCCGAACTCGCCAGCAGGGCAGGGCAGGGGGTGGGCGCCTGTGCCGCCTTGGCCCTCCAGACCGGCTGCGACCTGGCCCAGGTTGATCTCCGCAAACTCCAGGCCGCCCTACGGGCCGACGGCGCCTACCTGGAAGATGTGCCCGAAAATCAATAAAGGGAGAGATACCTGGGAAGAGATTCGCAAGGGGCTATTCTCCGCCTTGGCCGTCCAGCAGGTGGAAGACGGCGTTCAGCGTGATCACTTTCATCTTTTCGCCCTGGAATCGCAAAATACTCACGCCGCAGTTGTCCTGGGTGATCCGCCGGTACTGGGCCAGCGGGATACCCAGCACATGGGCCAGCAGGCAACGGTTGACCACATTGTGGGCCACCACCGCAATGGATTGGCCTAGGTGGCGGGGAGCGATCTGGCCGAGGGCGGCGACGGTCCGCTCCTGGACCTGCTGGAAGTTTTCGCCCTCTGGATACCCATGACGACCGGCGTCGGCCTCGAACAGTTCGCACCACTGGGGGTCTTGCCGACGGATGGTTGCCCAGTCCATGCCTTCCCATCGACCCACATCGATCTCGGTCAAACCTTCCACTTCATAGACGGGCGCCTGGTGGGGCAGGGCGATCTGCTGGGCCGTCTCTCTGGCCCGGAGCAGGGGACTGGTATAAACCGCCTGGAGCCGGGCTTGGGCCAAAAGCTGGGCGGTTCGTTCGGCCTGCCATCGACCTTCCGGCGCCAGCGCCGCATCGAGCCTTCGGCCCTGAAGCCGCGGCGGCTGCGCCAGGTTGTGTTCTGTGGCGCCGTGCCGAATCAAATATACCAGGCAACTATCCGGGGCAGGGCAGGGGAGCATAGGTTAATGATTTTTTGTACAATAGATGGTTATTTTGCGACTCGTTTGCTAGCCAATCGGGCGGCCACGCGCAGGGCCTCGATCATCCCGGCCGTCTCCGCCCGGCGTTTCCAGGCAATGTCCATCGCTGTGCCGTGGGCCACGCTGGTCCGCACGATCGGCAGGCCCAGCGTCACGTTGACCGCTCGATACATGCCCAGCAGTTTCAGGGCGATATGGCCCTGGTCGTGGTACAAGGCCACTACGGCGTCAAACTGGCCGTCCCGCGCACGCACCATCAGGGTATCGACTGGCAAGGGGCCTTGGACATCGAGGCCCTCCTGGCGGGCCTGCTGGACGGCCGGTTGCAGGATGGTCTTTTCTTCCTGGCCGAACAGGCCCCCTTCGCCCGCATGGGGGTTCAGGGCGGCCAGGCCGATCCGCGGCCGCTTGCCCGCCGGCATAAGCTGACGCATGAACTGGTCGGCCAATCGACACTTGGCCAAGATATTTTCCGATGTTAATTGCTCGAAGACCTGGCGCATAGCAGTGTGCAAAGTTACATGTACCACCGCCAGCCCGGCCGGCGAACGGATCTGCTCGTCCGGTCCCAGGTAGAGCATCATGGCGAAGTCCTGCACGCCGCACAAGCTGGCCAAAAGTTCTGTATGGCCGGGGTAGTCATACCCGGCCAGGTGCAGGGCCTCTTTATGCAGCGGGGCGGTGGTCAGGGCGTCGGCCTGCCCGGCCAAGACCAGTTGGGCCGCCTGCACCACGGCCTGGTAGGCGGCCTGGCCAGCCCGGGGGTCCACGGTCCCAGGACGCACCTTCAACACTTCGTCCGGCCCACAGCAAAGACAAGGCAACGTCTGGGGCGATGGCTGGGCTTCGGCCGGCTCGGTAATTTCGACCACCTGGATGGGCAGACGCCACAATCGGGCGGCTCGTCGGAGGATTTCCGGTTGACCCACGACAAAGGGCCGACAGAGATCGTGGACAAATGTCTCTGTCCACGCCCCCACAATTACCTCCGGTCCCACACCAGCCGGATCTCCCATGCTAATGGCTATCGTCGGTCTGTGATCGGCCACAGCAAAAACCTCCAAAACTTTATATTCTAGTCCCTTGAGCAGGAAAGGAAAAGGAGGCTTTCGACGTATCCCGCCCACCGCCCCCACCTCCTTGCACACCAAGGAGAGGAGAAGCACAATAAAGCCTTGCCCACAAGGGGGAAATCTCCGGGGTAGGGCAGGGGAGGGAAAAAGGACAGGGGGGCCCAATTTCCCCTCGCCCCCGGCGGGAGAGAGTCAGGGTGAGGGCCCAAATACCCGAACCGGCAAAAAGGTCATGTTGAGAAAAAGGGCAGGGCAGGGGGGCCATCGGACCATCGGCTGTTACTGTTCTAAGGCCCAACCGGCAAGGGGCCAAGAAAGGAGAACCCCACATGCGAGCCTGTATTCAGCGGGTAAGCCGGGCTGAGGTCCGCGTCGGCGGCCAGCCCTGCGCCCAGATAGGCCGGGGGATGCTCGTGCTTTTGGGCGTCGCCCAGGACGACACGGAAGCCGACGCTCGGCTTTTGGCCGACAAAGTGGCCGGGCTTCGGATCTTTGAAGATGCGGCGGGCAAAATGAACCTTGCCTTGGTGGATGTAGGCGGCAGCGTTCTGGTGGTCAGCCAGTTCACCTTGCTTGCCCAATGCTGGAACGGCCGTCGGCCCAGTTTTACCGAAGCCGCCCCCCCAGAAAAAGCCCAACAGCTTTACGAACTTTTCGTCCAGACCCTGGCCGAGCAGGACATCCCGGTTGCTACCGGCCGATTCCGCGAGCACATGGAAGTAGAACTGGTCAACGACGGCCCGGTTACCTTTGTGATCCAAACCCACCTCGGCCAACCCGCCCGGTAATCCCCGCCCCCAGCCCTATGCCCTTTGCTACCAACCGAAGCCTCGCCCCTGGCGGGAGAGGGTGGCTCTTTCGCCTCTCCCTTGGCGGGAGAGGCCGGCTAGCCGTCAGGCTAGCCGGGTGAGGGGGAACAAGTGGGCAGCACAAGGAACCCTGGATTCCCGCTTGCGCGGGAATGACAGTAGGGGAGGTACGGGAATGACAATTCAGCAGATCCCCTCCACTGCCGCCTGCACGGCAGGGACATTCTTGGGACTGCCGCTTTCACGGCAGGGACCTGATAGAGTTTTTCGAGAGACGCCCGTACTTGCTGCATTCGGCGGAAGTGTTTCCATTATCCGGCCCGGCGGCGGTAGAGGAGCACTAGACAGACCAGCAGGCCGACGGCGCAAAGGATTTGGTCTTTTTGGGCCTGGAACGGTCCGATGTCGGCCCGGTAGCAATCGATCTAGCACCGCAGGCTAAGCCAGAGCAGGGCGGCCCAAAGGGCGATCAAGCCTGGCCGACGCACGTATCGCTGAAGCACTAGCACCGCCGCCAGCACAACCAGGGCTGTCGCCGCCAGGTAAAGCTGGGTCGGATGCACTGGTCTCGGTCCAGTAAAGAGGATCGCCAGATCGTACTGGAGTTGATAAAGATGCGACAGGCTGCCGGGCGGAAATTGGACGGCCCAGGGCGCGGTGGTTTCTTTTCCGAAGCAGCAACCCGCCCCATAACAGCCGAGCCGCACGATCGCCATCGCCGCTGCGGCGGCTGGGGCCAGGGCGTCGAGCATCCGCCAGGGATCCAGGCGGAGCGCACGGCTGAGGGGCCATCCGACCGCTGCCGCCGCCAAGAAACCCCCCAATAGATAAAAATGGCCGAAATCCAGAATCAGAAGCTCGTTCCATGGTTTGGAGAACCCGTCCGGTCGGAGCGCGCCATAGGCAATCCGGGCGCCGACCAGCATCGAGACCGTTACTGCCAGGACATACCAGGCAGCCGACCCAACCCCGCCGCCTTGCCGACGCACCCCGAACCAACCTACTAAACAGAATACAAACAATCCCGCGGTGAGGGCGGCGCTATAAGTTGGCAGATTCCAACTGCCGCCTATCCAGGGCAGTCGCAAAAGCGTAGGATACATGGGGTCTATCCGCAAACCGGCGAAGTCGCCGCTGATACGTCGCACTCAGGGCGTTTTAGTTTTAGGGTCGCACCGGTCTTACTTGGGAGACGTTCCAGGAGTATTTCACGGTCGCGCGGGCTTCGCCCATCGGCACCGAGACATTGCCAGCACCCCGGATGGTCCACGCGCTATTGATGAACTGAAATTCACCTTCCAAGGCCCATCGTCGCCCTTGGAGAGTCATCTGACTTGAAAAGCGAGCATCCGAAAGGGAGTAGGAACCGTCGATAGGGCCGACTGCTTGTACCTTTTCGTCTTTGGACTTTTTTTCCGGCGTTAGTTCCACGACCATTCGGCCAGCGGCTGGTCCAGTGGGCGTCAGATCCATGGTCAACTGGAACTGAGCGCCATCGATCTGTTGGCATCGCTTGGGCGGTTGGTTTTCCGCGGAGAGGAAGGCTTCTTGGATGATCAGGCGGCCTATCCATCGGCCCGCCACGTTTTCGGGCATATTGGCCGGTACGGTAAAGGGAATCTTGATTTCCGGATAGGCGAAAAACTCCTTTCCGTTCACATAGACGGTGCGCTGGAGCTGGGCGGTGTATTTACCGGGTTTTTCCAATGGGTACTCCTGCTCCGGTGGATCGGAGGTCCAGTCTTCGGTTTCCGGTTTGCCATCTGGTCCGGTCCAGCGGTCTTTGACGGAGATGGCGGGCCGATCGGGCGGATCGAAGATATCCTCCGCCAATTTCCGCACCCGATTGATCGCCTTGGGTAAGGAGTCGGTGGTACGGAGGGTAACGGTAACTTTATCCACCTTAGGGGCGCCGCCGCGGAAGCCGTCTTTCGGATCGAGTTCGCATGTTGCTTGCGGCGGGTGTTGGCCTAGTTGGTCCAGCACGTTTCGAAACCCGCTGCGTTTTTTTTCTCGCCAAAGTTGCGTGATCTTCGGCTGGACGTCGGCGTATAACCCATCGGGAGGCAGGTCTTTCAAGGTTGGCTCCTTGGCTGTGGCTTTCTGAGCGGCCTGCTTGAGGAAGGCAGGGTAGGGGAGGTATAGCCGGTGCAGTTCGCCCAGGGCAGGGGAGAGCAGGGCAGGGGGGCAGGAGATAAATAGAGAGAGATGTTCATGTGCCTGACTGTCCCCAATCAGCCCCTCTACCGCCACAGGCGGAAGCGGGTGCCTTCTTCGGCCTGGGCGGTGGGCGGTTCTGAGCCGGTAGGATTCGACGGTTGGGAACCAGTGGGACGGGCCGACGGTGGAGAACCGGAAGGAGACGACGGCGCAGCGTCTGGACGGGATGGGGTTTGGCCGGAGACGCTCGATTCTGGCTGCTTCGATGGTGATTCCGGCTGCTGGCTGCTGGACCGGCTGTGCGGTTGGGTCAGGACGTTTTCCAGGGCGGCTAGGCGATCCCGCTGGGACTCCCAAAACTTTGCCTGGGCCTCCACGTAACGCCGTTGTACGCCCTCCATCCAGGCCGGCTCGAAAAAGACCACCACCACCAGAAGCCCCAACACCCCGTAGCTGAGCAGGTTCGACCAGGCGTGCGAACCCCAGAGTTTCAAGGCCGTTCCGAAGGACCGGCGCAGCTTCCATCGGCCGCGCACCCACTCCAGGCTATAAAGCTCATCCAACACCAGATGGCTTAGATACCCGAGCAGCACCCCGCCCGCCTTGTACCACCGCAGGGCCGTCTCCTGCCCCGAAGCCAGCAAAAAGGCGATCAGGAAAAACGCCCCGGCGGCAGGCAAACTGTGGAACATCCCCCGATGCACCGTGAAATGCTTCAAAAACCAGGCCAAGCCAAACCGGATCAGCAGATAACTGCCCGCCCCGACGAGCACCAACAGTTCCGGCGCCAGGCCGAATGTCCGGAGCCGTTCCAGCAGCATCATCGGCACGACCGCCGCTGCAAAGGCCACGCTTTCCCGAAGCGGTCGGCCAGAACCGCTGTCCAAATCCGGAAGCATCCCGCACACGCCGCACAGCCCGCCCGCCAGCAGGCTGGTCGAAAGCGGCACATCGTACCAACCATAAGCAGCCGCCCCGTAGGCGGCGCCCAGGACGCTGCTGGTGGCAATGTGAGTTACAAAATCGGCCATTACGGCAACTCCTTTCGCGGCAGTCCCCACGAAGTAGCATGGGCGTTCCCGCCCAGGGGGGCAACCGATTGCCGCCCACCGCAGTTGCAACCGGCAGGCCCGAAAAACCAAGGCATCCTCAACACGGAATTCCTAGTGCTTTGGGAGAAAGTGTACGTGATTTTGGTCTTTTGGACCAAGAGCATTTCTTGTGGGTGATTCTCTCTTTTGCCTATTCTTTCTATTTTTACCGTCTAAAGATTCGTGGATTGCTCTTTTGGGACGGAGACCGTTGAGCTATATTGCCGGTTGAGTTGCTCCTGTTAGGGCAGAGGCCCTCCCTCTGCCGGATTTTAGCGGCGTAGGCAGGGCCTACGCCCTACTTTTGCCAGGAGGAGCCATTACTCATGGGCAACTTTCCGCTGCATCCGTATGACGTGGTGATGCTGGTGATTTTGGCCGCGGCGACCTTTTTTGGTCTTTGGAAGGGGTTGGCCTGGCAGGTGGCGTCGGTGGCCTCGTTTGTGTTGAGCTATTTTGTGGCCGTTCAAGGCAGTAGTTCCTTGGCCCCGCTTTTGCCGTTGCAAGCGCCTTGGAATCATTTGGCCGCCATGCTGATTTTGTTTGTGGCCACTTCGGCGGCTGTTTGGCTGGTGTTTCGGTTGGTGGCTGGGGTGATCGACAAGATCCAACTGAAGGCGTTCGATCGGCAATTGGGGGCGCTGCTGGGGCTGTTCAAGGGAGTGTTGATTTGTTTAGTAGTTACCTTCTTTGCGGTAACCCTTTCGGAAAGCCTTCGGCAAGAGGTACTTCGCGCCCGGAGCGGCTATTACATCGCCCTGCTGATTGACCGGATTAAACCGGTCTTGCCGACGGAGGTCCGAGACCTGGTCGGCCAGTATATTGAAGAACTCGACCAGAAGCTGCAACAGCCTGCCGCGCCGGAGAGCAATGACCAGCAGAATCCGCAGAATCCTCTGGAGGGGCTCTTTCCGCCTGCTCGTCCCGGGAATTCCAATGGTGGTAGGGGCGAGGTCGGCTCCACGACGCCGGGATCGAACATCCCCTGGGGGACAATTCCTGGCGCAGCGGCCGAGGCGGCGGCAGGATTGTCGGACTTTTTTTCTCGGCATGGGGCTTCCGGGAGCGGCGGCTCGACTCCATCGGGCAACCCCCTGAGAAATTCTGCCCAAGCGCCGTCGGCCGAGCCTCCTTCCGGTCCATCGCAACCAAAAAGCGATGCGCCTTTGGCGCCGCTGGTTCCGATTCGGTAAAGGCCGCCCCGTACCGTCGGCTGTTAGCCGGCATCTTGTAGCGCCGCCTGTTTAGGCGGCGACGTACCGCCCGCTGTTTAGCGGGCGCCATTGGCTCAGGCTGGACAGCCTAAGTTACGTACCGTCGGCTGTTAGCCGGCGAGGTAACGTTGGCGGTTAATCGTGGGCGGATTTGGGTTTTTGCGGGAATTTTGGGCTTTCTGACCGAACATAAGAAAGATTATCGGACGTTCCCGCGGGACCGTCTTCCGTAACTTTCCGCCGATTGGAGCACGGGCTTCCAGACCGTAAAACTTCATGGGTAAAAGTTGGTTCTCTCCCGGTTATATCTCTCTGCGGTGAGAACGAAAACATTTTACCGCGAGGGACGCTTTCGCGCAGCGGACGCAGAAAAGAAGCAGCAGAAAAGAGATTGCCCGTGCTCCCGGAACGCCCTGGATAGGCTACCGATGCTCGACGTGCAAACTGGGAAGAGCTTTTTTCAGTTGGTCGATGCCGTCCTTGGTGACCCGAGTGTCCCGGAGATTCAGTTGGCCGAGCTGGGGGAGAAGTTCCAGATGTTTTAGGCCCGCATCCGTTACCGCGTCGCCGTCCAGCAGAAGCCAACGGAGGTCTTTCAGTTTGGCCAGTTCGGCCAGTCCTTGGTCCGTTACCTGGGTTTCCGACAGATCCAGGACTTTGAGATTCGGTAGGGCCGCCAAGTGGGCCAGCCCAGCGTCCGTAACGGCGGTTTTTCGTAGATGGAGCACTTCCAGTTGCTCCAACGGGGCCAGATGGGCCAAACCTCCATCGGCAATCGGCGTTTCGTTAAGGACCAAAGAAGCCAACGACCGAACCTTGGCCACATAAACAAGCTGCTCGTCCGTAATCGGCATTCCGGTCAGGTTTAAAGAGTTAAGTCGCACCAGCATCGCCAACTGCGTCAAACTTTCCTCAGACAATGCCTTGGGGTTTGTAAAATGGACGCTGGTTACCCCTTGCTGAGGACCTTCAAAGATGACCAGGGCGCCGGATTTTCGGAGGACCTTGGCGGCGGCTAGCTCGGCGTCCCTCTGGGACTGAGAAAGAGATGACTCTTGTAGTTGGGCGACGAGATGGGCCAGACTGTCAGAAAATCCCGGTTGGAATCGGCTGAGAATCCAAAGCCCGATCGCCCCCGCCAAAAGGAGAAGCCAGAGACTCCACCGAAAATACTTCCAGCCGTTGACAGAAGGTCGGTCCCCGTCTGGCCTTTGCACCCCGGCGACCTCGGGCATTGAAGAATCGGCAGAAGATGACGGAGAGGCGGAGTCGTTCAGCGACATCGTCAAGACTCGGGAGGGATGGTGGAGGGAGTTTGCGCCACAGGGGCAGGTTGACCGTTCGAGGAAGCATCTTCCGAAGATGCGGCGATCTCCGTAGGACTTTGTACCGCAGGAGGCGTTTGTCGGCCAGGCGGTCCTTGGGGGGCCAATTCCCGAACCCCATTCCACACCAACATCCATTGGCCGGCGGCGTCTCGTTCAAAAAACATCCCCAGACGGCGGAACTTTTGATACCTCGCCTCGAGCAATTCCGGCGTGGGAATGTGGACCAGTTCCCGGAGCGCACCCCGCAGATACATTTTCAGCCGGGCGGCCATCAGACCCGGGTCCCGATGCGCCCCGCCCAACGGCTCCGGAAGCACCTCGTCGATCAGGCCCAATCGGAGGAGGTCTTGCGAGGTGAGTTTCAGCGCCTTGGCGGCCTGTTCTTTGAAGGCGGCGCTTTTCCACAAAATGCCGGCGCATCCTTCTGGGCTGATGACCGAATAGTAGGCATACTGGAGCATGGCGATCCGGTCGCCCACGCCGATCCCTAAGGCCCCGCCGGAACCGCCTTCGCCAATCACCACACAGATGATCGGCGTTGGCAGCCGGGCCATCTCAAACATCGACTGGGCGATCACATAGGCCTGGCCCCGTTCCTCGGCCCCAATGCCCGGATAGGCCCCGCCGGTGTCGATCAGGCAGATGACCGGCAGATGAAACTTGGTGGCCAAATGCATTTTGGCGATGGCCTTTCGATACCCTTCCGGATGGGCACAGCCGTAATTACATACGGTCCGCTCTTTGAGGTTTTTACCCTTCTGATGGCCGACCACCATCACTTTGAAACCGTCCAGACGCGCCCAGCCGGTCCGCAAGGCCCGATCATCGCCGAAACATTTATCGCCGTGCAGTTCGACGAACTCCTCGAAACACAAACTGAGGTAGTCGGTCAGCATGGGCCGATCGGGATGCCGGGCCACTTCCACGATCTGCCAAGGCTCCAGATGGTCGTAAATCCGGCGCGTCAGCTCCATGATCTCCCGCCGGAGCCGACGTATCTCTTCCCGGATTTCCGGTGTGGTAGGCTGCGCGCGTTCCAGCCGGTCTTTCCGGGCTTCTAGTTCGTAAATCGGCCGCTCAAAAGCTAATCGAAATTCATGCGTTGCCATAGCTGTTTGTAGGCAATTCGTCCCAGGACTTGAAAGAGAGGCAGATGTTTCTCCCTTTCCTGTTTTAGGGGCTGCATACCCCCCAAAGCCGCTCGTAGGTAATGCGTTGGAACCCCACTTTAACCTAGTTCTTCTCGGTCTTTTTGGAAAGACCTACCCACCTTAACTTCGACCCAAAAAGGAGTATTTCTTGGAGATATTCCTACTGGAGGAAAGCAAGCAACTTTTGCCTCCTGAAATGGTTCAAAATAGATGATTTACGCAAAATAGATAAAAAGTTGCGGATATTTTTTGTTATGTTGGTAGTCTGTGCAACCCTCCTGGGAAGGGGGATCAAGACGATCCGGGGGCGGTTTTGCCTGCCGGTAGTTCCGGCGGGCGTGGCAATTGACGAAAAAGCTTGATGATCCGCAATTCGTCCAGGAATTCTTCCACGGATCGGGGCCGGTCTTTGGGCCGTTTGGCCATCGCCCGTTTTAATAGTTGCGCAAACTCCGGAGTCGCATTTTTCGCCACGGCGTCCAATAACGGCGGTGCCGCCTTCAAGTGCTTATTGAGCAGTTCGTTGGAGGTAACTCCGGTAAAAGGCGGTCGCCCTGCCGCCAGCTCAAACAGGGTACAGGCCAGACTGTATAAATCGGAGCGCTCATCGACGGGTTCGCCACGGATTTGTTCGGGCGACATATAACTGCGGGTTCCTTGAATCTGGCGGGATCGGGGCGCAAAAAGCCGCAACAGCAAACCGCGCCGACGCTGCGCCAAGCCAAAGTCGATCAGTTTTACCTCGCCCTGATCGTTGACCAGGAAGTTATCCGGCTTAATATCCCGGTGGATCCAGCCTTGCTGGTTGAAATAGGCGACGGCCTCCGTGGCTTGGAGAATGATTTTCGGCAGCAGAGGGGCGATCTTGTCGATCCCTTGACGGATGCGGGTTTTCATATTGGGGGCCGAAAACCATTCCATCGCCAAATAGGGCAACCCCCGATGCGTCCCGTATTCAAAAATCCGAATCACGCGGGGATGATCGAAACGATGGCCGACTTTGTATTCCCACCGTAAAAGCCCGAGCTGTTCTCGGTTTTTCCGATACTGTTCCAAAAGCACTTTCAGCCCCACAAATTGGCCGGTCGCATCGTTGATCGCCTGCCAGATTTGCCGGGTTTGGCTGGTATTGACCACATTCAACAGTCGGTAGGGGCCAATATAGCCAGGGGCTTCGGATGCCTTGCTCACGGTTTGCGTCTCTAGGCCAAAAGGGAAAAAGTTCTTTTTTTCTATTAAACATTCAGTTTACCAAGAATAAACATTTCGGAAAAGTCCTTTCCCCCCCGCTGGAGTGGGGCAAGAGAAGTCCTAATTGTAAGTGAATACTTACTTTCTTTGCCCCCCCTACCCTCCCCTGCCCCGCATCCATCCTACCGGCTGTTCGTCGGAACGCCGTCTGTCCTGCCGGCGGTGTGTAACGTCGGCTGTTAGCCGGCGAGGTAGCGCCCGCTGTTAGCGGGCGGATGACTCAGGCTAGACAGCCTAAGTTACGTAACGCCCGCTGTTAGGTGCTGTTCGCTCGCAGCAGTTCCTCATACAACGCCCGCAATTGGTCTGTCATCCGTTCATGCCGAAACTGTTCCACGCATCGGCGTCGGCCTTCCTCGCCCAGTCGGGCACGAAGCTCCGGATCACCGGCTAATCGGACCACTGCCCCGGCCAATCCCTCGACATCTTTCGGCCGGACTAAGTATCCGGTCTGGTCTGGCAGGACCACCTCCCGGGCGCCGTCAATATCGAAGCTGACCACGGGCCGACCCACTAACAAAGCCTGCGGCAGCGCCCTGGCAAGCCCTTCGCGTAGGCTCCCATGCACCAGAATATCCATCGCACCGATCCACCGGGGGATTTCTTCCGGCGGCACGAGTCCCACAAGCCGAAAATAGTCGGCCAGTCCTGCTTGTCGAATTTGCTGCTCGATGTTCGGCCTGAGGATGCCGTCGCCGATCAGAAGGAACCGGACCTGCGGGTTGTGGGCGAGGATTTTCGGGGCGGCAGCCAGCAGATATTCATGGCCTTTGAGATAGAAAAGTCGAGCGATTTTGCCCACCACGATATGTTCCGGTCCCCAGCCCAGCCGGGCCCGGTATTCCGCTCGAAACGGGTCCGCCTCCAGGAAAGGTTCTACTTCCATGCCGCTGTAAACGGTTCGGCATTTTTCCCGGGGGGCGACGTTGGCCTGGACCAATTGGTCGGCCAAGGCGTCAGCCACACAGACCAGCCGATGGCATCGTCGGGCCGCCCACCGCTCACAAGCCTGAAAAAACCATCTCGCCAAACCCGACTGATAGGGATGAAACGGCGCTCCGTGGACCGTATGCACAATGGCCGGTGTCCGAAGTTGCCAGGCAACGGCCCGACCCAGCAGGCCCGCTTTGGCGCTATGGGTGTGGACCACATCGGGCCGAAATCGCCGGATGATCTGCCGCAGGGCCAGGTAACTGACCACATCCCGCCACGGATGGATCGGCCGACATAGGCTCGGCAGCAGCAGCATGGGGACTCCCCCTGCCCTGGCCCGCTCCACCAGACTTCCTTCCGGTCCTTCCGGCGGTCCGGTTACCAGAAGCACCTGGTCGCCGTATTGGCGCAGCAGGTCCTCGCAGGTGAGCAAGGTATTCTCCTGCGCTCCGCCGAGGATCAGACGTGTGATGATATGAACGACCCGCATAGGTTCCTTAGGATTCCGTAACACTTCAGCCGAGCGAGAAGATTTCGCCTCTCCCCTCCGTGGGAGAGGCCGGCGAGCGAAGCTCGCCGGGTGAGGGGGAGAAAAAGTGTTTCCTGTTTCTCTCGGTCCCCCTCACCCTTACCCTCTTGGAGCCATGGGGAGAGGGCGAGAGAGATAGGCCCCCTCCATTCGGCTGAACTGTTACAGGTTCCATTGTACCGCAGAAGAAGCAGAGACCCCAGATGCGCCCGCTGTTAGCGGGCGCATGACTCAGCCTGGACAGGCTAAGCTACGTGTCGCTTAGCCTGTCCAGCCTGAGGAGAAAGTCCGGACATAGACATTACAACGGCGATGGGGGTTGGGGAGGCGCCGGTTTTATTTTTCACTTTGCCAGCTCTGCGATCTTTCCGGCGAAAAACCGGAGGGCGGATCGAACCGGACGTAGAGCAGGTAGAGGCCTTCGGGCGGAGCGGTTTTGCCGGCGGCGGAGCGGTTTCGGGCGGCCAGGACTTCGGCCAGCCACTCCGGAGGGCGTTTTCCGCGGCCTACTTCGACCAGCGTACCGACGATGGCCCGCACCATGTGATACAAAAATCCATTTCCTTCTACTTCCACGACGACCAAGTCCCCCCCCTGCCCTGCCCTCCCCTGGGGAACGACGAAATCGCCGAAGTCGAGCGACTTTTGCTCCGGGACCGACGCTCTGCCGGACGTTTCTACGCTGGGAACTGGGCAACCCAGGCTGCAGAGCAGTACAGGGTCTTGGAGCGGCGTCCAACGGGGGCTTCCCCTCTGCCCTGCCCCGCACCGACGCACCGAAACGTCAAACAGGGTCCGGATCGTATCCAGCCGAGGCGAACCGCGGGATTGAAAACTGGCAAAGTCATGGGTTCCCACCAGCCGTTGACCGGCCTGGTGCATGGCCCACGCATCGAGCCGATAGTCCATCTGCCATGCATAGCGCCGCAGAAAAATATGTCGGATCGGACCGTCATAAATAAGATACCGATACCGTTTGGCCGCGGCGTCTCGGCTAGGCCGAAACCCAGCCGACGCTTCTTCTATCTGAAGGATCGCTACATCCGCCGGCAGTAGGGCGTTCATAGCCCGGAGGAGTTCTTCGGCCGTAAACCGGGCGTCCAGCGTGAAGGCGGCTACCTGGCCGAGTGCATGGACGCCTGTATCGGTTCGGCTGGCGCCCCGGACCCGCACCGACTGGCCCGTGAGTTGCCGAAGCACCACCTCCAGCACTCCCTGCACGGTTCGTTGTCCCGGCTGAAGCTGCCAGCCTGTAAAGCAGCTCCCATCGTAGGCCAAGGTGATCTTAAAGGTGGGCATCGCTCCGCCTACATCGAACAGCTTTTAGGCTTCCTTGGGATAGATTCCACTCGGCTCCCCTGCCCTGCCCCGACTTAAACCCCGTGTATGGAGGCCCCGTCCAGGTAAACCATTTGCTGGGATCGTTTGCCCAACCGTTTTTTAGGGATCGGTCCTGTCCTAGGACGTTGGACGGCCTTAGAGCGCGGCTTGGAGGCGTGGAAACCTTAGGATGCGGCCCTAGCCAGCACACCGGCTTCTTTCAGCAGCAGTTCCGCGATCTGCACGGCGTTGGTAGCGGCGCCTTTGCGCAGATTGTCGCTCACGCACCAGAAGACCAGCCCGTTGGGGTGCGAAAGGTCTTCCCGCACTCGACCGATGAACACTTCATCACGCCCTGTGCATGTCATCGGCATCGGGTATTGTTTCTTGTCGATGTCGTCGATCACCACGATGCCGGGAAACCGCCGCCAAAGTTCCCGGGCCTCTTCGACGGACAGCTTCCGCTCCGTTTCCACCACGATCGTCTCGCTGTGGCAGTTGCTAACCGGTATTCGGACCGTCGTGGCGCAGACTTGGATCGACTCGTCTTCCAGGATTTTGCGGGTCTCCAGGACCATTTTCATCTCTTCGGAGGTATAGCCCTTATGTTTCGGCGAGCCGATCTGCGGAATGCAGTTGAAGGCGATCGGATATGGGAAACATTCGTACTGATAGGCTTGACCAGCCAGGGCGGCCCGCGTGCCGCCTTCCAGGTCCCGGCTGCCGACCACGCCGGCCCCGCTGACGGCCTGATAGGTGCTGACGATCACCCGCCGTACCCGGGCCGCATCATGCAGCGGCTTTAACGCTACGACCATCTGCGTGGTCGAGCAATTGGGGCTGGCAATAATCCCCTGATGACGCCGAATGGCATGGGGATTGACTTCCGGGATCACCAGCGGCACCTTCGGGTCCATCCGCCAATAGCCGCTTTCATCGACCACCACACAACCCCGCCGCACCGCCTCCGGGATATAATCCCTAGCTACCTCGTCCGGGGTGCTGGAGATGATCAGGTCGATGCCGTCCAGGGCTTCCGGACGAAGTTCTTCGACCACCACCTCTCGGCCGTCAAAGGGGAGTTTTTTTCCGGCGGAATTCCGAGAGGCAAAAAAGCGGATATTTTTATACGGCAAACGGCGGGCCTCGATGATTTCTCGGATCAACCTTCCTACGGCGCCTGTGGCGCCCACAACGGCGAGTGTTTCAAACACGTCTTTTCACCTCCCAGGGCAAATCATGAACATTCCAAAACAGAACCCATTTCCAATAGTGCCGGTCTGCCTGCTCTTTCTCGGAAACGGCTGAAAAATCCAAGACTTTTTACTATAATCCGGAGAATCACTCTCGGCAAGAGCAGAGACCAGACCAAAGCCCCCACCTTTCGGGGGATTGCGTGGCGTCGATCGTGGTTGCCATTGGACGAAACCCTCGGAGTAGAGAAAACCATAGGAGACTCACCTGCCATGAAAACCAATCCGGTCAAACAGAAACTTCGTCGGGGGGAGCCCAGTTTCGGTACCTGGCTTTCGTTGGGCCAGTTGCAGGCGGCGCGGATTTTGGCCCGCAGCGGCTGGGACTGGCTCACCCTGGACATGGAGCATGGGCCGTTCGATTGGTCGGAGGCGGCTGCCGTGTGTGCGGCGGTGGCCGACGCCGGCTGTGTCCCCCTGATCCGGGTACCGGAAGGAAGCGTCCCCTACATCAAACGGGCTTTGGATGTCGGGGCCTGGGGCATTGTCGTGCCGATGGTCGAAACGGTCGAGCAGGCCCGGCTGGCCATCCAAGCGGCCAAATATCCCCCCGAAGGCATCCGAAGCGCCGGCGGCGGCATGCACGCCCTGAACTTCCAAGCCGGGCTGGAAGAATATTATCGCCAGGCCAACCAGGAGATTCTCGTCATCCTCCAGATCGAAAGCCCCCTGGGCGTCCAAAACACCGAGGCCATCTGCCAACTGCCCGGTTTTGATGCCCTGTTTATCGGGCCGAACGATTTGCGATTCCGGATGCGTCGGCCTGACGGCCAATTTCCCAGCCCGGAGGAGTTGGAATCGGCCATCCAGCAGGTGGTGGACATCGGTCGAAAGACCGGTCGGCCCACCGGCATCCATGCGATGGACCCGGCCGAGGCCCAACGCCGAACCGAGCAGGGAATGCAGTTTCTGGCCGTCGGAAGCGACCTGAGGATGCTGGCCTTGCAAAACGCCGCCTGGTGCGCCGCCCTTTGGCCCACCCGCCCCTTCACCGACCTGGCCCGGTATTAAAAGAAAAGCTTCCTTGTTTATGGTGGAGACTGCCAGGGACAGTTTACATGTTTGCATTCTTTTGGACTTTACTGGGACTGCTAGGCTTCCCTAAAAAGCCACCGTTAGGGAAAGAGAAGGAGTTTGTTTCCTTCTATCTGGAGGGGGCTATCCTAGTGCGCTGGAATGCAGACGGAAATGTCATTGGAAACAGCGGTTGAAAGGGAGTGGGTGAAATAAGATAACCGACTGGGGGTGGCAGATCTATGGACCTTTTGAACAAGGAGACATAGGAATGCGGAAGATGATGTTTTACAGCACACTCTTTCTGACGGCGTTCACGATAGGAATCGGTCTTTGGGCGGCCGAAGCGATTGCTCGCTGGGAGGTCAAACAACCGGCCCCCTACGACGGCAAACAGGCAGATATGTCCAAGCCCGTTAAGATATTCATCTTCATGGGGCAGTCCAACATGCTTGGGTTTGGCCTAGTGCCGGGGATGGACGTGAAAGGATCCTTGGGATACTACTGCAAGAAGGAGAAAAAGTATCCGTTCCTGTTGGACCAGCAGGGCAACTGGGTCCTACGGAAGGATGTGCGATGTGTGCTTTGGATAACTGCCAACTCTGGGCCTGCCAAAGTGGATTGGCTTCAGCCGGGATTTGGCGCCAGGCCGCAATTTATAGGGCCTGAATTAGGGTTTGGCTATGTGGTGGGCAATGCGGTGGAGGCGCCGGTGCTTTTGATAAAAGCCTGTATTGGGAATCGGAGCTTGGGCTGGGACTATCTGCCGCCTGGCAGCCAGCGGTTTGCCAGCGTCCGAAAGGATAGAAGCGGGGTAGAGAAGACTTTTGTATATGCTGGCTATAAGGACCGGCCGCCTTTTTGGGAGATGGACAAGGCGCAAGGACTAGCTACCCCGCCCCCTCCATGGCTGGGAAAGGATGGAAAACCGATCGATTGGTATGCCGGCAAACAGTATGACGACGATGTGGCGAAGGCCAAGGCGGTCTTGGCAGATATCGGCAAGTACTATCCTGGGGCCGATAGCTATGAGATTGCTGGCTTTGTCTGGTTCCAGGGGCATAAGGATCAGGATCCTGTATATGCCAGCCGGTATGAACAAAATCTCGCCAACTTGATCAAGGCCCTTCGCAAGGAGTTCAATGCTCCTAAGGTTCCGTTCGTGCTGGCCACTGGTTGTGGCAATCCTGGAACCGAGGGCTTTGGGTTGAAGATTGCCGATGCTCAACTTGCGATGAATGATGCGAATAAATACCCGGAGTTTGCGGGCAACGTAACGTGTGTGGACGCTCGGGGGTTCTGGCCCAAACCGGAAGAATCTCCCAGCAAACAGGGCTACCATTACTACTGGAATGCGGCCACTTACATGGATGTGGGGTTATCGCTCGGCTGGGCCATGGTAGAGCTATTAAATAAGGAAAGAGCTAATATAGAAAGGGGCAAGAATGAATGATCAAAAGGTCCTTATCGGAAGAAAGGATGGAATCTATGAGTAAGCAGTCTCCCCTGAGCCGACGGCAGTTTCTCCGTAACTCTGCCTATGCTGGTGCAGGTGTGGCGGCCGGGCAATGGTTGGCTCCGGCAGTGCTATCTGCCCCCTCTCCTTCCAAGGTGCTTGGCATCGGGTGCATTGGCCTGGGTACCCGGGGCGGCGATCTGATCAATGCCGTCGTGCATATCCCCGACGTCAAAGTAACAGCAGTCTGTGATGTCTATGCACCCCATCGGCAGAAAGGGGTTCAACGCAGCCAAAATCCCGATGTAAAAGCCTATGTGGATTACCGAGAGTTGCTGGCCGATCCGAATGTCGATGCCGTCATCATCGCTACGCCCGACCACTGGCACTGCCAGATGGTGGTGGATGCCGCCAAAGCGGGCAAACATATCTATTGCGAGAAAGGATTCTGCCGGACCCTAGACGAGGCCAAGCGGATGCGGGAGGCGCTGAAACGCAGCGGAGTGGTCTTTCAACTGAGCCACCAGGCACGTCAGTCCACTTGTGCTTTCCAGGCGAGAGAACTGCTGGCCCAAGGGATTCTCGGCCCCATCAGCTTGGTCCGCACTGGCCGATTCAAGGCTTCGGATCCTGAGCATCCCAATTGGCGATGGTACGGCTACTATGATCAATGGGAGCGACCGGACCCAGCAAAAGTGATTAAGGAACTGAATTGGGAGCTATGGTTGGGACCGGCGCCGAAAATCCCCTGGAACGAACGCCACTTCTGGCATTGGCGGTGTTATTGGGCCTATGGGACCGGTTATGCCGGCGACCTCTTGTCGCACGAGATGGACTTCGTGCAGTATCTTCTGGAGCATGGAATTCCAGACACCTGCATTTGCACGGGGATGATTTCGCTTCTTCGAGATGATCGGGAAGTGCCGGACACATGGTCTACCATCTACGAGTTTGAAAGGCTTGGCCGGACCGTCACCTTTATTGGGAGCATGAATACCGGTCAAGCCAAACAGCCTGTGGAAATCTGCGGCCGAGAGGCCACCCTTCGTTTTGACGATATTGCCCACAATGTAACTCGTTTCCAGATCATCCCTGAGGAGCATGACGCCCGGACGGATTTGCCTAAAGGATACGACTGGAAAAAGACGCCCAAGCAGCCCAATCACATGGAAGACTGGATCAATTGCATCCGAAATGGCGGCGCTCCGAAATGCTCCACCGACGAGGCGTTCGTGGAAGCGGCCACCTCTCTGATGTCGCTGATATCGTACCAACAAGGCCGCAAAGTCCGATGGGACCCCGTGCGGGAAGAAATTGTCTAAGAACCTTTACCGAAATGAAAACCATGGGCAGATCGCCGGCTACCCTCTACCCTTCGGAATGGGGAGGAACATTCATTTTGTTAGAGGCGATCAGCCACCGGTGAAAAGTGGAGAAAACCATGAGAGTTGGAGTTCTTCTTATTGCTCTGAGTGTTCTGGTCTGCGGGGTATCGGTGGCGGAAGAAACCATACTGAAACAGGCCCCTACCGCTCAACCGGGTAAGGCAGCATATCGGTTAGAGGGATTGCATGGGTATATTGGTTTCGGGACATCCCCTGCTCCGTCGGAGTATTGTGTGGGGATGGGATTTTATACAGCGGTTTGGCGGCTGATCGACAAGCCGCTGGCCCACTTCCAGATTGGGCTAGCCGGTTGCTGGATCCTGCCCGACAACTCCGACAATAAGGACAAGCCACTCTGCCCGGAGGGAACACTGGCGCGGCAGTGGCAGCGGCGTGGGCCTACCTGGGAAAGTGTGTTCCAAACCATCGAAGGCGGAGTGGGCTACTGGGCAGGCAACCACTTTCGTTATGGCCCCCCAAAGTTCAGCATGAACGCCACGGCCCAATGCTACGACTACGAAATCGGCTCACCCGGGTGGTCTTTCTTTTACAGCAGTCAGGCCCTACCAGACGATCGGCTCGGTATCGCCCAGTTGAGCAACCGGCTGCTGATTCCGCCCGACGGATTGACCTTTCAGGGCAACCCGAATGGGGAATTTCTGGGATATACCTGGATGGCCTTGCCCTTTAGCGATCCTACCTCGGGCGAGCCGCCCACCGGGGAGCAAAGTTGGACCTGTTTTTTGAGCACCGCGAATTTCAAGGGACCTATTGCCTATTACATTCCGGAAACTTGGAGTAAGATCGGTAAACTGTTCAAATGTCCTTTCCTTTATGGCCGGGGACTTGATACCCGGCCCGGCAAGATGCATGGCGGCGCTATGGAGATCAATACGGTTCCCCGTTTCGATGGCCAGGATGCCCGTGGAGTCCGCTATTCGAAGATCCCGAAGCTCCAGTTTCCGGTCGATGCCCAGGGCAGATCCCTGCTCGTCCAGGAGGTTACCTACTACTCAAAAGCCGCTTTGTACGATGCCTTTAAAGCATGGCGGGACGGGGGCCCAGCGTGCCCCGGACGCTTCGACCCAAAGGGTGCCTGGAAACCTACTCTGACCACACGCAGCGTGCATCTGGACCAGGCAGGCAAGAGGATCCTCGGCCTGGAACATTTCTTCCAAACGAAAGTCTTCGAAGGGAATGTCTGGGGGTTGCAGTGGAACGATAACCCCATCAGTCCTAAAGGAGGCTTTCCAGAGTATTTCACCTGGGAGGGCGAAAAATGCCTGCCGGTCTCGGCCGCCCAGGTCCCTAAGGATACTTATTTACACCAACAAAAATTCAAACTCGCCGGGCCCGGAGAACCCTACAGTTCCCCAACAGCCGGTGCGTGGGCCCGGCCAGGCCCAAAACTCGGCCCATTCACTGTCCAGCTTGCCGATGGCTCCGTGGTTACCTACTCCTGGTACCGGTTCATCGATCAGCCCTCCTTTCAGCAATATCGCTGGAGCGAGGAAAAGAAGGCTAAATTGCAGGCCTTGGTCGAAAAAATCCATGCCTCTTGGCCTATTGACCGGGATTATATGTCGCCGCTGAAACATGGAAAACTGGCTGCTCTGGATCCAGCCCTGTTGGTCAGCCCGCCCAAAGGTCTGGAGGTGGGATATGTGCCCATCGTTACCCGCCAAGAACATCGAAGTGGGCAACCTGCTCCAGCGACTAGGAACTTTCCATGAAAGAGGTTGACCCAAGAAATACCGTTTCTGGCCGTCGGAAGCGACCTGAGGATGCTGGCCTTGCAAAACGCCGCCTGGTGCGCCGCCCTTTGGCCCACCCGCCCCTTCACCGACCTGGCCCGGTATTAAAACCTTCCCCGAATTTTTCTCCACATCCTTGACAGCGTCAGGGGGGTGATTATGCTACTAAAGAAGTGGTGGGGGCTTTTTAGTCCTCGTGGGTTTGTAAGCCCTTTCAGGCTGTCTTCGAAGCCCACAAGGTAAAAACCGGAATTGTATCAGAGGTTCCGGGGATGTAGTTTGTATAACCCCAACCAGAAAAAGAGGGGAGAAGCGATGACCAAGAGAAGTGGCCGTTTTCTGGGGCTGGTGGCTGCGGTAGCGGCTTTAGGGGGATTTTTACCCGGAGAGGTCGCCACGGGGGCCATCATCTATTCCGTGGAGACCCGGCTTCATAGCGAGTCGGGGATCAACGTTTCCCAGCCGATAGCTCCATTTTCTACTGTTCCGAACCTTTCGGCGGTGGATTATGCCAGCCCGGCTCGAAGGAACAATGTACAGCTTCAGATTGCCGCCGGCACTCCCCAGGCCGGCAGCGGCGGCGTAGGGAAGCTGGTCGATGGCCTTTGGCCTTGGGACGGCGATCGGGACGCGCCCAGCCAGGTGCTTTTCTCCGATAGCGGCGATTTAGCCGTCCAGTTCGACCTCCGGCAGTTAGTGGACATTTGGCGGATCAACACTTATTCCCGCCATGTGAGCAATCGCACGCCGCAGGTTTACACGGTGTACGGCAGCAGTGCGGCGGTGCCGCCCACGACCAACGGGGATCCGACCGGCTGGACGCTGATTGCTTCGGTGGATACTCGCAATAATAGCCCTGGGCCGCCCTATGGAACGACCGGCACCAGCCTGGACGGCATTGCCGGGGCAAGCATCTATGACGATGCGGGCGGGCCGCTGGGCCAGTACCAGCACCTGCTTTTTGTATTGCAACGGCCTGGGACCTACGGCACCTTCTACGGTGAGATAGACATTGTTACAGGTAGCCATCCAATTATCACTATGGAAAGCCGATACCACGGGGACCCGGATAATGTGGGCAGCGGCCCAATTACCACCAATCCGTTCCAGTGGGTCCCCACCGTATCCAACAAGGACTATGCGGATGCTAGTCAAGGCCACGGGGTAACCGCGACGATTGTTGCCGGCGCTAAATCGTCTGGCAGTGGGGCTCCGAGCGTGCTGCTGGATGGCCAGTGGCCTTCTACCTGGGATTCGCCGGGCCAGGTCCTTTTTGATGATGGGAATTATCCTTTCCGGGTTCTGTTTGATCTAAAGGACCGGCTATCTGTGGAGATGATCAATACCTTTTCCCGCCATACCCAAGCTACCAATCCTTCCAACGGGGCTCGCACGCCCCAGGTTTATACCCTCTACGGCATTGATGCGGATACGCCGCCCTCAGCTACCGGCGACCTAATTGCCAACGGCTGGATTCCGATCGCTGTGGTGGACACCCGGCCCTATGCCTACTCGAATGGCACAGGCACCAATCTGCCCGGCGTGGCCGGTGTGAGCATCACTCCCTTGGATGGCATCAGCCTGGGCGTGTACCGGTATTTGCTATTCGATTTCCAGCCTTCCACCGAAACGTACGGTACCTTCTATGCGGAGATCGACATTTTCGGCACGGTGGTGCCGGAGCCGGCCAGTTGGCTGCTAGTCCTGTTCGGCCTGACCAGCCTCGGCCTGGTGGCCCTTCGCAAACGCATCTGCGGACTAACAAAATCCTGATCCCCTGCCCTTCCCATCCAGGAAGGTTTCCAGGGGCCCCAGCATTGAGAGAAAGTTTCTCTGCCTCTGGCAAAGCTCTGGTTTTGCCAGAGGCTTTTTTTTATGCGGTTTTTATGCGGTCATGCCTTTGGTCAGGGCCATGAAGGCGGTTTCCAGGTTGAGTTCGTCCTGGCGGAATTCCAGCAGGTGGTAGCCGGCCTGGACCAAAAGAGCAGCCAAGGGGCTGTAATCTTCGACGCCTGCGCGCAAGGTGGCCAGAATGGTTCCATCTCGCAGATCGACCCGCTGAACACAAGGGTCTTGTTCCAGCAGGCGAGCGGCGGCGTCGGGATGTTCGCGGAGTCGGATCCGAAGGACCACGTGCTCCCGCACCCGGCGAATCACCTCGGACACTTCGGCCGAGACCAAAAGCACGCCCCGCTCGATGATGCCGACTTTGTTGCAGATGTCGGCCAGTTCGGGCAGGATATGGCTGGAAACCATAATGGTTTTGCCCATCTGGCGGAGTTGTTTTAGCAGTTGGCGGATTTCGATGCGGGCGCGGGGGTCCAGGCCGCTGGCCGGCTCGTCCAAAAGCAAAACCTGCGGATCGTGCAACAGCACCCGGGCCAGACCCAACCGCTGCGTCATGCCGCGCGACAGGCTGGTTACCAGGGCGTCACGCTTGTAGCCCAGTTCCACCAGTTGGAGCACCTCTTCGCATTTTTGGCGTCGGGCCGGGCCTCGCAGCCGATACGCCGCCGCAAAGAACTCCAAATACTCCATCACCGTCATGTCGTCATAGACGCCGAAGATGTCCGGCATGTAGCCGATCAGCCGACGGATCTCCTTGGCATGGGTGTAGATGGAATAGCCGGCCACATACGCCTCGCCCCAGGTGGGATTCAGCAAGGTGGCCAGGATTCGCAGCGTGGTGGTCTTGCCCGAACCGTTCGGCCCGATAAAGCCGAATAGGTCCCCTTCGTGGAGCTCGAGGTTCAGGTTGTCGATGGCCCGCAGGGAACCATAGACTTTGGTGAGGTCCTGGGTTTTGATCATCACTTCGGACATGGAAAGGCCCCATTGTTGTCGTTTGGGGGTTCGCTGGGTTTATGGATTCGGTCTATTTTCGTGCTCTACCGGATAAACAAATCGGACAAACACCAGATGTTGATCTTCGGGCGGATGGGGGAGCGGTTGGCCGTCTCGCAAAACCACAGTTCCAGGGATTCCGTCAACCGGTCGGTTTTCTACCGAGGCTGTTGGCCAGCCGGTCGGCTGCTGCACCTGGGCCACCAGCACCGCCCTGCCCTGCCGAAGCCAACCGGTTCCGTCCAGAAAACTATGATACCGATGGGTTAGCCCCGTGTAGGTTTCGCCGCCGATACTGTCGAAGAACATCATGGTCTGGAGGATTTCTACCAGGTTATGGGATTGGGGGTTATAGGGTTTTCGGCTCGAGGCGGCCCACCCGGCTGCGCCCACTTGTCCGCCGCCTCCGCCGCCTAGGAGTGTGGGAAGTTCGATCCGCTGGCGGGACATCGGCTCAATGCGGACGGTTTGGCCCGGCGCGAGTCGGCCCAAAGCATATCCCCATCGGCCATAGGCTAGGATACATTGGTCCAGTGGTATAGGCAGCGTATTGGTCAGATCGCCTTCGGGCAATTGGTCCCGATCGACCAGATGGGCCTGCGGCCAAGCGCGACAAGGCGTCCACCATCGGCCCAGGACCAATCGGCTGCTCCAGACGTGTACTGGCAGGCCCAGCAGTTGATCGGCTTCGGCGGTCCAGTGATACGGTCGGCCCCAAAGCAGATTGCCGCCCGGTCGGGTCTGCATTCCGCCCAGGCCTTCGCCGGCCAGGCCGATCGGCGAAAGAACGGTCTGGGAGGTTTGGAGCAGCTTTCCGTCCGGACCATACTGGCGGAGAGCCAACGTGTAGGCGTCTGTCTGTGGACTGAACAAATTCACCCATGTCGCTCCCCGCACCAGGCCCGCGGCCGTATCCACATCCAACACGTCCACTTGATTGTAGCGAACTTGCCGACCTTTCAGATACACACTCAGGCCATAGGCGCCCACGGC
This sequence comes from Planctomycetota bacterium, assembly GCA_029550925.1. Lineage (GTDB taxonomy): Bacteria > Planctomycetota > Planctomycetia > Pirellulales > Thermoguttaceae > JANXAQ01. The sequence continues at coordinate 62,425 of JAKPGL010000130.1, forward strand.
CGTCAGGACGACCAGGGTGGAAAACGTCAGCCAGGTCCAATGCATCCGGCCGACCACTTTTCGCAGGAAGAAATAATCCCCAGGACCGATGAGCAGAATATAGAGCACCATCAGCCCAGCCACCGGCCAGAAAGAGATCATTGGCAGCCCCTCGAACTGATCTAAGGCGGATCGCCATTGGCCGCTCAGGTCGCGGTAGCCGGTATGGAGCAAGGCCCCGCCTTCGCTGGTTTGTTCGGTTTTGGGCAGGGGCAGGGCCAGCAGTTTGCGGAGCAGCCGACCTCGGTCCGGCCAGTGAGCAAGCGGCGGCCGATCAAAGTCCCCGGCAAGGACCAGCACTTCGCCCAATCCATAAGGCCGACGGATCGCCAGCGGGGTATCGCCTTCACGGACCTCCACCAGACCTTCTATCCGGTCCCAGCGAGGGGCGGCAATCGTTGTTTCCGGTCGCCCCATGCCGGGCACAGGCCGACTGCTCTCCGCATACATTTCATATCCGGCGGCGGAGCGGAGAGAAGCCAGGCCGACCACCCGGCCGGGCAACCATTGGGCCAATACGCCCCCCTGCCCTGCCGCCTCCTGAGCCTTGGCGCCTAAAAACACCACCAATTTCCCGCCCTGCCGAACCCACAGGTCCAGGGCGTTGGAACGCTCCGGATCGGTCCAAAGCGGCTGGAGCAGATCGGGTTGGCTGGTGGAGATGGTGATTAAATCTACTCCATCGTAGCCACACCCATTCGTCGGTAATCGACCCACCGCGTCCGGGTCGGAAAGCTGGACCACCACCGGGGCGCGGTCTTTGGGCCAATGGAGGCTGCCGATCACTTCCACCGGACGGACCGCGTCTTCCAAGCCCACAGACGCCGGGCCAATGGAGACCAGCAGAAGTTGGGCGGCCCCCATCGCTGGGAACAACTCTCCGGTCGGCGTGCTTTTGGCAGACTGGCCGGGCAATGTCTCCCCTGTCGCCCGGACGCCGATCTTTTTTTCTACGAGCCGATCGCCCGCCCGAACCTGATCGCCCTCCGAGACCGGTTCATGCAGAGCTACGGTCAGCCCCCCTTCGGTCTGGCTGAAAAGGACATACATGAAATGGCGAACTTCTTCGCCGGCCTTCCATCGCAAAAGACGTTCCGGCCGAACCCGGACGCCGAAACAGGCCGTGGTGCCTTCGCTATCGGGCGTCTGGAGCACAACGACCGCCTGGCCCGGCGTCGAACCGCCCCGAACGATCACTTCCACCGGCGCCCAAAACCCCACCTTATACCGCCCTGCCCAGCCAACCCGTACTCCTAGGATTTCAGGCGCCGCCGAACTGGCTTGGGCCGACGGAGGAGCGGCGGTGCTCGAGGGCGGCGACTCTGCCGTGGCCGGTAGGACGCCAGAAAAGAGGAATACTAGCCCCGGCCAAGCCCAGTGAAAGGTTCCCCTAAGCAATATCGTGTTTCTGACGACCGACCCAATTGCCGGGCCTCCTGCCCTGCCCTGCCCTGCCTTTGCAGCATCGGCCTGTTGAGGCTTGGCCCCCCTGCCCTGCCCTACTCTACCTTTCCCGGCCAGTTTGGGTCTGCCCCCCCTGCCCTGCTCTGCCCTGCCGAGGTTCTCATGCGGCCCTTTGGTTTCCCTACCCTGCCATAGCCTGTGGGTTGGCCCATCGGATTGCCTGAGCCGACTCTGAGGCCGAGATGCCTCCCCCCCCTGCCCCGGCAAACAACCTCCGCCAGGCAGAGCTTGTTTTGCCTGGGAGAAACATTTCGGAGACTCGGAGCGATTGGGGGCCACAAAACAACCTTTTTCCAGGGACAACATCAAGGGCACGTGTCTGGGGGGTGAATTACCCTATGCTGAGGGGGATCAGTTTCCCTTTAAGGTAGATTCTCTACGTCGAAAAGCCTGTTATGGTTTGCCCGCGTCCGGACAGATACAGACCATCTGCCCACAGCCGGGACAGCCCTGGGCGTATTTTTTCCAGACGGCCTCGGCCAAATCGACGCCCACCACATTGGCGATGGTAACAAGCCAGGCCAATACGTCGGCGAATTCCTCGGCCTTTTGCTCCAGGGTGCCTTTACGCAAGGCGGCCGACAATTCGCCGAACTCTTCGGCCAGCCACATGAAGGTGCCCTCTACGCCGCGGGCCACGTCTTTGCGAAGATACATTCGGCGGATAATTTCCTGGAACTCGGCCAAGGTCAAACGTTGCGGCCCGGACCGAGCAGTGGATGAGACAGTTTCCACGGATTTTTTCTCCTCGGAGGATTGGCCCCGGCCCAGTCGCCCCAAATGGAGGGACAAGAATTGGCCCTCGCCGATGGCCTGCTTGGCCAGAGGCGTTTCTTCGGAAACTATTCCATATTAAAATAGCAACGATTCCAGGCCAAGGGGCCTGACATCGGGAACACGTTTCTCTGAAGACTCTTTCCAAGGAATCTTTCTATGACGAAACCGGAAATTACGTATGACGATTTTGCGAAGTTGGACCTGCGAGTGGCGACGGTCATTTCGGCCCGGCCCCATCCGAACGCCGATAAACTGATGCTTTTGGAGATCGACGTAGGCGACCAGCGCAAACAGATCGTGGCCGGCATCCGGCAGCACTATCAGCCGGACCAATTGGTCGGCCGACAGATCATCGTCGTCAACAACCTCCAGGAGGCGGTGCTTCGGGGAGAAGAGTCGCAAGGGATGCTCTTGGCCGCCAGCGACGGCCAACGGATCGTCCTGCTACAACCCGCCGAGCCTTGCGCCCCCGGCAGCGTGGTCAAATAGCCCCCTTTGCTCCCTCGAGACGGATCCTCAAACGGCGCAGGAGGTTGTTTCTGGGCCGGGGGGATGACATATTCACTAGAAGTGTACTTTTGTTTCTTTGACCGTCCATTGAGGAGGATTTACCCATGCAAGCAGTGGTCAGAAGTCTCCGGCGAATGTGGCTCCTGGGGGTAAGTCTGGGCGTGGTATTGTCGCTGGTGCGGAGCGGATGGGCCGAAGTCAAATTACCCCGGCTTTTAAGCGACAACATGGTGCTCCAACAGCAGACAGAGGTCCGAATCTGGGGGTGGGCCGATCCGAGCGAAGAAGTAACCGTCCGGTTCCGGGATCAAAAGGCCTCCGCCAAAGCCGACCCGGATGGCCGATGGGAAGTGAAACTCCGCACTCCTGAAGCGGGCGGTCCGTATGAACTTACTGTGGCCGGCAAAACCAGCCAGATCACCCTCCGAAACGTCCTGGTGGGTGAAGTCTGGGTCTGCTCGGGACAATCGAACATGGCCTGGACGGTCGGCGCCTCGCTGAACCCGCAGCAGGAAATTGCCTCGGCCAATTATCCCAAGATCCGCCTCTTTACTGTGGGGCGGAAAGTTTCCGACAAACCCCTAGACGATTGTGAAGGCGCTTGGCAGGAGTGCAGTCCGCAGACGGTGGGCGGATTTTCCGCGGTCGCGTACTTTTTCGGCCGACATCTGCACCAGGAGCTTGGGGTCCCGGTGGGCCTGATCAATAGCTCCTGGGGCGCCACCCCCTCGGAGTCCTGGACCAGCCGACAGACCCTCCAGTCGGAACCCTCGGTAAAACCGCTCCTGGATCAATGGGACAAGATGGTCGCCGACTGGCCGAAGGTGGATCCCCAATACCTGCGCCGATACCAACACAAACTAAAAAACTGGGAGGAGTCGCAGAACAAGCCGGGGGCCAAAAAGACGCCGCCTCCGCCGCTTCCGAACCGATCGGCGCAGTCCAGCCATCGACCCGCCAACCTTTATAACTCCATGATCGCTCCGCTTACTCGGTACACAATCCGAGGCGCCATCTGGTATCAGGGCGAATCGAACGTAACCCGGGCCTGGCAATATCGCACCCTGTTTCCGCTTTTGATCCAGGATTGGCGGCGGGCGTGGGGCCAAGGGGATTTTCCCTTCGGCTTTGTGCTGATTGCGCCGTTTCACTACAAGCTGGACATCAACTTTACGGATATACCCCCGGACTGGTGCCCTGAGCTGCGAGAGGCCCAATTGCTCGCGCTCAAAACCACGCCGAATGTCGGCATGGCCTGTGTCATGGACCTGGACGAAGTGAATGATATCCATCCGCGGAATAAGCAGGAGATCGGTCGCCGGCTGGCCCTTTGGGCTTTGGGCGCTGTGTACGGCCGAGCAGTTGTTTATACTGGCCCGATCTATGAGTCGATGGCCGTCGAAGGCGATAAGATTCGGATTCGGTTTACCGGCGTGGGCGGCGGCCTGGTGAGCCGAGACGGCCAGCCGCTGCGGGAATTTACCATTGCCGGCCCGGACCAAGAGTTTCACCCGGCCGCGGCGGTGATCGACGGCAATACGGTCGTTGTATCCAGCCCCAAGGTGGCTCGGCCGGCGGCGGTGCGGTTTGGCTGGCGGGACGCCGCCGTGGTGAACCTGGCCAACCAAGAAGGCCTACCGGCCGCCCCGTTCCGCACCGACACCTGGAAACTGCAAACCGAAGGCCGCCTGCTGAACGAAGAACCGTATTGAAGCTCTCTTGCATCCTATCGACGCCGTTCGCCGTCGGAAAGAGTTGGCCGGAATAGATAACATGAAATTTATTTCACTCCAGTAAAGGCATAAAGTTTCGACCCTCGCAGTTCAAACTTAAGCCGGATGGTTTTTCCCCGCAGATCGGCAAACTTCTTGCCGGTCTGCCACTCCACGGGAAAGCCAGAAACATCTTTGCGGATCGGCGTACAGTCGGCCAGTCCATAACCGGGCGTATCCAGGACTTCCACCCGGAGTTGGCCTCCGGCCGCATCCGCGGAAATGCATAGTTCGTCGTCGGAGGCAACCATCGGTTTGGTAACGAGCACTCCTGGACGATCCGCCTGGATGGGTTCATAGGCGGCAAAGCCGTCCAACCGAAGCCGGGCTAGGCACAACAAACAGTGTCGTTTCCAGCCTCGATGCACCTCCCGGCTTCCGCCGTAATAGATACAAAGGCGATCCTGATGGAGAATGGGTGGGCCGGCCTGGGCGTAAATACATCCGGCGTCATAGCTTTCGGCGGGACCTCGGGGGATTAGCGGCGTACCCGGTGCGAGCCGCTCCCACCGCATCGTATCTGGGCTCCAGGCGAGTTCACAATCCACCGTCCGATCGGTCCCCGCATGATACATCATCAGGAAGCCTAAATAAATGTTTCCGTAGGGAAAAGCCGTCATGCAATAGGTCTGATGGGCGGGCCCTTCTTCCGGCGTGGAACGGAGCACCAGGAGGGGTTTCTCCCAATGGAGAAAATCTTGGCTTTGGCTCCGGGTCACCAGACGCTCGCCCTGATACAGCCGGGTGATCAGGATATATTTCTTACTCGCCGGGTCCCAGAAGGCGTTATTATGGGTATCGCCGCTTTGTTCGAGTCCCTTGGGTTCCAGAGGGTCCGACCATCGCAGACCATCGGCTGAGAACCGGACTCGCATCTTGCCTCGCCCCACATCGTAAATCATCTTATACCGGCGAGCCGGATCCGGATCATGGATATCCTTCCCTACCCCCACATTGGGACAATCCCGACACACCGCATTATTCTGGGTGGAGCCGTCGAATCCGATCAGCCCCAACGATGGTTTTTCCCAATGGACGCCGTCCCGGCTTCTGGCATACAGCAGGAGCCAACCGACGTCATGGATCGTCGCCGGCGGGTTCAATTTGGCGACTGCCTCTTTATCGGCGAGCACACATTTGTACCATAGCTTGAAACACCCTTCTTCCCGGTCGTACACGATATTGGGATACAGGTTGTTCAGGGCGTTTTCCCAGGGTTTGTCTGCGGTAAACAGAGGATTCCGAGGATCTTTTTCCACCTTGCCCAGCGTCAGGCGTACATGGTCCTTTTGGTCCCAAAGTCGGCTGTCCAGGGCGAGGTGTTTTGCCGGGTTCCAATGGTCGGCGATGGGTTCATCCCCCGGCAAGGAAGAAACAAGAACGAGAACACTGAGACCTAATGCGCCAAGGCCGAAGCAACTTCTTCGCAGTATAGATGGAAAAATAGACATGTTTTTTCCTTCGGGCAAGGGGGATCCATTTGAACTTCTTCTGTTTTGTCATGGGGCGAGGTCCTAGTGGAGTGGGCTTCGCCCGGCGTTTGCCTTTGGACGAGCACGGCCAAGTCCTGCTCATGGTGGGCGGACTGTTGGCCCAAAGACCGGAAACCACGCCTATTTTACCCAGACGGGAACTTCTGGGAAAACGGGCTTTGGGCCAGAAAATGTTGATACCGGAGATCGGGAGTTAGAGACTGGCCAATGATAGAAAGATAGCTCACCGCCCACCACCCACAAGTAGGGCACCGCTACGGATAAAACACCTACACAGCATAGCAACGTCATGTTGCACAGCGTTCCGCAGTGTTTAGAAGACCGTTGGGGCGTTAGGTTTCGGGGCTTCAGGCGCGCCGCGAATGGTTGCCTTGGGAAGGGCGGTTTGCAGAGACCGGATCGCTTGAGGAGTTACACGGGTCTGGGACAGATCGAGTTCCTCCAGCTTCGTAAGACCGCGAAGATGGACCAATCCCGCGTCGGTCACGCCCGTACCTTTCAAGCTCAGGTGGCGGAGCGAGGTCAGTTGGTTTAGGTGCGCCAGGCCGGCGTCGGTGATCCGGGTACCATCCAGATAGAGGCCTTCGAGGGATTGCAGGCGTGCAAGATGGGCCAAACCGGCGTCGCTGATCCGAGTATTCTGCAAACAGAGCGTACGCAACTCTCGGAGCTGTGCCACGTTCTCCAGTCCTGCATCGCTCACCTGGGCGCCGGCCAGACCGAGCGTCTGCACGTGGGGAAGCCGCTTGACGAGGGGCAGAGCCTCGTCGGCGACTGGGGTGTTTGTATAATCTACCATGATCACAGGTCGGCCGGGCCGCCGATCATCAAACGAGATCATGACGTTGCCCAGCTTACGCAGCTTGGCGACGATAGCTTGCTGATCTTCTTCGGTGGGTGGGGGAGTCGGTTCGATCATCCTGGGAGCGAGCGTTACGTTGTTGGGCAGGGTCATAGGCTCGCCCAGCTTTGACGTGTCCAGGCGAAGCGCGGCCGACTCACCTTCGCGCATGGTTGCCTTATACAGCGCGATCTGTCCGGCTCCCTTGCTGGCGCAGAGATGGAACGGGCCGGTGCCGATCGCGCGGAGCGTCATCCGGTATTTTCCGTCGGGCAGCCAAACCCCCCAGGACAAGTCCTTCTTGCCCCGCGGGAACACGAATACTTGGCTTCCCCGTATGTCATTTTGCCAGGCGCCTGCCTCGGTCGCGCCAAGGCGCTCACCGCTCTCGCTGACGATTTCCACTAGGACTGGGCATCGCACGGAAAGGTGAACGCCCTTCATGGCTGGGCCGAGGATTGGGCCTCGCGGGTCTGCACGGTCGAACCCCCACTCAGGCGACTCGGGATAGGTTTGCGGCGAGGCCGACCAATCCAAATTCCAATAGACCGAGCCTCCCAGCAGAGGAAAGGCGGATGACCAGTCGTCCACGTTCCAGCAACTACTGCGGTCAGGCCGCGCCATACGCCCGAAAGGCCGTCCTTTCGTCTTCTTGCCCAACAACGCCTCTTCCAACCCGTAGAAATCCTCGAACATCGAGAGGAGGTACACTTCGGCCTTCTGTTGCGGCCAGGGATCAAGCACACGATTGCACCAGGTATCCTGGAACCAACGTTCCCGACGCGCCCGTGGATACAAGAGTACCGCGTAGTGTTCGCCGTCTTTCCGTTTCTGGCTGACAATGCCGCGCACGATCGGGCAGTACTCCAGCCCGATCATGAGGCTGTTCTCTCCGGAGTTCTCGCCGAAGCGCAGCCGATTCAGCAATCGCATGGTCTTAATCTGGTAACCGACACATGTGTACCCATTGAAGCCGAAAAGCTGGTTGTTCAGATCGCCCAATTCCATAGGGTACGGTTCGCCGAGGATCCATCCGCGCAAGGTCTGGTTGTACCGCTCCAGGACCTCGATCTGATGTGTGGGGATCACATCGCGGTTGGTTTTGTAATGTTGCACGACGGTCCAAAAGTGCTTCTCCAGCGTCAGGTCGTCGATTTGGGGTTGGACCGTCTGGATTTCCAGCTCGCTGACGCGCGCGAATTCGCCTAAGCCCGGTACGCCGTCCAAAAGCGGCGCGTGCTCGGGCTTCGAAAGAAAAGCAGTGATCCGGTACTTGCCCAGCGCGTCGGGCGCAAAGGGGATGATGCGGAACCGCCCAGCCTCGTCCGTGAAACACTGCTGACGGGGGTTGTCGGCGGACGTTCCAATGACAGCGTATCCTTCGTTGGGAAACACGATTTTCAGTGCGAAACGTTTTCTCGCCGGGTAGTCCACCAGCTTGCCTTCATTCAATCGCTTGAGTTGGCCGGTGATCACTACTCTTTGGCCCGCTACGTAGGTTGTCCGATCGCTGTGGAGTTCCAGCGTTACCGCTGGGCCGACAGCGGCGGTCGGATCGAGCAGCGGCTGGAGTTTCTTCTGCAAGTATCGCGCAACGGCTTCCACCTCCGCCACGCGCGGAGGACACTGATCCTGCTCCTCCCACCGCGGCGAGTCGAGAGGAATAATGTTATTGGAGCAGCCCACGGCCGCCAGGTACGGACCCATGCGGAACGCGACTATGACATCGCGGCGCCCTGCCACACGGTAAGACTTCACGTAGAACGCGCCTTCGCCCAACGCCGACTCGCCCATTTGCATGGTCACCTTCTCTGGGTTGGCGCGGGTAGCCTCTTTTTGTCTCTGAAGCGCGGCCGTGGCCTCCTCCGCCGAGCCGAACCGTTGGTAGGATATACGCAACTCGCCCGCATGCAAATCGCGGACTCGCCCAAATCGGGCCGTTTCGGAGTCGGCAGGATAGCCAGGCGGGATCGGTTGGTCCGGAGGCCGTTTCGTCAACACGCGCACAATCCCGCCTTGCACGTTGGTTTCCCCGCCAAACTGCGTGATTGTCCAACCCCGGACGATGCGGCCCAGAACGGTCTCGATCTCTTCTCGGGAAAAGTAAACTTTTTGCTCTTTAGGCGCTCCAGACGCGCCGGCGCTCGGCCCTTCCGCTAACGCAATCTGGCAAGCGGCCAGCAGCAGGCACCAGCAGCCCAGACGCCAGATCATCGAAGCCAGAACGTCCGTCCCTAACGCCCCGACGCCCACCACACGCAACTCTGCTCCCCTAAGACGTTTCATGATGGGAAACTCCTATGCAGCCTGGAGAGGATCGAATCCTGCTCAATTATAACCCGGCGCTAGGAAGAGCTAGTAAAAGATTGTCTAAAATGCCTGTACTTTCTAAAGATTCTCCTGAGGGTTTCCCGAAATTAAGACCCTCTACCAAAATAAACCTCTTAGGCGAGGTGGGGGTAGGCGTTGCCGCCGGTGGGGTGGACTTGCTGGAGACGCGATCAATCGCTCTTGGCCTGGATCGCTTTTTTTGGGAAAATCGGAGGGCTGCTGGAACTGAGGGGAACGAGATGGCTAAAAGGCCCTCTTTCTGGGGGGGCTTTTGGAAATTCCGTAGCATGAAGGAGAAGCCCTTCTCGAAGGAACTTCCCAAACGAGGGACACCAGAGGAGGTGCGAGTCGGCGCACGGAGGAGGTTCACCAGATGCGGCTAGGACGGGTGATGGATTGGGGCGTCTATTTGGTGGTCCGGATATTTATCTGTCTGGTGCAAGCCATGCGGATGGAGACGGCCCAAGGGATAGCCCAGTTTTTAGCTTGGCTTGCGCATCGGGTGTTTCGGATACGGCGGCGCGTGGTGGAGGAGAACTTGCGGTGTGCGTTTCCGCATCTCGGGGCGGCGGAACGGGAACGGTTGGCCCGCCGGATGTGGGAACATCTTTTCTTGTTGGTGGTCGAAGTGGCCCATGCACCGCGAAAAATCCACCAGACCAATTGGCGCGATTACATTCAGTTGGGCAATAAAGATGTTTTGGTGCGGCTTTTGCTTTCGGACCGGCCGGTCATTATTGTTACCGGCCATTTTGGCAATTTTGAGTTGGCGGGGGTGATGCTCGGGCTTCTGGGCTTTCCTACCTATACGGTGGCCAGGGCGCTGGACAATCCCTATCTGGATCGGTTTGTGAATCGGTTTCGGGGCCTGAGCGGGCAGTTCATCATTCCCAAAAAAGGCGGTTATGATCAGATCGTCGAGGTGATGGCTCACGGCGGGGCGATGACCTTCCTGGCCGACCAACACGCCGGCGACAAAGGCTGTTGGGTGGAGTTTTTTGGTCGGCCCGCCTCGGCCCACAAAGCGATTGCGCTGTTGGCGATGACGTATAACGCCCCGATGGTGGTCGGGTATTGTCGGCGTTTGGACCGGCCGCTCCGCTTTGAGATGCGGGTCCATGCTACAGCCGACCCCCAACAGACGCCGCCGGAAACCGCCTCGGTCAAAGCGTTGACCCAATGGTACACCACTCGGTTGGAGGAGATCATCCGCTCTTGGCCGGAGCAGTACTGGTGGCTGCACCGTCGATGGCGCACGCCGCCGGCCCGCCAAACCAAGCTCGATAAGAAAGCCGCCTGACAGACGCCCCCAGCCCAGCAAGCTGACAAAAGGGAAAATGGCCGGTCGTTGCCCCGGTCTTGGATGGTCGATGGCCGCTGTCGGCGGGATTCTTTACCAGACGGGGCGAACATCGGTTAGACGCCCAATTCTTTTCGGAGCCAGGCCAGGGTTTCTGCGTGTTGTCGGCTTGTTTCGGCCAGGGACTGGACCTGTTGCTGCAGCTCGGCCAATTGGCGGCGGAGGTCTTGCAGATCGGCCTGGAGAGAGGGCGAACCAGAAGGCGGGAAGGAGACCATTTCCCTCGGTTGGACGCCGTCGGCAACTCCTTCGGAGGTCGGGCTGGGCAACGAGCCGGTTGCCGGCGAGGAAAGCGATTCAGGCCGGATCGGCTGGACGGTCTGTTGATATTGCGCCTGGATCCGTTCCATTTCCCGCGGAGGATACAGGGCGTGGCCGACCACATGGCCTCGACCTTCGGGCGTGAGCGAAACAAGAAGCCCCTTCGCCTTGAGCGAAGCGAGCACTTGTCGGAGGGCGGCCAGATCGGCCAGCGGCTCCATACGGCTGGCATGGGCGCGGAGTTCGCCTTCGGTTTGCGGCCCGCGGAGCAAAAGTTCGGCCATGACCGCTGCTTCGACTTTATCGACGCCCAACCATTCGTAGAAGTAATGTCGATATTTGGGCACTCGGCCATAGCCTTCGACCAGCCCTACAGCGCCGATCGCCCGGAGCCGGTCCAAGGCGGCCTCTACGTCTTCAGGTTCCAGTTGCATGACGGGGGCCCGATTGCTTTTCTGATTGGCCCCGGTCGTAACGGCGTTGAGCGAAAGCGGATACACATCGGGGGTGGTCTTAGCCTTTTCGACCAGCACGCCCAGGACCCGGCGTTCTACCGGTCCGATCGGCTGCCACCGGCGTGGGGCCGCCGCAGGTTCTGAACCATCCGGCCCAGAACCGGCTGGTGGATGGAGCGGCTGGTCCGAAAAACTTGCCATGGTTGTTCCTCCTTGGTTGAAAACTTCCTAACATTTCCGTTCAACCCTCGCCCTGGCGGGCGAGGTTCAGATGGCTTTCCGATACGGTAGAAATGTTTAGTCCTTTTCCATGCTGGCCTGGATTTGTTGGGCGGAGAGGTCGAAGGGGAAGGCGGCATAGTGGGACAGTTGGCGGCGTTCGATCTTTAATCGGATTCGGGTGGCTTCATCGGTGTTGGGGTCGGCCATCTGTTGATCGAACTGTTGGACTGTGGAACGGGTTTTGGATCGGCCTTGTTCATAGGCTTGGATGGCCGAGGCGCCCCATTGGGCCGCTGCGGCGTCCAATTGGGGGAACAATTCGGGTTTGGGCCGCGAAGGCCCTTCGGGCGCCAGCTCGGCAAACTCCCGAAGCTGGCCGATCCAGGAGAGCATCCCCTGCCAATCTGCGGAAAGCGATTGGCCGGGTTTGGGTTTCGGCCCCGTTGTCAGCATCCCGATCAATTCTTCGAGGCCCCGGTTGTAGGATTGCCGCTCGAAAAACGTCCAAGCAATCGCCATGCGCGGCAGAGGCAGTTCGGAATGCTCCAGTTTCAGGCGTTCAAAATGTTGCTGGGCTTCCTCTCGGTCTTTGCGGTCTTTGGATTTCAGCAAACACAGGCCGTAGGCCAATTCCGGCTCCAGTTCACTGCCAGCCAACTTCTTGGCTTCCGAATAGGCCTGGCTGACGGCGTCCATGTCGATCTTCTCCTGTCGCACGAGCGAAAGTAACCGACGGATGGAGCGTTTGGCGTTTTCGGAAAGCCGGGGCGGCTCCAGATTGGGCAGAAACAGCTCCGGGGTTTGGGTCTTGGCCAATGCCTTGCTAGCTTCGGACATGGCGGCTTGCAAGAATTCCGAAAGTTCGGTCGCCTCCAGTTGGCCGTCCCGGTTCTTGTCCGCTTTGCCGGAAAATCCCTCCGCCAATGCGTAGGCAAAGACCGAATGGCCTTTGTCAGGCCAATAGTATCCCTTCTGGCCTTCTCGACAACTGGCAATGGCGGTTACCGTGCGGAGGATGCCTCGGGTTTGAGGCGTTTTGATCGTGCGGATCATTTCTGCGGTGGACGGCTGGTTCAGCCCATGGGCGGCCGTATCCTGCGAGCAGTCTAAAAGCAGCCATTTCTCTTTGGCCGAACATTTCTCCAATTCATCCACCAGCCATTGCAACGGCAAACCAGTAAGGGGAATCCGCCGGGAGTCGAAATTTTTGGGCGCCAGATATACCTTCCCTTCCGAATCCTTAAAGGCATGGCCGGCGAAATAGACGATCACCGAACTGTCGGCCCCCGTCCGGTCCAAAAAACCAGGAATGCCCTGTTCCAGACGAACCAGATTCTCGTCCACCAGCAGTAAGACCTGTTCCGGGGGCACGGCAAACCGGCGAACCAGAACATCGCGAAGATATTGCACATCCTGAGTGGGCCAGCGGAGCCCGGTCAACAATTTGTCTTCGTAATTTTGGACGCCGATCAAGATGGCCCACCGCTTTGGGTCCGGCGGCCGACGAGCGGCAATCTGTTTGGCCTCCGGCGTGCGCGCGGGATCGGGCGTATCGTGCTGGATATCGACAATATCGCCGCGGCGCAGGTCGGTCCACTCGACCGGTTCGCCGCCCAGGGTGATCTTGCAATCGGGGCGAACCAGAAACTTTTTCTCTTTGCCGTCCACTTGGACATCCATCGTACGGGCGTCGTACTCGATCCGGACAATTGGCCCGCCCTCGCCGATGGTCCGATAGGCGTGGATGCGGAGGATTTGCAGATCATGATAGACGGTGGCCTTATCGCCCGGCTGCAAATCGGCCGGGGTGAGCCGTCGCTCTTGAAGCACCGCCTGGTCGTTGAGCGTTACTTCGCAGTTGGGCGCGATGGGCAACGAAAGCACTTCCGAAGAGGCCGTTTCGCCTCGGTCGAGAGTCAAGATTTTCTTCTTCGGGTCATAATCCCGAACCACCCCCTCGAAGGAGACCACCCGTTGGATGTCCAGTTGCGTAGCTTCCCGACCGGTTTCGGTCCCCCGATGTTTCACCACCACCCGGTCATCCACTCGCAAGTCGGCCAGTTGGACGGCGCGACCGTCGATCTCGGTTCGACCGTTGATGGTGATCTTCTTGTTTTGGCTGAGGTCCTGAGGAACTTGAATACAAAGGGGCGGAGTTCCCTCGGGACTGTTTTCAATGGCGAGCCAGAATTGGCCCAATTCCGGCTCCACCTTGGCCGCCACCCCGCGATGTTCCTCCGGGCGATAAATGTGGTATTCGGTGAATCGCCGTTTGGTTTCCACATCGTCGAGCACTTTGACGATCATTTCGTCGCCTTCGCGGAGATCGCGCAAGGTGGCGGCTTTTTCATTGATAAAAAAGCGATCGTATCTGCCGACAGAGCGTTCCACCGCCCGCCCCTTTTGGTCTCCCTCCAAGTATTCTACCGAGATAAGATGTTCGTCCGAATAAACATGTCGAACCACCGCACGGGTGGGCGGAGGCGGACCTTCCGGCGGCGGCGTGGGTCTGGGCAGAATCATCCAGATCGACAGCAAGAGCGATACCAATATCGCCGCAATCGCCCCGATCCGAGTGAGCTTCTTTTGCCGGGCTTCGCGCTCCCGGGCGGCGATCTGTTCGGGCGTCTCCTCTGGCGGCGGCGGGGGCATGGCCACCAACCGAGGGTCGGTCCGCAAATCCCGCAGCGCCTCGGCCGCCGAATGATACCGACGTTGGGGGTCTTTGGTCGCCATCCGTTGGATGACGGCGGCCAAATCGGGCGGCACCCCTTCCAGGACCCGATGGATTTCCGGCAAATGCAAATCCGCCGCCGCATGCCACATCATCCAGGCGATCTGCGGGTCGCGGCCATAGGCGCTCAGACCGGGGAAAAGGTTCTCGAACTGCCGACCGCACATCAACTCGTAACAAACGAATCCTAACGAATACAAATCGCTGGCAGGACCGACCGGCCCGAACTGCGGATTGATAAGCTCCGGGGCCATGTATTTGGTAGTACCTTTGAGCAGGCTGCCCTCTTCATTGGCGGCCCGCCGGGCCAGGCCAAAATCGCCCAACTTCACCCGCCCCTGAGCGTCAACCAGCAGATTGCTGGGTTTAATGTCCCCGTGAATAACCCCGCGAGAGTGCAAAAAGTCCAATGCACTCAAGCCACCTGCCAGCACAATGCGAAGATAATCCAGATCGATCGGGCCGGCCTCCAACGCCTGTTTCAGGCTGCCCCGCATCAGCTCCAGGATCAGCCAGCCCCGGCTCCGGTCGATGTCGTAAATGGTCAGAATGTGCGGATGCTGGAGGTTGGCCAGTAGTTGCGCTTCCCGCCAGTACCGCTCCAGTTGCCGGGGGTCGATCAGATATTGCTGATGGATCTGTTTGATGGCCACTTCCCGGCCAAGTTCTCGGTCCCTGGCCCGATAGACAATAGCAAAATCCCCGGCGGCGATGGTATCGACGATTTCATAACGGGCGGTCGCTGCCATGGACATGTCCTTATGGAGTTCCTTGGAGAAGATTCACCTTCTTTGTTATGGTACCAGAAAGAGAGCTGCTTGCTCTAGGCCCCCAAACCATCGAGGGAAAAACCGACAGGAAAACCTGTCCCTTCGAGAAGCTCCCGTGGTGGAATCCACGGACCTTACGGAGGACCGCTCAACAGGGTGATTAGACATTTCTCCAACTCGCGATCTCGTTTGGGGCTGCCCGTCAGCCCACGGGCCGGGTCCAATCGCTCCGCCCGAAGCATATCCAAAACTCTCTGGTAGTATTGGCGTTCTTTGCGATAATCTCCCTGGGCGTAAGCGATCAAGGCTTCCCGAAGATAGATTTGATAGCGTTCCAATTCTTTGCCTTCCGGATTGCCAGTATATTCCGCCTCGATCTTCTGGCGAACTTCCCGCTTCTCTTGTTCCAACGAGGTGTTTTTGGGGGCGACATCCATAAGAATCAACACCACCGAAAGCCCCAGACTCAGACAGACGGCGGCCAACAGGAGAAAGGGATTCATGGAACGACTCTCTTGAGCCGCCGGTTGGTCTGCGTCGGTTTCTTTGAGCCGAAGTTCCGGTAATTTGCCGTCGCTTCCTAAGGGCATGGTGGAAGGAGCGGCCTGGGTGGCGATGAATCGGGCCACCTTTCGGCCCGCCGCCCCAGAAGTGGGAAGGGTAGCCACTACTCCCGCTCGGCCAGAACGCGCTGGCGGTGCGACTGGGGAGACAGTCGGGGAACCTTTTCCTGACGGCGGTGCGGGCGGCAAGCCAGCGGTCGTCCCCGGCGCCACAGCTCCTGGGGCGGGCGGGGGGACATTGGGCGGCGCCGGCGGCGGGCCCCCTGGTAACCCCGAAGGAGGAACGCTCGGCGGCGCCGGCGGCGGGCCTCCTGCTACCCTCATGCCCGGTGTAAGACCACCGGGGGGAGGCGGAGGAACCGAAGGGACGACTCCGCCTGGAAGCGGCGGCGAAGACGCCGTTCGGACCGGCGGCGCTCCGCTGCTCGGCGGGGCCGAACCGCCCAGCGGCGGCGGAGGCGGCGGCGAAGCAGGCAATGGTCCTCGCCCTGGAGCAACCGTCCCCGGGGGAAGCGGGCTGGACGACGCCGGAGGAACGCCTCCGGCGGTCGGAGACGGCAAACCCGCCGACGCCCCTGCCGCCACACCCGCGCTAACGCCCGGATTGAGAGCGACAATCTCGGCAGGTTCTGGGCTGGGGTCTATTGGGGCGGTGCTGGGAACCCAAAACCGGCCCCCACACTGAGGGCAATGTGCGTAACTATTGGCCATCTTGCGAGGCGCCAATAAATGCTGCCGACACCGTGGACATTGCAACTGGAAAGGCATGGATCACCTACCGTCAAAACGTTCTCAATCCTGGGTAGTCGCCGCCCTGTCGGGCTAACATTGCGGCTTTCGTTCTCCTTTTCCTATTGGCCTACATGGTTAACCCGAATTGCAGATAATTCATTAAAAATGGCCCGATGATGATCAGCACCGTGGCCACCATGATCAGCACACCAGGCAGCAGCATGTTGACGCCGGCTTCGCCGGCGACGGTTTCGGCCCGTTGGGTGCGTTTCAGTCGGAGCAGGTCCGCCTGGGTGCGGAAGATGTGGGCCAACGGCGTGCCTAGTTCTTCGCCCTGCAGAATAGCGCCGATGATGCTGGTGATTTCGTCGTCGCTGAGTCGATCCCGCATGGCCGAAAACGCCTCATATCGGGTTTTCCCCAGGTTCATATCCGTCAGGACTCGTCCGAACTCCTCGGCCACCGGATGTCCGTGAAACTCTTTGACCCCTTGGGTCAGGGCGTTGAGGAACGAGGCGCCGGCTTCCATGAGCAGGGTCAATAGGTCCAGCAAGAAGGGCATCCTGCGTTTGATCATCAACAATCGCCATCGGGCGCGTGCGGCCAAGCGCCGACGCAAAAAATAGGCCGTCAGGATCGTCATCCCCGCCGCGGCCAAAAGGCCGGCCATCCCCAACGCATTGAAAAAGAAATAGCCATACAGCGGCGACAGGGCCAACGCAAACAGCTCGGCACGGGCCAGATATTCCTCGGCCAGCCAGAAGCGCGGCAACCCGGCCGCCTGAATTTCTCGATGGATTTCTGGCAACGCCTCTCGGAAAGCGGCCCGATTGAAGGCCGCCAACAGTTGGATCAGCGGTTGGAAGACCCGATAAAAAATGTCGATCCGCCGCAGTTCGTTGATGCGGGTTACGTCGTAGCGCCATTCTCTGTCTTGCGGCAGGTCTTCGGTGTGCAAGACCTGATAAAGCCAATAGATAAACACGGCGACGGCCAACCCCATCACCCCGCTCGCCGTGATCAACAACCCAGGGATGTCCGTTGCAATAAGCAGCGTTATCGTCGTTTCCATGAAAGTCTCTTCAGGGATATTTTTTCCACATGCTCAAATATCCGGACTGAGAATCTTCCGGGCCCAAAAATAGGCCAGGATATTCAACAGCATGGCCGTCGCCAAAATGAATTGGCCGAAGGCCGTTACAAATAGCAGCCGGGTATTTTCCGGGTCCACAAAATAATACACCACCAAGACAAACACGGGCACAATGGCCATATAGACGGCCGATTTGCGGGCCTGGGCGGTTTCCGACAGGACCTTTCGTTCCAGGCGTTGAAGTTCCAGAACCGATTGGGCGATCCGTTCGACGGTTTCGTTCAGCCGTCCGCCGCTTTCATGACTGGCCAACATGGCGGCGGCAAACAGGGCAAAGTTTTCGCTCTTGAGCCGTTCCTTCGCTTCCAATAGCGTTCGTTCCAATGGCTTGCCCAGTTTATACTCTCCGATAATCTGGTGAAATTCAGTGCTGATGGGTTTGGGAGATTGGGCCGCCAACATTTCCAGCGCTTGCGGCAACGAAAGCCCCGCGCGAATCGCATTGGCCAGCGTAACCATGGCGTCGGCCAATTGGTCCTCGATCTTCTGACGCCGATACTCCGCCAGCCGACGAATCACATACCACGGCACGCCGATCAGCAGGACCGTAATCACGATCGCAAAAATCCAACTCTCTAGTACCAGCCAAAACCCAAAAAACGACGCGATCATCGCCGCCAACCAAAGCGTCAAATAGGTGCGCAATCGCCGGGTCGGGTACCGCAGGCGGGTGAGTTTGTCGGCCAAGTCCTCTTCCACGTAGCGGAACGCGGCGGCCGCATAATCTTGGCAGAACAAGCCCAACGCAGCCCCGGCCAACCCTATCATCAGCGTACCAAGCCACATCATCTCGTTGCCCATAGGTTGCTCTCGCTCCAAAGGTATCCTACTGGGAAGATACGCAACGGTAGCTCCCCTCCAACGGATCGCGCCAAAATCGGCGGCTCGGAATCCCAGGCGGCAGCCATCGCACCAACTGCCTCCTCGGGTTTTGAGGAGGCAAAGGGACCGGTTTACCGGTTTGTGCGTCGGGGTTCGCCGCGAGCCGCCGGAGCGCCGTCGCCGCCGCCTCGTGTGCCGTACAAAAATTCAATGTCCAACAAGTCCTTTTCAATCAGGGAGTCGATAAACGTAGGCAAATAGCCCGTCGGCTGAAGCGAGACGCCGTTGCGGAAATTGAAAATATCGGTAAGCACAATTCGCTGCAATTGGGCGTCGTATCGGGTTACTTCGGAGACTTGGGTAACCGCCCGGCGTCCGCCCGGAAGCCGACTGAGATGGACGATCACGTTCAAGGCCGAGGCGATCTGCCGATGGATGGCGGTTACCGGCAAATTGGCTCCCATGAGCATCAGCACCTCCAAACGCTCGATCACTTCTTCGGCGCTATTGGCGTGTACGGTGGTCATGGAGCCGTCGTGTCCGGTGTTCATCGCCTGGATCATATCGACGGCCTCGCCGCCGCGGCATTCGCCCACGATGATCCGATCGGGCCGCATACGCAAGGAGTTGCGGACCAGATCGCGGATCGTATAGGCGCCCGTGCCTTCCACGTTGGGCGGCTTGGACTCCAGGGTAACCACATGCTCCTGGTGCAACCGAAGCTCCGTGGTGTCCTCGATGGTGACGATCCGCTCTTTATAGGGAATAAAGCTGGAGAGAATGTTCAGCATGGTGGTCTTCCCGGAGCCGGTGCCGCCGCTTACTAAGATGTTCTTCCGGTCGATCACACAGGCCCGCAGGAATTGGGCGGCGGCCTCGGTGATGCTGCCCATTTCCACCAGGTCGTCCATCGTCCACCGCTGCACCGGGAATTTTCGGATCGTCAGGCACGGCCCACGCACCGCAAGCGGCGGAATAATGGCGTTCACACGCGATCCGTCCGGAAGCCGCGCGTCCACCAAAGGCTGGCTCTTGTCGATGCGGCGTCCCACCTGGGCCACGATCCGCTCGATGATCGCCTCGGTAACTTTATCGGAAATGAAGCGTCGGCCGGACTTTTCAATCACCCCGTTCCGCTCCACATAAATCTGGTCGCTTTTGACGACCATGATTTCCGTAACCGTCGGCGCCCGGATCAAATCCTGCAACGGGCCGAACCCAAAGATCGTGTCCTTCAGGTCTTTTTTCAAAATCCGCAGAAGGATGTATTTCCGAAGTTCTTCGTGCAAATGGGGGCGAACCAGCGGGAAAAACTCGTGAAACCGTTCTTCCACCCGTTGGACCTGCTCGGTGGAATCCCGACATTCGTGCAGAGACAGCCGCTCCCGCAAAAACCGCAATAGCCCGTGCAATTCCGCCTCGCGTTCCGGCACCAGCATGGCGGGCACATCGAATTCGTTCGTAGCCAGGACGGCCAGATCGAAATACTGTTCCCGGCCTCCTTCCATGATCAGTTGATTCACCAGAAGGTCGCGCAACACCAGGCCGGCCAGCTCTTCCAAAATCGGAGCGTTCCCCTTGTTGAAAACGTCCAACTCCCGGCAGATGTCTTCGATGTTGTTTTCCAGCAGGAGGATGGCTTGGGTGTCGGCGGCGGCCCCAGCCTTTTTTTCAAATTCCATCAGGTCTAGCCGTTCGAGGAGTTTTTTGTGGATTCGCAGTTCCAGGTCGGCCAATTGGCTGCGAAGATGGGCCTCCAGCTCGGCCCGGGTAACCGAAGGCGGTTTTTCGGCCTCAAAGGTGAGCGTATAGGGCCAAATGCGCACCTTCACCCCCGGATCAAACGCCGCCGTCTGTCCGCCCAGTATCTCCTCCTCGCCCACCACGCAACTGTTCAGACCGACGTTCTCCAAATAGAGCCGACCGTCGTGGATCCGCACGACCGCATGACGACGGGAAACCAACGGACTGGGCAACACCACATGGTTCGTTGGGTCCCGACCGATCGTGATCTCATTGGTCTGGACCTCGACCATCGAGCGGCGACTTTCGTTGATCTTGTTGAACCAAATCTTCATGGCGCCTTCCCCGCCTCTTTCTTTTTAGAAGGACATAACATGACAAGCACGTTCCGGAAACCAGTCTGGTGCAAGAGGTTCACCAACGCTTTGCCTTTGGGTTCTAACTGGCCGTCTGGTTGGACCCGAACCACGACGCCAATAACGTTCTCATTGGCGGGCTGTTTGCCCCAGGCTTGCCAGACTTCCGGAGAACTCAGTCGATTGCCCAACGAAAGGATCTTAAAAGGCCCCAGAATCTGCGGATCGCCTTTTCCGGATCGGACCGCCAGAGAAGAGACAGGTTTCGGCTGGGGCGACGCCGAACCTTCCTCTGCGGCGGAGTCGGACGAAGAACTGCTCGGCGCCATATAAGCGGGCGTGGGCCCTTCATACGAAATGGCAAACTCTACCTCGTTCCCAGGCGAAACCAAACTCGGCACAAAACTACTCGACGCCACCGGCACCCACACCAGTCGTTCGTCCGGCTGCAACGTCAGGTTAGGCGGCGGAGTTTTTAAGTCGTCCTTCAGTAACAGCGAACCTCCCGTCAACGTCCGACATACCGGACGCCCCACCACGCTGGAAGATGCCTCCCAGAGATACGCAAAATCATTCAAATTGCCGACGTTTCCTTTAGGGATATTAATGGGAACCAAGTTTTCTTCCGTGAGCTTATCGCCCGCATTCACCGTTACATCCGGCCGGATGCCGATAAATCTTACCAGCTCTAGTTCTTTGGACTTCTGAACCAAATAGGCATAGCTAAACAGCGCCCCGGCAATTCCCAACCCTAACGCCACTATCAACCCCTGAATTCCTTTCATACGCTTTGCCTTTCCGAAAAACGAGAAACAAATCAACGCCCTAGAATCGATGCCCTAAAAGAAAACGGACTCTTTCGCCCTATGGATGCTGGATCGCAGTCCGCCTGGGCCAGGCAAACCAGATATTCTTTTGAGCAGATCGATTAGGATTTCTAAGGATTCCATAATTCCATGAACAAGGCGATGCGGTTAGGGCCCCGTCGCTGGGGTGGCAGCGGATGGGCCCTCCGCCCATATCCATATTAAACCCGTCCAAGTGTCGGCGGCGTCCGGTCCGAAGGAGATTTCCACGATTTTTTCCCTGGACGAGCCAGCCTGGGCGGCCTCTGGTTCAGACGCCCCAGGCCATAAGAACCGACTCCTCCATCGGACGCCCTGCTGCTGCCAAACGCCTAGCTGTCGGCCTCCATGAGTGCGAAAATAGGTTTCGTAAAAACTCTTCCAGGTTTCCGGCCGAGGAGGGCCTCGAAACAAGGTCAAAGCGGGGCCTTGAATCAGTCCTAAGGAGTACATCAATGTACTCTCTGGAGGTATTGGTATGCCTTCCCCCACTCCCTGGGGGCCGCCTCCAACCGAGGAAACCGCTACCAAAGTATATAATGTCCACCGCCCCTCCCCGCTGGGAATCCCAAAACCCCAGCTTACCACGTTCAGGGGTTGCTGGGCAACCTCCGATTCCGAGGGGGAAGGCAGCGGGGGGGCCTTCTCCCCAGTTTTTCCTTTTGGATTCTCAGTTTTTGTTGGTAAAGGGATATTTGGTGTTAAGGCAGAAGACGCGGGGAAAGAGGGGTTTTTTTCTTCCTTTCTGGCTGGCTGGTTTTTTTCCTCAGAGGGGGGGGTAGAGAAATGATCTCTTTCTCGTACCCCCACCACAAGGGGAACGCTCTCATAGAATGCATACACAGCCCATCCCGTACCCTTGGCAACCGGCGCTCGGTCCTTCAGTCTCTCCAAAAATTGCCGCTGCTGGGCGCTGGGTTCTGGGCCGGAAGTTTGGCAGGCCGCGGTAGCCTGAGCGCACTCGGTCTTTAGCCGATCGAAGGCCCTTCGGGTGTCCCCTAAAATCACCTGCCGACGAAACTCCCAAGGGGCGTCGCCGAATCGAAATACATGGACCCGTTCCTCTTCGCCCAGCCCGGCCAAGGGGTCGGTCAGGAAGGCGGCCTTGCCGGACTCTGGAGTCTCTTCATACCACCACCGGAGCACCTGCCGACCAAATCCCACACTGGCCGCCGCAATGATCGCACAGAGCAGTCCCCGGGTGGTCCACTGGGCGATCCTCGCCGCCAACCGACCCCATCCCAGCGGTTCCGCCGACTTTTCAGGGGTTTCCGCACGGGCAACTTCTGTCCGGTCCCCTTTTGGTTCCGTCGGCAGTGGCGGGTGATCCAAAAGATTGGCCATTTGTTTCGGCCCTTTCGATCCACGGTCCCACCGGGCCAACACCCGTTGCTATATAGATATTCTATCCGCCCAGGGCCTGAATACGCTGTTTGGCCAAGGGGACTTTATCGCTTTGTGGGTGTTTTTCGAGGAGTTCTTTATATTGGCCGACGGCTTTCTCTTTCATCCCAAGGACTTCAAAGCAACGGGCGGCCTCGTACATGGCGTCGGCCTGCCATTTCGGATAGCCGTACCCGGCAATGACCCGATAAAAACTCCGGATAGCTTCTTTGTGGTTTTTTTGGTCGAATTGGATTTCGCCGATCATAAATTGGGCGCGAGCCGCTATCTCTTGGTTGCCCCCTTGGGCAACGACCGTTTCGTAGATTTTCATGGCTTCGTCGAGTCGGCCCATGTTCTGCAAGGCCCAGCCCTGTTCATAAAGGGCCTGGGGCAGATACGGGGAATTGGGGTGTTCGGCAGCGCACTGCTTGGCCAGTTGGAGGGCCTGATCCCATTGCTTCAACTGAGCGGCGGCCTGGGCCGAGTGCAACAGGGCCAATACGGGAAACTCCTTATTGGACGGTTTTTTGACCAGTCCATAGGCGGCGAGGGCTTCTTGCCATTTTTCTTGTTTAAACAGGCACTCGGCTTCCATGAAGGCGGCGTCGTCGGCCAATTCGCCCTGGGGCCAACCTTGGCGCTGAAAATGGAATGTCTGCGCCGCCTTGGCAAAGTCGTTCATTCGGAAATACGCCCATCCCAGTTTATAAGAGGCCTTTTCCGCCAGCGGCGAAGTGCCTGCTTTTTGGGCCGAGTTGTAATAGGCGCCGGCGGCGGCCAAAAAGTCGCCCTGTTGGTAGGCCGATTCCCCTTGGCGAAACAGGGCTTCGGCGGCCAACGGGCTATCAGGATGTTCCTTTGCCAATCGAGCGAATATCGCCGCCGATTCCTTCTCCTGGCCCGCCGACTGCAACGCCCACGCCCATTCATAGAGCACCTTATCTTTCGCCGAGTAGTTCGGATCGGCTTGGAGGAGTTTTTCAAAGGCGGCGGCGGCCTCTTGATGGCGTTTAAGCCCTGCCAAGCAAAGCCCCACGGCATACTGGGCGTCCGAGCGTTCGGCGGGCGTCGGGTTGGCTTGGAAGAGGGCCTGGATGTCTTCCAGAGCAGGAGCAAATTGCCCTTGCTGTTGGCGCGCCAAGCCTCGACCATACCGGGCGCGCACCGCCAACGGGTCCTGGGGATATTTTTCTAGGAACTGGTTGAAGGCCGCCTCCGCCTCGGCATACTGCCCCGCCATGAGCCGAGACCATCCCAATCCAAATAGCGCCGCCGAAGCGATCGGCCCCTGAGGTTGTTTCTCGATGGCCTTTTGGTACTCTCCGGCGGCTGGGCCATACTGCTTTTCTGCATAGAGATATTCGCCCAACCAGTAATGGGCGCGGTCCAGAATTCGGCTTTGGGGAAAATCGGTCAGCAGTTTTTGCAACGTCTGTTTGGCCGCCGGGTGTTTATCGGCCAACCAATAGGCGTGGGCCAGGCAGAGGAGGGTTTCATCGGCCTGTCGCCACTGGGGATCGGCCTGGAGGGCGGCTTCCAATGCCTGGATCGCCGGGGCCGGTTGTTTGAGTTCCAACAGACAGGCCCCCAGGACATACTGCGCCTCGGCCAAAAGGGGCTTCTCTTGAATCTCTCGGACGAGGGGCTGAACCACACCGACGGATTCCTGGTACTTCTTGGCCAATAAGAGCGTCAACCCATACCGGACCTTCCATAGCAGCGGCGCTTTGGCCCCGGCCTTTGCTAATGCTTGGCTGTAGAACTTTTCCGCCTCCGCATACTGCTGGAGCTGAAGCTGGCTTTCGGCGGCCAGTTGTAGGACCTCGCCGGCTAACTCGTGTTGGGCGAATCGTTCGGAAAAAGTTTTTGCATAATTCAAGGCGGCCGGGAAATCGCCCACCTCCACCGCAGTAAAGGCGGCCATATAGAGCGCTTGCGGGGCCACGGTGTGCCGAGGATATTTGGCCGCCGCTGCCGCATATAACGCCGCCGATTCCTTTCGACGGTTCGGAATTTCATACAGGATGTCGGCCTGGTCCAGGGCCAATTGGGCCGCCCATTCACTTTGACCGGCCTGGGGCAAGGTCTTTTCCACTAGCGCCAAGGCTTCCGCGGCTTTGCCCTGTTTGAGCAGCGTCCGGGCAAGCCAATGGGCGCTTTCCAGCCCCGCCTCGCCGCCCACCGAAACCGACTTTTCCAACACCGCTTGCGCCTGAGCATACTGGCCGGCCAGGTAGAAACATCTGCCGCCCAACGCCAACGCCTGGCCAAGGTATTTCGATTGCGGGAATCGTTCTGGGAACTGCGAATAGAGAGCGGCGGCTTCCGGGTATTTTTTCTGTTGGGCCAACACGGCGGCCTGACGAAAGACGGCGTAATCGGCCAAAGGGAAATCCTTGGTCTGTGCGGCGGCGGCAAACCACTTTTCCGCCGCCTCGTATTGCCCCTGGGCAAACAGGGTTTCGCCCCTTCGGAGGGTGATCTCCGGGACCAGCGGGTGCCCTTTGAACCGTTGTAAAAAGAGGTCGTAGGTTTTTCCGGCGGCTTCGTGTTGATCCAACTCTTGTTGGGCTGCGCCCAAGGCGTATAAGGCGTCCGGAACCAGAGGGTGTTCTGGATAGTTGGCGGTCAGGGTTTGGTAACTTTCGGCGGCCTCTTTCTTTTGCCCCAAGGCGTAGAAGCATTCGCCGCGATAATAGAGGGCCTCGGCGGCTTGGGGCGATTTCGGATATTGGTCCAGATACCGGCGCAAGGTTTCCGCGGCGGCTTTGAGGAGTTCTGGTTTGCCGGCCCGGCCTGCCGTGTACTGGGCCAGCCCCAAAAACCGAAGCGACTCTTGGGCGATCTCCGCTTTAGGATGTTTTTGGAGCACCTGCTCAAAGGCGGCGATCGCCTCGGCGGGTTTCTCGAGCTTCAGATAGCAGACGCCCAGGTAATGCGTCGCCCGATCAGTGCGGGAATCGTTCGGATAGGCTTGGAGGAACTTGGTCCATTCTTCGGCGGCCAGGTCGAAAAGCCCGCGGTTTTGCATGGCCACGGCCGCTGCATACTGCCGAGTGGCCAGCTCCTCTCCGGCGCCTTGAGAGGAAGCCGGCGCCGTCGGCTGGGAAGCCGGCGCCGCCGCTTGAGCGGCCTGGACCTCAAGCCCCTCAAGGAAAAGAGATTCTGGGAAACCATCTTCCCACAGCGTCCCTGCCGCGCCTAACCAGCCTCCTAACCCAACTACCGCCGATCCTACCAGCCGCCGCCAAAAGGCTGTCTTCATGGCACGCACCTCTTCTGCAGAGTTCCGGAACCTATTCCTTATTATTTCCAGTTTCCGCCCCAATTACCAGTTGGCCTGCGGGCCGGTTCCGGAGAATCTTATCTAAGAAGAGAAGAGTAGTCCGCTGCTTCCGATGGCCTCCAGCGGGCCACCATTCCCCCCGTCGGGGCCTTTATCCTTGGAGAAGAAAAGCAACGCGCAGCAAGATCGCTTTTTCCAGGGAAAAAGGGAACCTAGAAAAATGCGATTGGCAGTAGCGGAATGGAAAAAGGGACTTTTTGGTCCGTTTTACCCGGCTTGGTGGATGGGTTGTTTGGCGGGGGATTTTTCCCGACTTTCTCGGCCGATTTCTCGAGAAGGAGGTTCCGTAACGCAACGCCGGGCCGCAGACTCGCCTGCGCAGGCAGGGAAACAGACCGACGGTTTCGAAGAAGGACCGGGGCCAAGATCGCTTTTAGACGGCGGAAGTAATGGTTCCGCCGCCGCTTGATCCACTCGCACCCTGGCAGGCTGAGCTTTCGCACGGCGGATACCTCGCCGAGACGAGGGTACGGTTTGCTCTCGTGCAGCAATTCCTCGATACACCACCGCCGTCCCGCCCAAAAGGACCCCCATCAGCACAAACAAACTGGGATATCCTGGCAGTCCCCACTCTGGAGCGCGATGGAGGACCGTCCCCACTAACGGGGAACCTACCATAGTCCCTAGATCAAAGGCCGACATGATCAGCATGGTTCCCAAACCCCGATACCGTTCGGGAAACGTTCGACACCCCGTAGCTACCACCGTAGGGAATAGAATGGCGTGGCCGATCCCATACGTAAAACCCGGCAGCATGAAAGTCCATTCATTCTGCACGAAGAGAAATAGCAATTGGCTGCCGCCAATAATGGCCAAGCCGATCAGCACCAGGGGCGTCAGACCGAAGGATTCCGGCCAGCGGCGGGTCAGCACGCGGGTAA
The DNA here is from genome assembly GCA_029550925.1 of Planctomycetota bacterium. GTDB lineage: Bacteria > Planctomycetota > Planctomycetia > Pirellulales > Thermoguttaceae > JANXAQ01. The sequence goes on from JAKPGL010000130.1 coordinate 89,281, forward strand.
TGACCGCCGTGATGGAATAGATGGTAAAAAAGGCGCCGATTCGGGGAATACCCAGTTCCGCCGCATAGGTAGCTAAAAAGGTGGAGGGCCAACCCAATCCTGCCCCGGCCACGAGAGCCACTCCGAGGATCGCCCCCGGTTGGTACCGCCGCAATAGATACCCCATCGGCGGCTGCCGATGCCGAACCTGCGGCGGAGGACTCTGGCCGGTGGCCAAGGCGGCAAACAACATCGCCCCCAGCCCGATCAGTCCCGCCGCCGTAAACAACCGATCGACATGGGCACGGGTCAACTGCTCGGCGCCGCACAACCAATCGCCCACCTGGGCGCCGACCACCATCCCCATAAAGCCGGCCGTGCCCAACATGCCGATCATCTCCGCCATCCGTACCACTGGCATCCGGCCAGAGACAAACGTCATGGCCGCCCCAAAAACTCCGGCCACCGCCAAACAATAAGCCACCCGCAATAGGTAGATCACCGGCGTGTCCGGCCGGGTAAGCCCCAGATGAGCAAAACAGATCACACAGAAGGCCGCCAGCGAGACCAACCAAATGGCTTTCGGCCCCCGACGGTCGATCCCACTGCCCAAGGTGAGCCGAGCCGTCAGACTCCCGATCATCCCCACCCCAACGATCCACCCCAGTTGATATTCGCTGCCGCCCAGAAGCCGGACAAAATCGGCATACCGGTACAGGATCGACACCGCCACGGAGATCAAGAAATTAGAAAGGTAGGCCAGCCAGAACGCTCGGCCATAGCCTCTTCTCGGCTGCCCCCTTAAAAGATTTATCTGAAGGTCCTCTACGGGAGGGGGTGCTTCCAAGGACCGCTCTTTTTTCAATAAGACGTTCATGGAACCAAAGTCGGCTATCCGGAACAAAAGAATCTGTATTTTACCTCCCCATCCGCCGAGAGGCTAGAGGAGATTTTTCCGGAAGGACGGAAAAGAACCTCGGACGCTACTCCGGGGGGCCACCGACGCTTTCTACTGTTGCACATTGCATTGGGGTATGGCTTTGCGGAACTCGTCAATCCCCTGGCTGGTGACTTTGGTTCCTTGGACGAAGACCTGCCGGAGTTTTTTAGCCTCTTTCAATTGTTGCAGGCCGGCGTCGGTAATTTGGGTATTTATCAGCCAAAGGGAGACCAAGTTGGGCATTTTGGCTAAGTGCGCCAACCCGGCATCGGTAATCGGCGTATCGTTGAGCATGAGGGACTGAATCGGGCTTGCCTCGGCCAGCACCTTGGCGCCCTCGTCATTGAACTGCGTGCTGTTGAGCACCAGATGGGTCAATGTCCCGGCCTCCTGGAGCCTTTGGAAGCCCACGCCTCGGATCGAAGCACCCGTGAGGTCCACGTTCCTGAGATTTTTGCACTTGGCCAGATGGACCAGATGTTCGTCGGCCAGTTTGGTTTTTTGCAAGCTCAGTTGCATTAACTGCGGCAGATCGGCCAGATGCACCAGCCCTGAGCCTTGCACCCCGGTTTCATTGAGCTGCAAATGCATCAGATTAGGAAACCGTTTCAGATGTTCCAGCCCGGCGTCGGTAATGGCAGTTCGGTTTAGGTTCAACATACGGAGGCTGGGCAACTCTTTGATCTGAGCCAACCCGGCGTCCGTCAGCCGAGTGTCCTCGAAGACGAGCGTTTGAAGGCGAGAGAGACCGGAAAGATGTTCGAGGGCCTCCGGCTGGAGTTGAAGGCCGCGCAGCACGAGCGCACTCAATTGGGGGCATTTTCGGAGCACTTTGAGTCCCGGCCCTCGAATCGGGCAATTGCTCACCTGGAGATTCACTAGCGTCGGCATTTCCTCCACGGAAACCAATCCGGCGTCGCTGACCGGGGCGTTGTCGAGCTGAAGACTCTGCAAGCCGGTCAATTCCCGGAGTAACGAAAGATCATCGCCGCCTTTCCAACCAGGCCCGATCTGCACCAGATGGACCACCTGGCCGTTATGATGGACCGTAGCCCCCTGTTGTTGCAGACGGGCGATCAGACGCTGATAAATCCACGTCTTGTGCCACGCCAGCGCGTTCTGTGCCCGCCAAACCGCCGAGGGATTCGTGGAGGCGGCGATCTGTTTCAAGGCGGCCACCGCGTCGGACTCCAATTTGGGGTCGTCGGAGAAGGCGAATTGCATGAGCAATTGGATGGCCCGGCTGGTAACTTCCAGATTGCCTTTTTGGGCCGCCTCGACCAACGGGGGAATTGCCGCCGACTTGGCCTCCGTTAAGCCCCGCATCGCACGCTGTCGGACCTCAAACTGATCGCTGTTTAACTGGGCAATCCATTCGGCCAACGAGGGATTAGGCTGGGCCGATGGCTCGGAACTTGCCTCCCCTGCCGTCCGTTCCATGAGTATCCCGACGGCCAACAATGCGGCCAAACCTATTTCCCACGCCAGTTTCATGCCCTTTCCCCTGACACATCAGCCATGGTGGTCTTGGCCCCTGGGAACCTTTCTATCCTTTCTATTGTCTTCCGGACCCTACTGCTTCGCAAGGAATTTCAAAAGCTTTTTCTCACCCCAGACCTCAATCCCCCAAAATAGGCGGGATCACCCCAACTAAAGGAGAATCGCACTCTCCTGGACGACCTTTGTATGGAACGCCCTCTTAGATCGAACGCCGCCTGTCAGACGATAAGAGATGGTCTCCCCGCAGTACGCAAGCCAGTCGAACGGACTGGGTTCCAAGCCCAGTATTCTCTTCCCGCAAGGACGAATATCGTGGGAACTCTTGTAAGAAAGAAAAATCCATTTTAAACTATTTTGAGAGCTTTCCTCAGGTAGAACCTATCGTCCAGAAAGATAATTTGGGAAAAATGGGATTTTTGGGAAAATTGGATAAAATAAATTCTTGGTGAACTTTTTTCCATAGAAATCACTCAAGGTGTACAATGAGGACTAGACCACGCACGAAGTTTGTCAAAAAACTCAAGGATCGCAGGTGCCCCAAATGTGGGACTAAACTCCACCCGGCACGTAAACGGTGTAAACGTTGCGCCGCCCTTACTGGCCGACCTAAAAAGAGCATAAAAAAACATTAACCAATCCGCCACGATCGGGCTGTGGTTGCCTCTTTGCAAGATTGGAACCGATCAGGCAGGGAGTGCGCCGTCCCGAGTCGGCGACGGGGAAGGCGTTCCGTACACGACGATTTCCGCAGATTTCCGCCTGTTCGACGAGGACGCCGACAGATCGAGAAGAATCACGCGCCGTCGGCTACGGAGGGGATGCCGAGGAACCTTTTGGGGGAAAGGATAGACGGCGGAGGTGTTCGCTTGCTGGCCGGGTAAGCTGCAAAGGGGAAAACTATGGCGATTCTCGCTCAATGCCCGTTGTGTGGGGCGTGTTTTAAGGCCCGAGACGAGTATGCGGGCAAACGGGTGAAATGCCCCCAGTGTCAGGGCGTGATTCAAATTCCCCTGCCTGAACCTTCGCCCCAGGCGGTCGTTCCGATCGCCGCGAAGAAAAGCCCCTCCGAAGGAAAATCCTCCAGGGAAACTCTAGGGGAGGAAGAATTCGTCTCCGCCTCGGATCAGGACGCCTCGGAGGTCCAAAGCGGGCCGGTTCCTGTGGTAAAACCTGCGCCGGTATTTGTCTCGACCGTTCCGCCGGTTCAACCGGCCTCTTTTTCGCCGCCTCTCCGCCCGGAAGGCAAAGCAGCGGTTCGGGGCGTTCCAGCGGTTCCTGTGTGGGCGTGGATTGTGTTGGCTTCGGCGGTGAGCGGGTTGTTAGTGGGCGCTGTGGTCTATGCCGCTTTGAAATCCTCAGGTTCGGATCAGACCAGAGGCCCCGTCGCACAGACCGAAGGGCCGAAAGCTTCCGCCAAACAGACCCCGACCGACAAAAAAAAGCCCCAGGAGCCGTCTAGTTCTGCCGGCCAGGTCGGTCCTTCCCCGCAAACAGGACAATCGAAACCCTCCCTAACCATCCGCGAAGTCTTGGACGCCGTGGTGAAGATCGAGATGCCTGCCGGTGAGGGCAGAATGAGCATTGGCGCCGGGTTTTTCATTGATCCCCGCGGTTGGGTGGCCACCAATTACCATGTCATTTCGCAGGGCACGTCGGCGACTCGGGTTCGGCTTTTCGACGGAACCCAGTGCAAAGTAGCTGGTATTTTGGCCCAGGAACAGAGCATGGACTTGGCCATCCTGAAACTGGCCGATCCTCCTTCTCGGTTGCGGGTACTGGACATCAATTTTTCTGGAGAACCGGAATTGGGGGAGGAGATCCGAGTTTGCGGCCATCCGCACAATTTGAGTTTTACTTTTGTGGAAGGCACGGTAGGCCGGGTGGTTACCACGATGGAGCTGTTGAAAGAACGGCCCAATCCGCTGCTTTTGCAGATGAAAGCGCCCCTGGACATGATATAGATTCAGCATAGCGCCCGGATCGCCCAGGGCAATAGCGGCGGCCCGGTGGTCAATAAACAGGGACAGGTCCTAGGAATCAATTCCTTTGTCAATGAGCTTTCCTTTGGGTATGCGATTCCGGTGCGATATTTGCGGGCCTTGATGGCGTTGTGCAACGACAGCCAAGTTACGCCGTTGCCGGACCAACTTCCTTCTCAGCCGTCGGCCAAGCCGAAGGAGTCGCCGGGGCCTTCGCAGCCGCCTCCGTCGGCGGAGCCGTCCCCAGAGTCTCCCCCGACGCCCAAAGAAGCGCCCCCGTCCCAACCTCCGCCTCAACAGCCGCCCGCGCCTCCTCCGCCGCGTCCGGGCGGTGTGGGCCTGTCGCCGGAGGAACTCCAAAAGCTTTACGACGCCTGTTGCCAGTTCTTTTGGAAACCGGAGACGGCGGAACAATATAACACCCTACAACTCTTTGCCCGGGTGGTTTCCATCGTGAAACACATTCAAGCCCATCCCGAAGCCGCTCCTCAAGCGCCAAAAGAGGCCGTGGCCGCCTGCGCCCAAAAGGCCGACCAACTGATCGCCGAACTCCAGAAATCTCCATGGACAAAAGAACATTGGCAAAAAATCCACGCCCAGGCCGCCAACCAACTCCAGCCGGATCAAGGCGCCCTCCTGCAGGGCAGCGTCGTGATGAACGCTGAACAAATCCGCGCCAATCAGCCTGCTATTCTTTTGGCCGCCGAGGGGATCGATCGAAAACTCCTCCTCTTGGTCAGTCAAGACCATGCGAAACTGCCCATCTCCACCAAGCTATGGTTTATTGGCCGCGTGGTCGGGACGGCCCAACTGAGCAACAACCAAGGCCAATCCGAAACCTGCCCCTTGATCCAAGTCGCCTATCTGATCAAAGAAGAGTAGCCGGGGGATAACAGAATAAAAGAGCGTTTCGTCTGGATGGCTGGTCCGGCCGGGTCGGAAGAAATCGGTTTCTCCGCCCCTTCGTTCAGACAGGCAGGGGCAATCTATGGGGTCCTCTAAGGGGTGCAGACTGCCTGCCCCATCCGTACGGCTTCGACCAGATCATGAACCGCCGCTTCCAAACGCCGAAAAGATCGCATCTTCTGCCGAACCAGACTTAAATCCACCAGCTCTGCCAGCTTCGCCTGATCCCGAGGCGGGTTGTAGCCGGTAGGAATCTTTTGCCTTATCCAACCCTTCGCATCCCGGGGCGACGTTTCTGGATCCGCCGGAATCTCCTGAGGTAGTTTGGAAACTACAATCCGGCCATCCGGAAAGCGTTTTCCTACCAATGAGTCGGCTGCGGCAATGAACCAGGATTCAAATTCTTTACAAGCGAACACCACGGCCACAGAAAACTGGCTGCCAGCACCAACTCGTTGCGCTTCCTTAGCAAGCATCCGGGCTGCTCGCATCGCACAAAAATCCTCCCCCTCCACCGGCCCACGGCCATCCCAAAGAAAATCGCTATCGCCATCCAACAGAAGAAGGGCAGCGCCAAAGTCCTTCCGTGTTTTGGCAACTTTCAAATAACGATGCCAATCAGCAAATTGATTTTTGCAAACTTTGCTATACCCTCCTACTCGGATTGGAAATTCGTCGAGAATGATCACGTCGAAAGCGGCCTGTTGTGCCAGGAGGCGTTTGACCAGCACGCACGTCGCCTCTGCGTCGCCGTGGCCTTCGACCATCAGCACAAGCCGCTTCCGACTCATCCGGCCGTCTCCACCTCGCCAGCCGCCATTCGAGGAGTCTCTACCGTAAACAGTTCGCCGGGATGCAACAACTGTTCACGCAAAGCCTCCCGTTGATCCTGGGCCAGGGGACCTATCCGAGTCTCCAAATCCACCAACTCCACCACCCGGATCTGCTCGTCGGAAAACTCGTCCAGAAGCATAGGGCTGTGCGTGGTCAGCAGCACCTGCCCCCGGCCCGCATCCGGCGCCGCTTTGAACTCACCACCCAGTAGCTTTAATGCGGCCGGATAAATCCCATTCTCCGGCTCCTCAAAAACAAGCGTTTGCTTCGAAGGCTTCTGATACAGGGCAAGCAGGTGGGCAAAGAACCGACGAAAACCGTCCGACTCCTGATCCAAGTCCAAAGGCAAAATTTTCTCTCCCAACCGATGGCCAACAATCACTCGCTGCGGTTGTTGAATAGAATTCGGCTGGATGGTGGCGATGGTGGGATTGAGACACTGAAGGGTAGCTACCATCGCCTTCGGCGTCTCGATGTCCTGCAGATCGGTAAGGAGTTGCCGAAGAACCTGGAGATAATTTTCGCCTTTGTCGGCCAACCCGAAGTTAGAAGAGACAGTTTCGCTTTTTCGGAGCACGTCATAGGGGAAATTATACACGCCGATTCCGGCCGTCAGTGCCGTATACGCTAGCACTGCTTCCTCCAAACCCGGCAGTCGGCCCAAAGCCAACGCTCCAGGCTCAGGAGGCGATATTAAAGAAGGAGGGACCTGCCAGATGACAGAAGGAGAGACCTGCAGGGGCGAGGAGCTTGGGGGGCGGGGCTTCGCTTGGGAAAAAATTATCTTTTGCCCTGTTTCTGTTTCGCAACTCAACTCTTCCAAGAGAAGATAGTCCCTCTCAGAGCTCAATCGTAATGTGTAATGAAAAGGGGTATTCATTCCGGAAATGGTAAATTCTACACTAAACTCGGGGGGCCCCTTGGGATTCGTAGCACAGCGCCAATTTTGTTGGTTGGCGTATGGGGGAACTCCTCCTTGGATTAGGTAATCTCGCAGAAACCGGATGGCGGAGACGAAGTTGGTTTTTCCCGTGCCGCTTTTGCCGATAAACACGGTAACCGGCGAGAGTTCCACGGTTACGTCCCGAAGACTTTTGAAATTTTGGATCCTGATACGGTGGATCATGGGCAGACTCCCCGGGAAATGAGAGCGAATACAGGATCATTGTCCGGCAACCGGGCATATCCGTCAAGACGAGGGCCGATTTGGTTCTCCGCCCAATAGGAGTCGGCAATCTGGGGAGGCCAGCCGAGAACCCCATCCTGGGCGTCTGAGCTTGGACTATCGAAGCGTAGCTTTACCACCACCTGGACTATTGGAGTTTACGCCCGATAGGGATGTGTTGGCCAGAAGTTTAGTATTTGCTGGCGTCGAGGGCTTGGCCGTCCTTGCGGTTGGCTAGATAGACAAAGGTCTGCGGATCGATCGAATAGCTGATCATCCGCACCGACCCGTCGCAAAAGACAAAGTACAACCCGGCCGCATGCGCACTACCAAACCGATAGGAATCCCCATAGGCTGGTCGGTCTTGCATAGGCAGTTTATTGTTGCCCGAATTGGCCGGGTCGTAGTACGCCACCCGGGCGTTATCGTTGTCGTTGCCAGCGTACATGCTTTCGTTGTCCCCGCCGTCGCCGCCGGTATTGTAATGGTCTGGATTAAGGTATTTTTCCCCGGCCAGGAAGGTATTGCTGGAGCCGTCTTTGATGTCGGCCATAGCAATCTCGCTGCATTGGTGGGCGATGCCATTATAGTCCAGGGTGGGCCAATTAGCCCCGCCCGCCAGATCACCCGGTCCTTTACTGTGCTCGACCCAGGTGGCTACCCCCGCGTTGACGGCGTAATCGCTCCGGGCGATTTGCAACGTGCTGGCGTTATCCACATTGATCCAGTTTAAGTCATAAATGCTTTGCACCGGCCAGGGCGCCGCACGCCGACGCGATGGACAGGTAAAGACCACCAGCGGCGTGGAAACCAGGGTGCGGTTGAGAACCTTCTTTTCGGCGAACGTTTTTCCCCGACCAAGGTTATAGAGGGCCTCTTGTTCCAGGTAGGGGAGGATGTGGTAGATCCAGCCGCCCGGTTGTCGCCGGCCCGCCCCCTGGTCCGGGTCGCCGACCCACCCCCAGCCCCAACCGTTGCTGGGAAAGATACGGTAGGCGCTTTCATGGTTCAGGCAGGCCAGGCCGATCTGTTTGAGATTGTTTTGGCACTGCGCCCGCCGGGCCGCCTCCCGAGCCGACTGCACCGCCGGCAACAAAAGCGCAATCAAAATCCCAATGATCGTAATGACCACCAACAATTCTACCAGCGTAAACCCCCACCGACGGTTAGGAGACATACCCCACCTCCTTTCGAGCTTGGATTTTGGCCAATCCAGCAAGTTCCCGAAAATGCTAATCGACCAATTTACCTATCGGCATTTTAATCTACGCCTTTTTTTCTTTCAACTGAACGGTATCCACTATAAGGCCTTTGAGACGAACCGGCTTCCTTAATACCGCGCGGCTCAGCGATTTGCCGTTGGACGAGGGCCCACGGGCTTGGGTCCGAGGATTTTTTGCGTCCTCCACTCCTCCCCTACTACTCACGTCCACAGGGTTCGGTCGAGCATCCGGTATTGGATGGCTTCGCTCAGATGATGGGGTTCGATGGAGGCCGAGCCGTCCAGATCGGCGATAGTGCGGGCGACCCGAAGTATCCGATCATGTGCGCGGGCCGACAGACCCAGCTCTTGCATGGCCATTTTGAGCAGGTTTCTGCCCTCCTCCGACAATCGGCAGTATTGCCGGATTTGCCGGGGTGTCATGTCCGCGTTATAGCGGATTTTTGTGGCGGCGAACCGTTGGGACTGAATTTGCCGGGCGGCAGCCACCTGACTGCGCATTTCGGCGCTGGAGACGCCCGTCGGCCCGTCAGCCAGGTCCCGGTACGGCACCGCCGGCACTTCAAGGTGGATGTCGATCCGATCCACCAGCGGCCCGCTGATCTTGGACATATAGCGTTCGATCTGCGGGATGGTGCAATGGCAGGGCCGACGGGGATCGTTCCGATAGCCGCACGGACACGGATTCATGGCCGCGATCAGCATAAAATTAGCCGGGAAGGTGGTGCTGTTCAAGGCCCGGGCGATGGTTACGGCGCCGTCTTCCAGTGGCTGGCGCAGGAGTTCCAGGGTATGGCGGTTGAACTCAGGCAATTCGTCCAGGAAGAGCACTCCGTTATGGGCCAGGGAGATTTCGCCGGGAGCGGGCGGGGAGCCGCCGCCCACAAGACCAGGGTCGCTGATCGTATGATGGGGCGCTCGGAAAGGCCGGACTGCCAGCAGCGGTTGGCCCGGCTTCAGGCGGCCCAGGGCGCTATAAATCCGGGTCGTTTCGATCGACTCGGCCGGGGTAAGTTCGGGCAGGATCGTGGGCACCCGTTTGGCGAGCATGGTTTTGCCCGATCCGGGCGGACCGATCATCAGCAGGTTATGCCCGCCGGCAGCCGCCACGGTGATGGCCCGTTTGGCCATCTCCTGCCCCCGCACCTCCGAAAAATCCACATCATACCCGGCCAATTGGCCGAACCATTCCTCCAGCCGGGATGCGGTCGGCTCGATGTCCAGTTGTCCGGTGAAAAAACCTACCGCCTGAGTGAGGCTGGAAACCGCAATGACTTCAATCTGTTCGACCACGGCGGCTTCGGCGGCGCTGGCCTGCGGAACCACCAATCCCCGAAGCCGTTGGCCGGAAGCGTCCGTTTGAGCCGCGGCGGCCATGGCCATCGACAAAGCCCCCTTGGTTGGCCTGGTCGCCCCGTCCAACGCTAACTCCCCTACCACCGCATATTCCTGGAGCCTGTCCGAGGCGATCTGGCCGCTGCCCAGCAAAATCCCCAAAGCAATCGGCAGGTCGAACGAGGCGGCGTCTTTTGGTAGATCGGCTGGGGCCAGGTTGATTACCACTCGGTTTTGCGGCCGCTCAAAGCCGCTGTTGACCAAGGCCCGCTCCACCCGATGCTGACTTTCCCGCACGGCCGCCTCCGGCAGCCCCACCAACACCGTCTTCGGTACCCCGGCCGGCGAGACATCCACTTCCACCTCCACCGGCGCCGCCTCGATACCCAGCAGGGAAAATGTCTTCAGCTTGGCTAACATATTGCTCTCTCTGCTTATAGAAACATTTCAACCCGGACCAGCTCAGCCATCCATTGGAAACTTTCAGGCCTTTTTTATTTTCTTTGGCCTGCTTGTAGCCTACAAGTCCCAGCGCTGCTGGTTTTCTCCTGGTGTATCTTTCCTGAAAGGCGTCGGCGGCAAAAGTGATATTTTATTCATTCTATTTGGAAAGCCGCCCCAAACGGGCATGGCCAAACAAGGTAAAACCGTTGCGTGGTTGAAAAAGCTGTTTCCGAGTAGTACATTGAAGGCGTGTGAAAGGCCGGTTTCCAGAGGAAAACTAGAAATCGCCTAGGGACCGGCGGAATTACCTCGTGCCCCAGTACCCCTCTCCAAGCCAGGGCGACAAGTTAGCCAATCGGACACCTTAGGAGGCCGAACCATGCGAACTGTTTTGGCTCTGTTAACAGGTTTTGGCGTCTTTTCTACTCTGGCGGCGGCAGAACCGGAGAGGAACCAGTCGGCCTTTTCCAGGCCGAATATCCTGTTTATCTTCTCCGACGATCATGCCTGGCAGGCCATTAGTTGCTATGGAGAAAAGCGTCGGTTGATCCAGACGCCCCACATCGACCGCCTGGCCGCCGAGGGGATGAAGTTCACCCGGTGCCTTGTGCCCAACTCCATTTGCGGCCCAAGCCGGGCTACCGTGCTCACCGGTAAATATTCCCACCTGAACGCAGTGTATCGGAACGATCCACGGCGTCCGTTCGACGGCTCGCAGACCACCTTTCCGAAACTCTTGCAACAGGCAGGCTACCAGACGGCCCTAGTGGGCAAATGGCATCTGGAAAGCGATCCGACCGGATTCGACTATTGGGAGATCCTGCCGGGCCAGGGCGTCTATTATAATCCGCCGATGATTCGCAACGGCCAGCGGGTCCAACACCAGGGTTATGTAACCGATATAATCACGGATTTGAGTATCGAGTGGCTCAAAAAGCGGGATCGGTCTAGGCCGTTTCTTTTGCTCTGCCAGCACAAAGCCCCGCACCGACGGTGGGAGCCGGCCCTTCGGCATCTGGGCTGGGACAACGACCGGGTCTATCCGGAACCGGATACCCTTTTCGACGAGTATGGCAATGGCCGGGGACTAGCATGGCGGGATCAGGATATGAGCCTGGAGAAGACATTTGACGTCCAGGATGCCAAGCTCGTTCCGCCCTCGGACCTCAACCCAGAGCAACGTAAACTCTGGGACGCCTATTATGAACCGCGCAATCAGAAGTTCCGAGAGGCCAACCTGCAAGGCAAAGACCTGATCCGCTGGCGCTACCAGCGGTATATGCATGATTATCTTGGCTGCATCAAAGGGATCGACGAAAGCGTCGGCCGGCTGCTTCGGTTTTTGGACGAAGAGGGACTGGCTGAAAATACGGTAGTCGTTTATTCGAGCGATCAGGGGTTTTTCCTTGGGGAGCACGGCTGGTTTGACAAGCGATGGATTTTGGAGCCGTCGCTGCGCACACCTCTTCTGGTTCGTTGGCCGGGGGTGGTCAGGCCAGGCAGTGAGTGCTCGAAGATTGTGTCGGTGTTGGATTTTGCCCAGACGTTTCTGGATATTGCGGGGGCGCCGCAGCCGGCTGACATGCAGGGGCGGAGTTTGGCGCCGCTTTTGCGGGGCCAAGAGCCGCCGGATTGGCGAACCAGTTTCTACTACCATTACTACGAATATCCCCAGCCGCACCGGGTCCGGCCGCATTATGGCGTAGTGACGGATAGATATAAATTAGTTCATTACTATCGGCCCGACCTGGATGAGTGGGAACTTTACGACCTAAAGGTCGATCCGGAGGAGACGAAAAACTTTATCAACGACCCGGCCTATGCGAAGGTGGTCGAAGAGCTGCGGGCAGAACTCCGGCGTCTGCAACAACAGTATAACGTACCGCCGCTTCGAGAAATACCGCCTTACGCCTATGATATGCCGCCTGCCTTCAAACGAAAAAAGCCTGAGCCGCGCCGGTGAGAAAACAGAACTCTCGTTTTCCCGTCGGAGACCCATCGCCCGCACCGTCTTTCCGCCCAAGCAGATTATCCGACGGCGAGGCGTCTGCGAAATGCGGCCGACGGTTTTCGCCCATCCAGCGGACGACAGGACCGGGGTTTACTGGCTGGGCAGTTCTTGGATGAAGATGTTTTTGAACTCGATCGGGTTGCCGTGGCGCTGGAGGGCGATCTCGCCTTCGGGCGGTACCCCTGGCAATTGGGCGTCTTTGATGACCACTTCGCCGTTTAGCTCCACGGTGAGCCGATCGCCCCGCATAGTGATCTTGAAGGTGTTCCACTGGCCGACAGGCCGGTCAGCTCGTTTGAGCGGCGTGCATGCCTTTTGGACTTCCTCGGGCATGGACTTGTCGGTTCGATAGCCCCAGACTTCGCCGGAACCCAACGGATTGCACCAGATGTTTACTTGGCTTTTGGATTGCCCCCGCAAATAGACGCCGCTATCGCCCGGCTTGGGGAATCGCCAATCCAGCAGGAGAATGAAGTCTTTGTATTTTTTGGTGGTCCAGAGGTCGGGGCCTTGGCCGTCGAAGCGAATCACGCCGTCTTCGACCTTCCAATGCTCCTGCCATTTGGCCCGCTCCTCCGGTGTTTCTGTTCTGCCGCGGGCTGCTTGCCAGCCGGCCAAATCCTTCCCGTTAAACAGGGCGGTAAAGCCTTCCGGCGGCGTGTTGTCGGCCGCCATCCCAGTCCAACCTGCCATACCATACACCAGTCCCACCCCAACAACCACCAACATCGCTCGTACGGCACGCATCGCACCATCCTCCTTTGAAAAAAGGCCAAGGAAAAACTTCTGAATCTGCGCCTTTAACAAAATGACTGGAGTTTTGCAAAATGGGCTAGTTCAGGTGTTCGTACACGGAACAGGTCCCTCAAAAATCCTGTGATTTTTGAGGGTAGGTAGTGTACAAGTTGGTGGAAATCCCAAATTTGCAAAACTCCAGAAAATGACCTTTTCCGCAACCTACGCCGGGTAGGGGGACCCGTCTAGTCTTTGGGGTGGCTTCATTTTGTTAGAGGCTCGTTATTCTTCTCCACAAAGAGAAACTACTCGATTCGTGGATTTGTCTATCGCTCTTCCAACAAGGGCTGCCACTGTTGCCGAAGTCGCACCAGTTCGGCCTCCTGCTGGTCGCTGAAGTGGCCCATTCGGTGGGCGTAGGCGTCCATCCAGGTTTGCAGCCGTTCCACGGCGTCCGGGTCGGAGCGTAGTTCGGGGTGGTTGTCCAGAATCCGGCGGAGCAATTTGCTCTGTCGGGCGGGCATCTGGCCGACGACCGATCGGGCGCGTTCAAACGCCAGTTTGTGTAAATCGCGGTCCGCGTAGTTCAGAAGATTTTCATAGGATTTGGCCGGGGTAAGGTCGAAGTGGACAGCCTTCGGCTCCGGGCTATCGGGCCGATGGCACCGGACGCAATACTTGTCCAGGACCGGCTGCACCAGCCGATCGTACCGCAGCGGCCAAGAACCTTCCGGTCCCGGCCGCAACCGGCTGGGCGGGCGCCGGGCCGCCATCGGCAGGCTGCCCGCAGGCGGCGCGGTATCCCGATGCTCATGGCATCCGATGCAACTGAGCGTTGTTCCCGGCTGAACATAAGTTAGTGTCCGCATCGTTTGCACAGCATACCCTTGGGCGTCTAAGGCCTGGAAAAACACCGGTACCCCGGCGGGCGCCTGAAAATAAGCCGATCCGTCCAGCTCCACCGGCACGGTACCTAATATGAATTTTCCAGGGTCTTGGTGGGTGATGCCCAAGTTCGGTTGGTTCATGTGGGGCTGTAGTTTAGGGATAACGGCCACCAGGCGCAATCGCCGGATCGACCCACGCTCCACCCCCTCCATGCCGCGATACACATCCTGCAAGAGGAAATAGCCCACGTCGGGCTTTTTGGGCGGAGGCGTGTTCGCGGCGGCTGTTTGATCGGCGATCACCGGCGGCCTAGGTCGAGCCTGAATCGGAATCGGGTCCCAACTGCCAATCGATGGGTCCCTATATAAAAGTTCCAAATTGCCGAACACATCCAGTAGATAAATCCCCGTGGGATTGGGCGGATTGCGATCGTCGGTAACATACGTATGCGGCGGCAGACCTTTATCGCTCCAGACGACCAGGAAAAACTCCTCGCTCAGCGGCCAAGGATCGGCGTAATAATGCCGGGGCCACCCTTCGGTCTCCGGAAAGACCACTTCCGGCGTGATGCGGCGGATCGGACGGTCGCCTTCGGTTCCCAAACTGCGATCCAAAAGCACCAGCGACCCGCCCACATTCGAGTGATGCGCCGAGGCGGTAAAAACGAACTTCGTCGAACCCGGAATCGGACGGGCCTCAAACACGCACTGCGGTCGATGCGTAAAATTGCCATAGACCAGTTGCGAATTCGTCCCGTCCGGATTGGTGCTCCAGAGGCTCAGGAAGTCGCCGTTAGGCCGGTCGATGTAATCCCACCGGGCGTATAAAATCCGGCCATCCCAAGCAACCGCTGGATACCACTCGAAGTTTTCAAACGCCGAAATGGGCCGGAGGTTGCCGCCGTCGGCGTCCATGACGTGCAACGTATAAACAGGCACCGGCCGAGCGTTGTCCCCGCCGCACCGAACGTAGCTATCCGGCCGGGCGGAAGCCTCGGAAAGCGGTTCCCATTTGCTGGCCGGTGTCTGCACCGCCTGCCCTTTGCGGGTCGAAAGCAGCACAATGCGACCGTCGGGCAGATACCGACCGTCAAAATGATCGTATTTCCCCTTGGTCAACCGACGCACCCCGCCGCCGTCCAGACGCATCTCGTACAGATGGTAAAACGCATCCTCCGGCAAATTGTCCTTGTTGACCTTGTCGGGAATCGCATGGACATGGGGATAATACTTCGCATAGGCAAAAAGCACTTTCGTTCCGTCATAGGAGAGGTCAGGCCGAACGAAACTCCCGACCGGCCAACCTTCGGTAATACAGCGGATCCGAGGCCCGCTGGCCGAAGTTTGATTCCCCGCTGCCTGAGGGTCCTTCGCCCCGGACTGGGCAGTTCCAGCGACGTCTGACCGGGTCGGCTCCTGGCGGAATCCTTCCAAAATGTAAATCCCGCCGCCGCCCCGGGACCACCAGCCGTAGTATTGATCCGACATGTGCGGAAAGGACGGAGGAACACGTTGGACCAGTAGAATCTGATCGAAATTCAACAGCGGATTCGCCAAGGCCATTCGCCGGACCGCCCACCGGGCCTGGAAATAAATCCGCCTG